>JACIYH010000061.1 GCA_014360055.1 Bacillota bacterium | reverse complement strand
CTTTCCCCCGGGCGGCGCCGGGGGCTGCCCCACGGCGGCCCATCAAGGCCCCCGCGGCGAGGCCCCCGGCACCCGCCTGCAGGCCAACCGTTCAGTCTGCGGTGCTGGCGGCCTGCCCCGCCTGCGCCCCCGCGGTGGCAGGACGGCTGGTGAAGAACACCCGCAGGCCGTCCACCACCAGCACCAGGGCGGCCACAACCAGCACGAAGGCAATCACCCCCGAGACGTAGTTGCCGCCCACGGCCACGGCCACGGTCTGCCCGGCGGGAGGCTTGACCGCCCCGGCCGAAAGCTTAGCGGCGGTCTGGAACAGCTTGATCCCCGTCATCACCAGCGCGACGACCGTGGTCACGAACATGAAGAGCATGGGCCAGAAGGTGAAGTGCCAGTTGCGCCCCGACTGCTTGAGCCAGATGGAGACCAGCATGAGGGCCAGGGCCGCCATGAGCTGGTTGGAGCCGCCAAAGAGGGTCCAGATGTACTGCCAGGTGCCGGTGGCGATGAGGGCCCAGCAGATGATGGCCACCAGGGCCGCGGTCACGTACATGTTACGCATTACGGGGATGTAATCTCCCAGCAGTTCCGTGGTGGACAGGCGGGCCACCCGCAACACCAATTGCATGACGGTGATGGCCAGGATCACGTACATGGCGCCGGCAAACGCCTGGCCGAAGGCCGGGGAAATACCCAGGAAGTTGAGCAGGCCCGACATCCCCGTGGCGAAGATATAGGCCGGGCCTTTGGCGAGGGCACCGCCGTAATCCTTGAAGCTGGCGAAGGTCGCGGCGGCGATGATGATGGACAGCGTGGCCAGCACCATCTCGGAAATCATGGACCCGGCACCCACGTAGCGGGCGTCGGTCTCCTTCTCCAGCTGGCGGGCGCTACCCGAGCTGGATACCAGGCTGTGCCACCCCGAGATGGCACCGCAGGCCACGGTGACGAAGAGCAGGGGCCAGATGGGTCCCAGGGGGATGGTCCACTTGGTAAACGCCGGGATGGTGAAGGTGGGGTGCCCCACCAGTACACCGATGCCGGCCCCGATCATGCCCAGGAAGACCAGGTAGAACGAGATGTAGTTGATGGGCTGGCCGTAAAGCCAGATGGGTAGCACGGCACCGGCGTAGGAGAAGGCCAGGGCGAAGATGACCCAGGTCATGGGCGAGGCCTTGATGGGGAGGGATGTCCCCAGCCACACGGCCAGCAGGGCCAACACCACCATGCCCAGGGTAGTGTAGAGGATGTCGGCGTGCTTGCGGTAGATGAGGTAACCGGCGCCCAGCCCCACGATGACCAGCGCCACGATGGCCACTGGCACCGAGGGGACGGCAGCCATCATATCGCCCACGATCTTCCCGAACGCCGCCACGATGAGGATCAGGTAGAAGAAAATGAAGGCCAGGAGCGTGATGCGGCCCCGGGGCGAAATCAGGCGATAGCTCAGGGCGCCAAAGGTCTGCCCCTCGTTGCGCACCCCGATCATGACGCTGGTGTAGTCCTGGACCCAGCCGATGAACATAGTCCCCAGGATCACCCAAAGGAAGGCAGGCAGCCATCCCCACTGCATGGCGATGATGGGACCGGTAACCGGGCCCAGGGCGGCAATGGACTTGAACTGGTAGCCAAAGAGGACGTGCTTGCTGGTGGGCATGAAGTCGACCCCGTCCATGTAAAGCCTGGCGGGGGTAGCCTTGCGGGGGTCAGCCTGAATAACGCGTTGGTCGATATAGCGAGCGTAAACATAGTACGTGAACAGACCCGCCGCCAGAGACAGAATGAGAGCCAGCGCACTGTTCACATCTCACCCGCTCCTTTCTGACCGATTCCGGCTGACGGACTGCTCTACTGGCCCTTCCCGCTCATTCTCACCTCCCGGCCAGAGTTTACGGTACCGCCGCACTCCTCTCAATACGTGGGGAATAAAGAGCACTATTGCGGCACCAACGGCATCACGTCTACCTGAACCGCAGGCCATCTGCCGCCACGCACGCCACCACCCCGCGCGGCGCCCACGCCCACGCTGGCGCGGCCCGCGCCATCGCGCCGCCGCCGCCCGGCGCGCGCGGGCGGCGGCACGCCCGGCGCAGTCTACCTCGTGCTAGATGCCCAGGGCAGCACGCACGGCACGCAGGTACTTGCGGCCCACCGGCACCTGCAGCCTGCCCCCGTCTTCCAGGGTCAGTACGACGGACCCGCGAAACCAGGGGAAGACCTCCGCCACCCGCTGCAGGTTCACGATGTAGCTGCGGTGGACCCGCAGGAACTGGGGCGGCAGGCGCCTCTCCAGTTCCTGCAGGCTCAACCCGGACACGTACTCCTGCCCGCACGCCCGCACCAGGCAGGTCTTGCCCCGGGCGCGGGCGTAGACCAGGGACTCCGGCCGCAGGAAGCGGATGCACTCCTCTCCGCGCACGGGAACGGGAAGGGGCCCGCGCGCCCGCACACGCCCACCCAGACGCTCCTGAATGCGCAGCAGGGAGCGCAGCACCTGCTCCGACTCGAACGGCTTGAGGAGATAGTCGGCGGCACCCACCCCGAATGCCTCTACAGCGTAGTTCTCGTACGCGGTGGCGAACACCACGGCCGGGGGTCGGGCCATGCGGCCCAGCGCGCGGGCGAGGTCCATGCCGGTCAGGCCGGGCATACGCACGTCCAGGTAGAGCGCGTCCGGGCGGTGGCGCAGCACGGCGGCCAGAGCCTCCCGGGCCGATGCCGCTTCGGCCACCACCTCGGCCAGCCCCGTTTCCTCCAGCAGGTGGCGCAACTCCCCCCGGGCCGGGGGTTCGTCGTCAGCCACCACCACCCGCAGCCTGGAGTAAGCCATCCTCCCACTTCCCCGGCGCCGCGGACAGGGGGATCACCATGGTCACCGCCGTACCCTTTCCGGGCCGGCTCCTCACATCGAACAGGAAATCCGTTCCGTAACAGGCAGCCAGCCGCTCACGCAGATTTCTGAGTCCCAGCCCGCAATGCTCCCCGTTCCCCGCCTCCGGGGACCCCGGTATGCCGATCCCGTCGTCTCTCACGGTAAGCCTCAACCTGCCACCGACCCTCTCGCCCTCGATCCAGATGGTACCCCGACCCCCCCGCGGCCACAGCCCGTGCTGGAGGGCGTTGTCCACCAGGGGCTGCACGCTGAAAGACGGGACGGGGACCGCCAGCACCTCAGGCGCCACCCGCTTCACCACCCGGAGGCCGTTGCCGAACCGGGCCCGTTCTATGGCCAGGAAGGCATCCATGTATTCCAGTTCCCGGGCCAGGGGGACCAGGTCGGCCTCCTCGCTCAGGGTACGGCGCAGGAAAGCAGCGATGTCCAGTAAGAGGCGCCTGGCCGCCTCGGGGTCGGCCCGGCAGTAGTGCACCACCGTGTTGAGCGCGTTGAAGAGGAAGTGAGGGTTGACCTGGGCGCGCAGAGCCCGCAGCCGGTCCCGGGTGGCCAGGGCCGCGCGCCGCTCGAGGTGGCCAAGCTCGAGCTGCACCGAAAACAGCGTGGCCAGCCCCCTCACCAGCGCCACCTCGGTGGACCCGGGTTCGCCCGGCAGGGCACCGTAAAGCTGCACCCAGCCCACCCGCTCGGTCCCGCACTGCAGTTCGGCACGGGCCGGTCGCACTCCCGGCGGGATGACGCCCGCCGTACCCAGGACTTCGCCGTCCCGACCTATCTCCACCGCACTGGCCCCCGTGTGCTCGACGATGAGGGCGGCCACCGCCCCTGCGCTGGCGCGGTCCAGCCCCCGCCTGAGGTAGGGGAGGGTGAGCCCGGCCACCTCCAGCACCCGGTGGGTCTGCCCCGCCCGGGCCCTGTCCTCCTCCGCGCGCACGCCTTCCAGCATGGTGAGGAATATGGCCACGCCCAGGGAGTTGACCAGGATCATGGGCGCGGCAATGATCCGCACCAGCGCCACCGCCTCGGGCAGGGGCCGGGAGAACAGCACCACCATTCCCATGTGGAGGCTCTCCCCCACCAGCCCGACCAGCCAGCCCATCCAGGGTCGCAAGCGCAGGGAGCCCTGCTGCCGGTCGATCCACGCCCGCACGAGGCCGGCCAGCAGCCCCTCCACCGTGGTGGCACCACCGCAGGCCAGGCAGGTAAATCCCCCCAGGGCGTAGCGGTGTAACCCCGCGATCGCTCCTGCTCCCAGGCCCACCCAGGGTCCCCCCAGGAGCCCGGCCACCGCTGCCGCTACCACGCGGTGGTTGGCGATGGCCCCCAGCACCGGGACCCCCGAGTAGGTGCCCATGATCCCCAATGCCCCGAAAATCACGGTCAGGGCTACCTTCTCCCGCCGGTCGGCACACGACACCACCAGCCGGCGGAACGGCCGCCACCTCGTAAACAGGAAGGCTACGGTAGCGATCACGCACATACGGATCGCCATCTGCACCATCAATTCAGAAACCGGCAAGCCCACACCCCAGGAGGATTACGCCAACCGCCCAGCACTTTCCTGCTGCCCAGCAGCCTCCCCCACCCCCGCCGGCGGTCACGTGCTGGAGGGGGTGCCAGGGCCGCGCTCGCGCAGGGCCTCTACCAGCAGACGGAAGTCCTCGGGCGGCTCCGCCGTGAAGCACTGCGGCTCTCCCGTGCGGGGATGGACGAACTCCAGGCGCCAGGCGTGCAGCGCCTGGCCCGCCGGCAAGGGCAGGTCGGGGGGGCAGGCCCGCCCCCGGCCGTACACCCTGTCACCCAGGACGGGATGCCCCAGGTGCGCCATGTGCACGCGCACCTGGTGGGTGCGCCCGGTGACCAGTCGTGCCTCGATCAGGGTGGCCCGGCCGAAGCGCTCCCGCACCCGCCACCTGGTCACGGCAGGACGTCCCGTCCTCACCACCGCCATACGCTGCCGGTGCACGGGGTGCCTGCCCACGGGCGCCTCCACCTCCCCCTCAGCGGCGGGCATGTCGCCCGCCACCACCGCCAGGTAGTGGCGGGACAGCCGCCGCTCCTTGAGTTGCGCCTGCAAGCCGGCGAGTGTTTCCTGGTTCTTGGCCACCACCAGCAGGCCGGTGGTGTCCTTGTCCAGCCGGTGCACGATACCGGGCCGGATACGGTCCCCCACTGCACCCAGGTCGGGGCAGCGGCGAAGCACCGCATTGACCAGGGTCCCCCGGGGGTTACCCGCCCCCGGGTGCACGACCAGTCCCCTGGGCTTGTTCACCACCAGGAGGTCGGCGTCCTCGTACACCACGTCCAGGGGAATCTCCTCGGGTACAAGGTCGGTGGGTAAGGGATCGGGGATGACCACCTCCACCACCTGGCCTGGTTCCACCCGAAACGAGGGCTTACGGGGCACACCGTCCACCGTCACCAGCCCGTCGGTGATGAGGTGATGCACCCGCGACCGGCTCAGTCCCAGGTCATCCCGCCCGGCCAGGAAGCGGTCCAGTCTTTCCCCCGCGCCCTCGGGCACCACCGTGCGGAAGCGCCTCAACCCGGCGGTCCCCCCCGCTCCCGGCCGCGCTCACCCCTCGCCACGGAAAGGATGAGCAGGCCAGCCCCTGCCACGATGAAGGCGTCGGCCAGGTTGAACACCGGCCACACGCGGAAATCGAGGAAATCGGTTACCAGCCCATATCTCAGCCGGTCGACCAGGTTGCCCAGCGCCCCCCCTACTACCAGCCCGACCGCCACGGGCGCCCCCGGGTACCGCCCCGCCATGGTCGGCACCAGCCATACCGCCACCACGGTGACCGCGGTCGGAAGGACGACCAGCAACCAGTCCCACCCCGGTAGCAGGCCGAAAGCGGCGCCGGGGTTGCGTACGTGAGTAAGGTGGAAGACCCCGGGCCACACCGGTACCGACTCACCGGGGGCCAGGCTCCGGGCCACCACCAGCTTGCTCAACCTGTCAAGCAATAGCACCGGCGCGGCCCAGCCCAGGGTGCCCACCAGCGCCCGCCGCCCTGCGGTGCCCTGCGCTGAGCCAGACGCGTCTCCTCGTCCTCTCCCTGCCCTGACTTCTCGGCCCACGGCCCCAGCATAACACAAAGCCCTGCCCGGGCGCACGCAGCCGGCCTGCCCTTGCCGCCCTCAGTGGGGCAGGTGGCCGCGGTGACGGGGGCGCCCCGGGGCTCGGCGACGCGTGGCGTCATAGTCCACCATGCTGGGGTCGTCCTGCGGCCCCTGGGCCGTCCCGTACTGGGCCACCTCTTCCCAGGCGTCCTCGGCGTCGTACATGGACCCCTGGCGCCGCAGACCGCGCAGGTGTCCGTAGTGCGCGGAGATGACCTCTTCCTCGGGCGGTCGTCCCGGGCGCTGCCGGAATTGGTCGGCCGCCCTCCCCGTCGCCTCCCGCTCTCGCTGACAATCGATGCAGAGGGTGGCCCAGGGCACGGCCTCCAGCCGCTCGCGCGCGATCTCGCGGCCGCAATGGGCGCACGCACCGTACGTGCCTGCCTCCAGGCGCCGCTCCGCCTCCTCGATCTGGCGCAGCACGAAGCGGGCGTTGTCGGTGAGGCCCAGATCCTTCTCCCGTTCGAAGGTCTCCGAGCCCACGTCAGCGGGGTGGTTGTCGTAGGCCGCCACCTCGCCGATGGAAACCGTGAGGGGGTCCCTGAGCCCCCGGTGCAAGCCCTCCAGTTCGCTCAGAGCGCGCTGCCGCTCCTCGCGCAGGCGGGCGCGAAAAGTCTCCCTCTCGTGTGCCTCCAGCGGACACACCGCGATCACCTCCGGGCAGATGCGGGGGCGTGGGCGGGGCCTCAGCGGGGCGCGCGCAGTTCCATCTCCACGATGCGCACCAACTGCGCGATCCAGGAGCCGATCACCGGCATGTTCACCAGGAAGCTGGAGCGCAGGAACCAGATCACCACCGCCCCCAGGATGGTGAACCCGATGGCCATCCCCAGGCCCCGCGCCAGGCCGGCCAGCAGGTTGAGGTAAATCAACCGGCCCGGGCGCTGCAGGAGCTCCAGGTACTCGGCCAGGCGGGACTTCTCCAGGGCGAGCAGGACCTCCCGCAGGCGGTGCTCCAGGCGTTCGGGGTCCGGCCGGTCGGGTCCGCCGTCCGCACCGGGCATGTTCTCACCGCCCTCCCTATTGTCCCCCCGGGTCTGCCTCGTACACCACCTGCCCGCCCACCACCACCAGCACCGGGCGCACATCCTTGAGGACCATGGGGCCAACTGCAAAGGGGTCGGGATCCCACACCACCAGGTCGGCCAGCTTGCCCGGGGTCAGGCTGCCCTTTTCGTGCTCCTCTCCCACGGCCCGGGCCGCCCCCACCGTGAAGCCCCGCACGGCTTCTTCCACAGTCAGTCTGTGCTCCGGGTACCAGCCGCCCGGCGGCTCACCCTCAGTGTCGCACCGCGTTACGGCGGCAAAAACCCCCAGCATGGGGGCGATGGGTTCGACAGGGCAGTCGCTGCCGAACGCGACCGGGATGCCATGGTCCAGGAAGAGACGCCAGGCATAAGACAGGCGGGCCCGGGCCGGACCCAGCCGTCTTTCGGCGAAGCGCTTGTCGCTGGATACAAAGCGGGGTTGCAGGTCGGCGACCACTCCACACGCCTTCATGCGCGGGAAAAGGTCGGCACGCATGACCTGGCAGTGGATCATGCGCGGTGCGGTAGGCCAGGGGCCCGACCGCTCGAGTGCGTCCAGCACCAATTCTATGGCGCGGTCCCCGATGGCGTGCACGGCCACCTGGATGCCGGCCTCGCGCGCCAGGGCCACCCCGCGGGCCAGGTCGGCGGGATCCACGGTGAGGATGCCCCGGGAGCCGGGGTCGTCCGCGTACGGTTCGGAAAGGGCGGCCGTCCCACCGCCCAGGGAGCCATCGGCGAAGAACTTGGCCGACCCCACCCGGAACCACTCATCACCCTGGCCGGACGTCCATCCCCGTTCCCGCACTTCGGGCAGCGCCTCGCCCGGGAAATCCCACCACACCCGCAGGCGCATGCCCATCTCGCGGGCGCGCCGGTAGGCTTGAGGCACGAACTCGATGCCCTGGCCGAAGGTCCCATCGTTGGAGTGCACCGACGTGATTCCCGTAGCGAGGGTGTGCCGGGCCCCCGCCGCCAGAGCACGGGCCAGTTCCTCCACCCCCGGGGCGGGTATGCGGGACCGGACCAGTTCCATGGCCTCCTCGCGCAGCACGCCCGTCGGCTCACCGCGGTCGTTGCGGTCGATGGCACCGCCCGCGGGGTCCGGTGTTTCCCGGGTGATGCCCGCAACCTCCAGCGCCTTGCTGTTGGCGACCGCCACATGGCCGCACACCCGGGTGAGCAGCACTGGATGTCCCGGTGCCACCGCGTCCAGGTGATGGCGGGCGGGCAGAACTCCCAGCAGTTCGTGGTCCCACCCCCGCCCCAGGACCCAGGACCCGGCCGGCTCCCCCTGCACCCGCTCGCGCACCAGTTCCTGCAGGGCGGCCAGGGAACGAACACCGGTCAGATCTATGTTGGCCAGGCCCAATCCCAGCCAGGAAAGATGCATGTGACTGTCGATAAAGCCGGGCGTAACGCGCCGCCCCGCGACGGCGATAATCCTGGTTGACGGACCCGCCAGGGGGACCACCTCCTGGTCGGACCCTACCGCCACAATGCGGCCCCCCGCACAGGCCACCGCCGTAGCAGCCGCCCGGTCGGGGTCGAGGGTGCTCACCCTTCCTCCCACCAGGATCAGATCCGCCCGCACCCGCACCACCTCCGCCTGTCGCTTCTCGCCGCCGGCGCGGTTTTCCTGCAGCCTGCCGCCCCCTCATACATGCCGCCTCTGCTGCTCCCCTACACATGCCAGCATACTGCCTCCTCATACATGAAGGCCGGGTGGCTCCGGGAAAAATGGGGGCGGGAGGTGAAGACATGGCTCTTTCTGGAGTGAAGTGCACCGTGGATAGCTGCCACTACTGGGTCCCACCCAACAACTGCGACGCCCCCAAGATCGAGGTGGACGTCAACCACACCGGTCTGGGGGGAGAAGCGGGTGGTCGCCGCGGTGCCCGTGCCCGGGCTGCGGGCATGGAGGTCGGCGAGGTGGGAGCTTACCGCCGGGGCGCGGCGGGGCGCGAGGGCACCTACGAGCTGGGTGACCTCGATTTCGGCGGAGCGGCCGAGGGGGTGGCACCGGCGGGCAGAGCGGAAGCCCGTAAGTCAGAGCATACCTGCTGTCGCACCTTCCGCCCGCGTGGCTAACGCCTGAGGGCGGGACTTCCGGCACCACTCCAAAGGCGTTCCAGGGCCGTCACGGTCCCCTCGCCTCTCGGGGGCTAACCCCCCGGCGCACGGCTGTCCCCGCTGCCGCACGCAGGCGTCGTACTCCCGGCTGTCCGCGCAGTGGCAGGCGCAACAGGCGCAGGCACACCGGGCGCGATGGCACAGGCGAGCACGACGGGGTTGTCGGGCACCGGGTGATGTGATAGATTCGGGGTTAGTCTCGGCATTACTTCGCAGCAACCCACGGAGGCGAGGACGTTGACGGCCCTCCTGTTCGTGCTTTGCCTGGTGGCCGTATCCGGGGTGGCGGGTCTGATCGGGTCCATTATGGGGCTGGGAGGCGGAATCATCGTGATCCCCTTCCTCACCCTGGTACTGGGGGTACCTATCCGTCTGGCCCTGGGCGCCAGCATCGTCTCGGTCATCGCCACCTCCAGCGGGGCGGCCTCGTCCTACGTGGCGGACCGCCTCACCAACCTGAGGGTGGGCATGTTCCTGGAACTGGGCACCACCACCGGCGCCGTCACCGGTGCCCTGCTGGCGGGGCTGGTCCCCACCCGCGGCCTCTACCTGCTCTTCGGGCTGCTCCTCATCTACTCGGCGTATTCGCTCTTCCAGCGCCGCCAGCAGGAACTCCCCGGTCCGGTGGAACCCGACCGTTTTTCCCGGCGCCTCAACCTGCGGGGCGAGTATTACGACCAGGCCCTGGGCCAGCGCATCTCCTATCGGGCCACCTGCGCCCTGCCCGCCCTGGCCACCATGTACGGCGCGGGCATCGCCTCCGGCCTGCTGGGTATAGGCAGCGGAGTCTTCAAGGTACTTGCCATGGATGGCCTCATGCGGCTCCCCATGAAGGTTTCTACGGCCACATCTAATTTCATGATCGGGGTGACCGCGGCCGCCTCGGCGGGAGTCTACTTCGCCCGCGGGGATGTCAACCCGCTGCTGGCGGGCCCGGTGGCGCTGGGGGTGCTGCTGGGGGCCCGGGTGGGGGCACACCTCATGACCCGGCTGCGCAACACCTTCCTGCGCAAGGCCTTCATCCCCATCCTGCTCTACATCGCCGTGGAAATGCTGCTGCGCGGTATCAGGGGGTGATTTCACTGTCCACGCACAGTCAGAGCGCGACCCGGGGCATCGCCGGGGGGCAGGCCCGTGCTAACCGCAGGCCACACGACATCGAGGAGATCATCTCCCTGATCCTGCGCTGG
Organism: Bacillota bacterium; assembly: GCA_014360055.1. GTDB lineage: Bacteria > Bacillota > Sulfobacillia > JACIYH01 > JACIYH01 > JACIYH01. The sequence goes on along the minus strand of JACIYH010000061.1, from coordinate 5,787 downwards.
GGAGTATTGATCAGCGCGGCGGTAGTCGCCGTAGGGGTAGTGCTGTTGCTGGTGACGGGCAGCACCGGCCGGGCGCCCCTCGTCTTCGTGCCGGGAAGACTGCTGCCGGACCTGGGGCAGGGACCAACCGGACCCCGAGAAGCAATACGGGGGCTGGTGCCCCCGCAGCCCTACTCCATCATCGCCCTGGGACTGATGCTCCTCATCCTGACGCCCATCGTGCGCGTGGCCGCGTCCATGGTAGTGTTCCTCCGCGACCGCGACCGCGCCTACACGGTTATAACATTCCTGGTACTGGTCGTCCTCACCGTCAGCTTCTTCCTGGGGGCCGGCGCCCACTAGCACCGGTCTGCGCGGAAATCCGCGTACGGGCCGGCGGCCTCCTGCAGAGCCCGCCGGGCCGCGGCACCATCGGCGGGGCGGCCCATCTCCGCCAGGGTATCGGCCATGGCCTGTACCGCTCCCTCCAGTTCCGCCACGGTGACATTCCCCATGTGGCCCACGCGGAAGGCCCTCCCCGCCAGGGGGCCCAGGGCGCCGGCCACGGTGATGCCCCGTGCCGCCATCAGGCGCCGGAAGGTGACGTCGTCCAGCCCGTCCCCGTACAGCACCGTGGTGGTGGTGGGGGCCGCAGCCTGCTCGACCGGCAGGGGCTCCAGGCCCAGGGCGCGCAGCGCAGCCCGCATCCCCCGCCCGTAGGCGAGGTGCCGCTCGTACCGCCGGTCCAGACCCTCGCGGAAGATGATGTCCAGGGCCACGTCCATGGCAAACACCATATTGACGGCCGGGGTGGCGAAGTAGCGGCTGGGTTCCTCCATAACCGGCCGCCAGTTGGCGATGTCGCAGTAATAGGCCGGGACCCTCCCCATGCGCGCACGCGCCTCCAGTGCCCGCGGCCCGAACCCCACCAGGGCCAGTCCCGGCGGAACCCCCAGGGCCTTCTGGGAGCCGGTGAGCAGGACGTCGACCCCGAACTTCTCCATGTCCTCGTCAATGCCGCCCGTGGCGCAGACGCCGTCCAGGATGAACAGCGCTCCCGCCCCCCGTATGACGGGACCAAGGGCTGCTATATCCGCCACCACCCCGGTGGAGGTATCCACGTGGGTGATGGTCACCGCCCGGTAGGACCGGCGCCCCAGTTGCGCACCGATCTCCTCCACGGGCACCCGCCTGCCCCACTCCGTGCGCAGGACGTCCACTTCGATGCCAAAGGCCTGGGCCAGGGGCACGAAGCGGTCACCGAAATAGCCGTGGGAAACCACCAGCACCCTTTCCCCGGGGGCCACCGTGTTCACCAGGGCCATCTCCATGGCCAGCGTGCCCGTCCCCGCCACCACGTAAGCCTCCCGGGCCCCCATCAACTGGCGGACCCGGGAGATCACGCACCGGAATACCTCTACAAAGCGGGGATCTGTATGTGCCAGTACCGGCCGCGCCAGACCCTCCCGGATCTCGTCCACCACGGGGGTAGGCCCGGGGATGAGAACCAGCGTATGACTCTCCACCTGTAACCCCTCCCGATCAGCGCTGCTTCTTCTTCTTTCTGCGAGGCCGCTTCTTGCCAGCACCAGCAGGGGCTCCACCCGCCGGAGCCGGTGCGCCAGCCCGCCTCCCCTCCGCCAGCGGCTCCCGGGCGACGGCTACGCGCGGCGAAGCCGGAGCAGGACGCAGCCGTTCGCGCTCGGCGGGCCGCAGGCGGGTCGCCTCGGCGCGCCGGGCCCGTTCTTCTCGCTCGCGCCACCACACCCAGACGGGGCTGGCGATGAAAATCGAAGAGTAAGTGCCGCTGATCACACCGATGGCCAGGGCGAGCGCAAAGTCCCGCGTGGTCTTGCCTCCGAACAGGAGCACGGCCATGACCGCGAAGAACACCGTCAGCGAGGTCTTTATGGAGCGGCCGACGACCTGGTTGATGCTGAGGTTGGCGACCTCGGCGTAGCTTTGTCCGCGTTGCTTGAACTTCAGGTTCTCCCGGATGCGGTCGAACACCACCACCGTGTCCATCACCGAGTAGCCCACGATGGTGAGCACGGCGGCCACGAACGGCGAACCCACCTCCACCCGGAAAAGGGCAAACGCCCCCAGCACGATGACGGCATCGTGGAACAGGGCCAGCACGGCCGCCACCCCGAAGCGGTACTCGAACCGGAAGGCCAGGTAGATGAGGATGCCCACCAGGGCGATCAGCACCGCCAGCACGGCCTGCGTGATGAGGTTGCGGGCGATCACACCGTGGACGTCCTCCACCCGCAGCACGGTGTGCTTCCCCACATCCTTCTCCAGCGCACCCAGCAGGGCGTCCCGCGCCTCGGCGCTGAGCGAACGGGTGCGGATGAGCACCACCCGGGGGTCGGCCTGATCCTGCTGGATGACCGCCTCCCCCAGCCCCTGCCCCAGCACCGTGTTGCGCACGCGCCCCAGTTCCACCGGCTGCTCGAAGCGGAGGTCCAGGATGGTGCCGCCCGTGAAGTCGATGCCGAAGTTGAGGGCGCCCCGCCCGGTGGCCACCCCCACCACCATGGATGCGATGCCGATCACCACGAGGGCGAGGGAGATGCCCAGCCAGAGCTTCGCCCGACCGATGAAGTCGATCCGGTACAATCCCCTCACCCCCTGATGCCCCACAGGGCCCGCACGTTGCCGAAGAAAGCAGAATCCATCAGCAGTCGCAACAGGTACCTGGTGATGAAGACACCCGTGATGATGGTGGCAACCACTCCTATGAACAGGGTGACGGCGAAGCCGCGGATGGGGCCGGTACCGAAGTAGTAGAGGACAACGGCCGCGATGATGGTGGTGACGTTGGAGTCAACGATGGTACGGAGGGAGTGAGCGAAACCGGTGTCGATGGCGGAGCGGGCGGTCCGCCCGGTACGCAGTTCCTCGCGCACCCGCTCGAAAATGATGATGTTGGCGTCCACCGCCATCCCCATGCCCAGCAGCACGCCCGCGATACCGGGCAGGGTAAGGGTGGCATTCAGCGTCACCAGAGCCCCCATGAACAGGAAGGCGTATATACCCAGGGCAAAAGCCGCTACCAGCCCCGGCACCCGGTAGTGCACGATGAGGAAGAGCAGGATGAGCCCCACCGCCACCGCCGCCGCCACCTTGGAGCGGGCGATGGAGTCCGAACCCAGAGTGGCGGACACGGTGCGGTTCTCGATGATCTCCAGTTTGACGGGTAAGGCGCCGGAGGTGAGGATAGCCGCCACCCGCTGCGCCTCTTCCCTGGTCTCGTACCCCCTGATGATGGCCTCTCCCGTGGGGATGGGTTCCTCCACGATGGGAGCCTGGACCAGCTCCTCATCGAGGTAGATGGCGATTTGCTGTTTCACGAACTTGGTGGTGGCCTCGGCGAAGCGGCGTGCCCCGTCCGGCTTGAATTTGAGCGCCACCACGTTCTCGCCCCCCGGGCCGATCTGCCAGTCCGCCGACTGCAGGTCGTCCCCGGTGACCACCGTGTTCCCCTCGGGGTCCTTGAAGGTGAGCACGGCCGTACGGCCGATGAGTGCGATGGCCTGATCGGGATCCTTGATACCGGGGAGCTCGATGATGATGCGGCGCGCCCCCTGCCTCTGGATGACCGGCTCCGCCACACCCATCCGGTCCACCCGGTCGCGGACCACGTCCACCGCCTTGCGCACGCCCTCTTCCGTCACGGGGCGGTCGGGGGTGTCCACCGCCTCCATGACCACGTGGATGCCACCCTGCAGGTCAAGCCCCAGGTTCACCATCCCCAGCAAGGGCTGCACCCGGGTAAAATAGAAAGCCCCCGCCAGTACCACCACCACCACGGTGATCAGCACCATACGGGAGCGGGTCGGCCCCCGGGCACGGCGGAACCCCAGCACCCACCCCAGCACGACGAGGCCGGCCCCCAGCAGGACAGCCGCCAGGTAGAGCGGCTCCGCGGCCAGGGCCTCAATCCAGGAAAGCACGCACGAGAACCCCCTTTTTTCTCACCAGGGGGATTATATGGCCTGTCCCCCGGGGTGTCAACGCAAACCCGCTCCCAGCCCTCGTGGCGAGTGCCACCGCGCGGGCCGGCACCATCAGCGGTTCCGCCCATGCGCCTCAGGCCGCGACGCGGTGCAGCCGACGGTCAGGCGAGGGAGATGCCGTTGAACTGCAAGTCGAACCGACAGCCCAGGAACCGTGCCGCCCTCCGGCACAGCAACATACGGTCGAGGAATATCTCGAAGTAGTCCATGACCCCGCAGGCATCCGTGTCGATGGTCAGCTCCAGGGTCACCGACCGCCGCGCGGGATCGACCCGCAGGAACGACCGGGTGACGGCGTAGTTCACGCGGTCGTGGATGTCGAAGGTGGCGGGATCGCGGTTGCGCACGCGGCTGCGGTGCACGTCCGACTTGTCCGCCAGGATAAGCGCCGCCCCCACGGCGTTGGTGGGCTCCCCGTCCAGTTCGTCGTGGTTGCCCACGGCCGCCACAATGGCGGCCACCTCCGCTGGCGCCATCCCCATGCCGTCCAGCAGGTGGGCGGCCAGTACCGCCCCCGTCTGCCAGTGCCGCGGGCGCCCGGCGAGGTTCCCCAGGTCGTGGAGGTACCCGGCGATGGCCGCCAGTTCCGCCTGTCTTTCCGGGTACCCCAGGTGGGTGAGGATATTGCGTGCGATGCTGGACACCAGCCCGGCGTGTCGCCGTCCGTGTTCGGTATAGCCCACAGCCTCCAGGTAGTCGTCCACCGCCTGCAGGTACGCCCGCACCCTGGGGTCGGCCTTCACCATCTCCAGCGTCACGCGGCCGACCGCAGGGCCCCCCTCCCCCGCAGGGCCGCCCCTGGCAGCGTCCCCCCCGCGACCGCCGTCCCTTGCAGCGCCGTCCGTGCGGGCATCATCCCCGGGCATCGCCCGTCCTCCCTTCGTACAGCACGCGTTCGTCGCCCAGACGCCTGGTGACCCGCGCTGCATCCAGGTACTCCAGCAGGGGGATGGCGTACTTGCGGGTGGTCCCCAGCAGATCCCGGAAACGGGCCGCGGTCATGGACCCGTGTTCGTGCAGGTACTCCCTCACCAATGTCACCAGTTCCCGGTATACCGCGGCGGCCAGGTACAGTTCGGGGGTGATCCGCACTACCTCCCCCTCTATGGCAAGGGATTCCAGGAGGTCGCCGGCGTCCTCACGCGCCACCCCCAGCCGCACCACCTCCTCTACCAGTTCGTTGGCCAGCGGGGGGGAGAAATGCCCCTTTTCCAGTATCTCCGTTACCAGACGCCGGGCCCGCCCCAAGGCCCCCGCCGTGGCGGGACGGAATCCCGCCCGAGCGACCCGGTCGGCCACCGTGCTCAACAGACCCCGCCTTTCCCATTCCCCCAGCAGAACGGCGAAGGCGCGGGCGTCCCCCAATCCCAGGCGCTGGCGCAACTCCTCCCGGGGCATCCCCGGTCGGGCGGGATGGCGGGCGTGATACGCGTCCAGCAGGCTCAGGGCACGTGCCTGCAGCATACCCAGCCGCCGCGTGGAAGCCCACCATGCCCCTGCGACCCCCGCTCCCGTGGCCCCCTCGCCGGGGAGCCCGATGGCGGTGACCCTGCCCTGCTCCCTGAGCCGGGCCAGGTGCTCGGTCACCGCGGCCACGGGCAACCCCACCCGCACCGCCAGGTCCTCGGCCGTGCGCAGAGCTTCCCCTACCTCCAGCACGTCCAATAGCTCCCCGGCCACGCCACCCTCTTCCAGTTCGCGCAGCGCCTGCAGGTGAGCGGGCACCTGGCGCCGGTGCCAGGAGTGAGGGGACAAAACCCGGCCACCCCCCACCGTGCGGGGCGGC
>JACIYH010000060.1 GCA_014360055.1 Bacillota bacterium | reverse complement strand
GCAGCACGTCGATCACCACCGCCCAGCTACCCCTGACCGCCTCCGGTACGATGTCCTGCGCGCGCAGGATGACGTCAACCTCCACCTGGTTTCGCCTCCTCGCGGATGACTCCGGCCCCCGGCTGCTCGCGGATGACTCCGGCCTCCACCTTGTTTCGCCTCCTCGCGGCAGTATATCATAGCCTGGCGAGGTGTTGACCGGTGCTGGTCCTGCTCACCAACGACGACGGTATCTACGCATCGGGGCTGCGGGCCTTGCGGGAGGTCTGGGAGAAACAGGAGGACTGCGAGGTATACGTGGTGGCCCCCGCGGAGGAGCGGTCGGCGTCGGGCCACGCCATCACCCTTTTTCGCCCCCTCATGGTGGAGGAAGTGGTCTTTCCCGGCAGCCTGGTCAAGGGCTGGTCGGTGGGCGGCACGCCCGCAGACGCGGTCAAGCTGGGAGTGGGTGCCCTGCTGCCGCGCCGCCCCGACCTGGTCATCTCCGGGGTCAACCGCGGGCCCAACCTGGGCGCGGACCTCTTCTATTCAGGTACCGTATCCGCCGCCATCGAGGGTACCATCTTCGGTATCCCGTCCCTGGCCGTTTCCCTGGCCGCGTGGGAGGACGGGGACTACGAGGTGGCGGCCCGCTTCTCCCTCCGCCTGGCCCGCCAGGTGCTGGCTCGAGGCTGGCCCCCCGGCATGTTACTCAATGTCAACGTCCCCGCCCTTGAGGCTTCTCAGATCGCGGGCGTGGCCATCACCCGCCTGGGGGTGCGGCACTACCGCAACATCTTTGACCGCCGGGTGGACCCCCGCGGCCGCGTGTACTACTGGCTGACGGGGGAAGCAGAGGACGGCGATGAGCCCGAGGATTCCGACGTCATGGCCCTGCGGCAGAACCTCATCTCGGTGACGCCCGTGCATCTGGACCTGACCCACTATGGGATGGTGCAGGTCATGCGGGAATGGGGGCTGGACGCCCAGGAGGATCTTTGGGGGGAGTCGTGAGCGGGCGCCGGGCAATCCCACTGGCCATAGGCACCGGGCGCTGCCACTGGCCCTGGGGCACCGAGAAAGAGCGTGGGGGGAGTGAGGCATGGGGGATAGAGTAGGGCTGGTGTACGACCCCCGCTTCCTGGAGCACGAGACGGGGTTTCACCCCGAGTGCCCGGAACGCCTGCTGTGGGCGGTGGAGAAGCTGGGCGACCTGGGGTTGTGGGATCGGTGCGAACTGGTTTCGCCCCGCCTGGCCACTCCTGAGGAGGTGGCCCTATTTCACCATCCCCACTACATAACGCGGGTGGAGGCCTTTTCCCGCCAGGGCGGGGGCCATTTCTGCCTGGATACCCCCGGCTCGGCGGGCACCTACCGCGCCGCGCTCCTGGCCGTGGGGGGCGTCTTACGCGCCATCGAAGCCAGTTACACCCGCCAGTTCGAGGCGGTGCTCTGCCTTGTGCGGCCGCCCGGGCACCACGCCGGGCCCACCGTTGGCAAGGGCTTCTGCTATTTCAACAACGTGGCGATTGGAGCGCTGTGGGCGCGGCGGAGGTTTTCCGTCGAGCGCACGCTCATACTGGACTGGGACGTCCACCACGGCGACGGCACCCAGGACGCCTTCTACGCTGACCCCGGCGTCGTCTACTTCTCCTGGCACCAGTACCCGTTTTACCCTTACACGGGTACCTGGGAGGAATGGGGTGCGGGCCAGGGCTTCGGCCATACGGTGAACGTGCCCCTTCCCCACGGGGGTACCGATCAGGAGTATCTGCTGGCCTACGAACGCCTGCTGGTGCCCCTGGCGCGTGCCTACCGGCCGCAACTGATCCTGGTGTCGGCGGGGTACGACGCCCACTTCGCGGACCAGTTGGGCGACATGGACGTCACCGCCTCCGGCTTCTGGTCCCTGGCCGCGCGCACCCGCGACCTGGCGCGCGAACTGGGTGCGCCCCTCGTGCTTTCCCTGGAGGGCGGCTACAGCCAGCAGGGGATGGCCTGGGGGGTGGCGGCTACGGTAGCCGCCCTGACCGGCGTGTCCCTCGAGGAGAGGGAACCCTTCGGCCCTGAGAATACAGGTGTGCGACCCCAAGTCGAAGTGCAGATCGAGGCGAGCCGCGAAAAACTATCAACCATCTGGGGCAGTTCATTTGCATGAGCCCTGACGCCAGGCCCTCGCGGGAACCCACCGTTAAGGATCCCCGTTGGGCTCCTCCCTCGCGGTCGTCCTGCCGTCCTTTAGCCCAGGCCCTGCTGTGCGACATGGCGTACAACTGGACCTGGGCCGACTCGCGCATGTACGCGCGGCGCAGCCGCTCTTGAAATGTCTGGTCTATAAAGGTACTTCCTCCTCCATTGGCTGGTGCCCGGCCGGGGCGCGAGTGTGGGGAAGCCCCCTTCTAAGCTTATGTAAACACTGGGTGGCCTGTGCATCCGTTCTCACACTCCCCCATGCATGGTCAAGAAGGTTTTCATCCCCGGTGGCGCCATAGCGCAGCAGTTCCTGCTGACTGCAGGCGCGGCTGGCGGGCCATACTACGGAACCGGATGCACATGGATAAGCCTTGTCGATGGCTGTCCCGAGGGGGTTTGCGATGACTGCGCAGGAAGCCGCCGTCCGCCCGCCTAATCGCCTGATCCACGAAACCAGTCCGTATTTGCGGCAGCACGCCTACAACCCGGTTGACTGGTACCCGTGGGGGGAAGAGGCGTTCGAGCGGGCCCGACGCGAGGATCGGCCCATCTTCCTGAGCGTCGGGTACAGTGCCTGCCACTGGTGCCACGTCATGGCCCACGAGTCATTCGAAGACCCGACCATCGCGCGGATGCTCAACGAGTGCTTCGTCTGCATCAAGGTGGATCGAGAGGAGCGGCCCGACGTCGACCAAACCTACCAGGTCGTTTGCCAGACGCTGACCGGCCAGGGGGGGTGGCCGCTTACCGTGGTGTTGACGCCGGATGGGGAGCCCTTTTATGCCGGCACCTACTTCCCACCCGCGCCCCGCTACGGCCGACCGGGGCTGCCGCAGGTGATCGAGGCGTGCGCGAAAGCCTACCGTGAGCGCCGCGACCAGGTACGTCAGCAGGCGGCGGAACTTGCCAGGGCGGTGCACCGCGCCCTGGATCCGTGGGACGCTGGGGCCGCCGAGGGTGCTGAGGCAGGCGACCGCGCAGTGTCAGGGGAGGGGGCGCGGGCAGGCCGTGGTGGGGCAGGGCAGGGCGCGCGGGTGGGGGAGCGTGCCGGGGCGGGCAAGGTCCGCAGGAGGGTTCAACCCGGGGCCAGGGCGCTGGTGCACGCGGTCGAGCAGCTTTTGCAGGAGGCCGACTCCCAGGCCGGAGGTTTCGGCAGGGCACCCAAGTTTCCCCACCCGACCGCCCTGGAGTTGCTATTTCGCGCTGCCTGGCGTTTCGGCCACCAGGAGGCGCCCGCTCACCTGGAGCGGACCCTCGTGCACATGGTCCGGGGCGGGGTGTTCGACCAGGTAGGCGGAGGCTTCCACCGCTACGCCGTGGATCGCTGGTGGAAAGTCCCCCACTTTGAGAAGATGCTTTACGACAGTGCGCAGTTGGTACCGCTGCTCGTACGGGTGGGGACCTGGCGGCGTCACCCTGATCTGCTGCAGGCGGCCACGCAGACCCTGGACTTCCTGCTCGACGAGATGCGGCTGCCCGGGGGCGGGTTTGCCGCGTCCCTCGACGCCGATTCACCCGACGAGCAGGGCAGGCCGGCTGAAGGTTTCTTCTACCGGTGGAACCCCCAAGCATTGGCCCGGGCACTGGGGGACGCCGGAGATGCGGCGCGGATCGCCAGGGAACTGGCCATGCGGTCGGGCGACGCGACCCTGGATCGCGGCCTGACCGTACAACTGGAACGCCTGGCCCGAGACGCGCCGCCCGGGTGGGTGGAGGAAGCACTTACCGTGCCCGGCCGGCTCCCCGCCGCGGCTCGCTCATCCGTAGCCCCTCCGGTCGGGGATCCTCCCTCCGGCGGCGGCGACTCACGCGCCGGTACTGGCGATGAAGCACGCTCCGGTGGCGGCGAGGCACCCGCCGGTACCGGCCATGAGTCGTACATTGATGAGGGACTTCGAAGCGCCCTGGCGCGCATGGCCGCCTTCCGGCGGGAATGGCGCCGGCCGCCTGCCCGTGATGACAAGGTGCTGGCAGGCTGGCACGCATTGACTCTGTCGGCGCTCGTGTGGGGCTTCCGGGCGGGCCTGGGGGCACCGCCCCACCGCTATCTGGATGCCGCCCGGGAGGGATTCACCTTCATCGAAGAACGCCTGGTCGACCCCCGTGCCGGCCTGCTGCACACACCACGCCAGGGGGCCGCCACCATACCTGCCTATTGCGACGATTACGCGTTCGTGATCCATGCGGCACTCGACCTATTCACGGTGACGCAGGATAAAGCTTACCTTCAGCGCGCAGGCGAACTGGCTGCCGCCGCCCGCGAGCGATTCCGCGGCTCCGGCGGACTCTATTTCCTCAGCAGCGACGACCATGCGTCTCCCCTCGGGCGCTCCCGCGACGTCTGGGATCAGGCAACGCCCTCGGCCAACGCTGCCATGGCCTCGGCCCACGCCCGGCTGGGGGCGGTGTTGGACGCGCCGGACCACCTGCACGCAGGCATGGAAATCATCGAGGGCGCCTGGCCCATCATGCTCGGGCACGTCTTCGGGACGGCCGGGCTGTGGTGCGCCCTGGAACTGCTCGATGGGGGGACGGCCACGGTGACGCTCCGGTCTCCAGATCTGGACGCCATCCGTACTCAGCTGCGGCGCCTGCTGGCGGTGCCCCATCCCGGCCTGCAGGCCCGCTGGGAGATGGCGGGCGATGAGCCCTCGTACCTGGTGTGCGTGGGCGCGACGCGCGATCCGCCGCGCTCGACCGTGGATTCCGTGCTTTCCCGCCTCTGGCCGCACGTCAATGCTGTTACTCGACCATAGCCGGTCAGCAATGCCGCGTCTGGAGCAATATGCTTATCTACTTGCCTCGGCCCGCGCAAATGCTAATAATGCCGCCGGCGCCGGAAGGGCGGAAAGGAGGGCGCCCATGCCGCGGAGGCGTCGCATCGTGCTTCCTGAGGCACGGCGCGGGCTGGACCGGCTGAAGTACGAGGTGGCCCGTGACCTCGGCCTCGCCGACGATGTGGAACGGCGCGGGTGGGGAGACATGACCACGCGCGAGGTCGGCCACATCGGCGGCCAGATGGTGCGCCGGATGGTGCGCCGCGCCGAAGAGGACATGGCCCGCGAAGCCGGAGGCGGGCGGCAGAATGAGGGGGGCGGCTGACGTACCGCCGAGGGCGGCCGGACCGCCCCAGGGGGAGTCCCGGGCTCCCCCTGTCCCCTTTTCGGCCACTACAGGCCCTTGCGTGGGGGCGGCAGGCCCGCATGGGCCCCGCTACGCTGGGGCTGGCCTGCCTGTGGTGCCCCCGCCGGGTGGGGCCGGCACGGCTCTGCGTGCTCCGGTACGATCGGTGCGGACGTCATAAGTCAGCATCCATGCACATATAGCTTACCGGGCCGGGGGGTGGTGGCGTGCGCCCGGTAAGACAGGAAGTAGGGGGATGGTCTCTAGGTGGCCTGGTGAGAGGAGCCATATCGGGCCTGTTGGTCACGCTGCTCCTTTTGTGTCTGCTGGCAGTGACCATGCTCTGGGTTGACATCGACGACCGTCCCGCCCGCATGATCATGGACGTGATGGGCGGAATCGGTGCCCTGGTGGCCGGGTTCGTTGCCGGGCGGCGGGCCGAAGTCAGGGGGTTGCTGCACGGGGGGTTGGCGGGACTCCTGTTCACCCTCATCGTGCTGTTCATCGGCCTCGCCTTCTTCGGCGCCGCATTCTCCCTTTGGGCCTGGTTACTCAGGTTGATCGCGGGTGTGGTCTTAGGCGCCCTGGGAGGCGTGGTGGGGGTCAACTTCTGAGCAGGGCATATCCCTTCTCCCGGCAGGGGAAGCTACCCCCGAATGGGGGTGGCTGTACTGCGGCTTTTGCGTCGTTTCTCGATCGTAGTCTTGGTATTCTTCCTCGCCTGCCTCCCCCTGGTGGTGCAAGCAGGGCCGGATGCCGGGGTGCGGGAGTACCAGTCCCTGCTGAAACAATTGGGCTACTACAGCGGGGCCGTGGACGGCATCGCCGGTCCGCTCACCAGGACCGCGGTGGTGCGTTTCCAGCGAGATCACGGGTTGACGCCGGATGGCGTGGTGGGGCCGGCCACCATCTCGGCCCTCAGGCGGGCTGCCGCCACCTACGTGGTGCGGAAGGGTGACAACCTCAGCATCATAGCTGCCCGTTACGGCGTCACGATTTCCTGGCTCTGCCGGGTCAACGGCCTCAAGAACCCCGATCTCATCCGGCCCGGCCAGAAACTGATCGTCCGAGACCTGCCCGGCGTCACTTCCGGCAAGGATGCGGGCGGCAACGCCACTGCCGGGACAGGAACGGCAGGGACCGGTGGGTCCGGGCGTGTCACCGCGCCCGGGTCGGGGACGGCCACCGCGGGCAAAGGAACCACGTCAGGCCAGGGGAAGGACTCCCCGGCGGGCAGCCACACCGACACCCTCTCGGGTTCGGACGACGATCCCGCCTGGCAGACCTTCCTGCCGGGCGCTCCGGCCACATCGGGCCGGACCGGCCCCCAGGGGGCTCCCGCCGGCCTGCAGGGGGCCCGTATCGCCCTCACCTTCAACGACGCCCCCCACCAGAACACTGGGGCCATCCTGGACGTGCTGGCGCGACACGGTGTTAAAGCTACCTTCTTCTTGATCGGGGAGAGAGTGGGCTCGGCCCGCGATCAGGTACGGAGCATGGCATCGGCCGGCCACCAACTGGGGAACCACTCGTACGGGCACCGGCCCCTGGCGGGGCACAGCCTGGCCGACGTGGAGAAGGATCTCTCAGCGGCCCAGGCAGCCATTAAAGCGGCGAGCGGGCAGACGCCCCGCTACTTCCGGCCCCCTGGAGGAGTTTTGGACCGCACCGTGGCAACCGCTGTCGCCCGGCAGGGGCTCACCACTGTGCTCTGGCACAACGTGGGCCTCACCGATGACCTGCCCCTGGCCCCCGAGGAACTGGCGCGTCGCATCGCTTCCCGTTGCCGCGACGGCTACATCGTGATGCTCCATGCCGACCGCCCCACCACGGCGGCAGTGGTGGAACACCTCATCGGCCTTCTCACCGCGGCGGGCGCACGCCTGGTGACCCTATCCGAACTGGGCGCCCCCTGAACCCGCTGTCCCCCAGGCCCGCCTCCCGGGGGAGGAAGCACCACCCGGGTCGCAGAACATCCTGCCCGGGGGGACCACCGTGAAGGCCGAGTATCCCATGTGCTTTGGCTGCGGCAAGGACAACCCCATCGGTCTGGCCCTCGATTTCCAGTGCCGGAACGGCGTGGCCCGTGCGGTCTTTTGTGCCCGAGATGAACATCAGGGATACCCGGGGAGAGTTCACGGCGGGCTGGTATGCGCACTGCTCGATGAGGCCATGGCTTACGCGCTGCAAGCCGTAGGATGTGAGGGCTACACGGCGCGCCTGGAGGTGCGCTTCCGTGCGCCCGTACCCCTGCACCGGCCGGTGACCGTGGAAGCGGAGGCCGGGCGCCGCAAGGGCAGGATGGTGGAGATCACCGCCAGGATCCTGGGAGAGGACGAGCAGGAACTGGCCACCGCGGTCGGCCGCTACATAATCCGCCCATAGCCCGCACTCCTGCGCACGCGGGCACGACCCCGCCACAGAACACAGGGCTGCGCTCCGAGCAGGAAAAGGTGGGGCGTGAACCGGCCCGGCTCACTTAGCGCTCGGGCTCCGGGGCCTCCTCGATCCGGGCTCCGGGGCGGCCCCCGCGGGTGGCAGGCGCCGGGCGCGGAAGACCACCGGTTTACCGAAGCGCTCGCGCAGCGCATCCAGGGTGCGGTCGACGCCGTCCTGGGAAGAGGCACCGGTCAAACCGGGGAAGCACATCTGCTGCCACTGCTCGAGGCCCGACACCGACACCCCCACCAGGCGCCAGGGTGGGTGACCGCGGTGGCGCAGGAAGAGTTCGCAGGCCACCCGGTATATGGTGCTGTCGCTTTCCGTGGCCTGCCCGAGTGTGGTGGCGCGGGTAATGGTCCGGAAGTCGGGGAAGCGCAGCTTGATACCGATGGTGCGTGCCTTCAGGCCGGCCGCGCGCAGGCGGTGGCCCAGTTCCTCGGCCATCTCCATGAGGGCGGAAAGTACCTGCTCGGCGTCGCCCACGTCGGTGGCGAAGGTCATCTCTTCGGACAGGGACCGGGCCTGATGGTCGGTCGCCAGCGGCCGGTCGTCCCGGCCGTGGGCGTACTGGTAAACGGTGTGGCCGAACGACCCCAGGAGGCTTTCCATGAGTTGGGGAGAGGCAGCCGCCACGTCACCCACCGTGCGAATGCCCGCCCGCACCAGCCTTTCTTCCGCCTTGGGGCCCACCCCGGGCAGGATTCCCACCGGCAGGGGCCAGAGGACCCCGGCCACCTGGTCCGGCCACAGGGCGCGGAGGCCGTCGGGCTTGGCCAGCCGGCAGGCCACCTTGGCCAGCAGCTTGTTGCAGGAGACGCCCACGGAGAGGGGAAGATCGAGTTCCCTGCGCACGAGATCGCGGATCTGCTCAGCAGTTTCCACCCCCCGGCCCGCGGAGACGGCCAGGTATGCCTCGTCGATGGACACCGCTTCCACGTCGGGTGTGAAGCGGTCGAAGATGGAGAAGACCTGGTCAGATGCCTCCCGGTACCTGGACATACGCACCGGGAGGACGACGGCCCGGGGGCAGAGTTCCAGGGCCTGGCGCATGGGCATGGCGGACCGCACCCCGTAGGCGCGGGCCTCATAGGAGCAGGCGGCCACCACCCCCCGCCGAGAGGCATCCCCCCCGACAATGACCGGTTTACCCCGCAGTTCCGGGTGGTCTCGTTGCTCCACGGAGGCGAAGAAAGCATCCAGGTCGCACAGCAGGATGTCCCGTTTTCCTCCGCCCACGGCCAATGTCACCACCCTCTACGTGGCGGCCTGCCCTCAACATGGCTGTCTTCCGCCTATCATCGCACCCGACCAACAGCTTTGGGCCTGGCCAAATTCTCCCACGCAGATGCGTGTTCTGGCAAGTCCTTTCCGGCAACACTCGGAACCCTGGCGAAATCGCATACCGTGCACCAACCTTCCCTGCAGAGGAAGCGGTGCAAGCCGTGCAAATTGATCGTGATCGTCGACCATGGTACACTCGTCCTGGCTTGACGAGAAGGCCCCCTAGTGCAGACCGTCCTTGGCGTCCTGCGGAGTAGTCTGTACGTCCGCGAGCACAGTACCCGTGGCTCTGTTTTCGGGCCACCTGGTCACGGTTAAGGGGGCTCGTCCGTGGTGGTGCTCCGTGAAGGAGGAGCGGCGGTGAAACGGGGCGACGTGCGGCTACGGCAGGTGCTGGAGCCCTTCCTCGGCGGGGAGGAAGTGGACCGGCTCCTTGCTTTGCTTGCGCGCCATGCCCGGGTGGCCATCGCCACGGGCAGGTGGTTCGTGAAGGCCCGCACCGATGGTGACCCATACGGTCTTGAGTCATTGCGCCAGGAACTCTGCTTCTTGCAGGTGTCCCCCGGGCTGCCGGTGCGGGTGCCCGCCCTGCGGGGCCATTACGCCTCGGAGCGGGTTGTAGCCCTCCTGTTCGATCGTCTGGAAGCAGCCCCGCTGGCGGAGAAGCGTAACGCTTTCTGCCTTCGTGCGGGCGCCCGAGTTGAGGCTGTACTGGAGGAGGTACTCGCCCTGCAGCGGGTGGCTCCCCTTCACCATGTCCCTGTGGAGTACGAGCGCCGTAGCAAGCTCGGGAAGTACCTCCCGCTCATCGCCCCGCAACTGGACCCCGATACGGTGTCGTTCCTCGAGGACGCTGTGTTTTCCTGGGCCGACGCGTCCGAAGTGGTCCTCAGCCACGGCGACCTGTTGCCCGCCAACATCTTGCTCGACAGGAGCGGTGGCTACTGGTTGGTGGACTGGGAATACGCCTCGCTGCGTCCTCCTTCCTACGATCCCGCCCTGTTCCTGCTCTTCTCCCACTCGCCCGCAGAGGGGGTCGAACTGCTCGCACGCCTAACCGGCCCCTGGGAGCGCGAGGAGTTGTACAGGGACGCCGTCGTCATCGCCGCCCGGGAGATCAAGAACTGGATGACGCAGGTGCCGCCGGGTCCCCAGCAGGCGCGGCACATCGAGCTCTGGAGACAGGCCCTGCGACAGGCGATAAAGCGCATCCGCGGGTGTTGACCAACGGCAGGAAGAGTCCCGTAAGGGTCATGACGAACCGTAGTGATCATTATTCGCCTGCGGGGTGGAGGCCTGCTGATGTGGGACTGGATCATGGATCAGGCACAAAAGGACCTGCGGGATGAGATGCGCGACTTTGTGCGGGGAATCGACCGCCAGCTCATCCTGGACATGGACGCCGAGCAGGTTGCGTTACCCCCGTTCGGGGCCGAAGGGGCCGACTACTTCTTGGTATACGCTCGCACCGACCCGGAGGCACCGCCCCATCGCGGGCTGTCCGCCTTCCTAGTGGAGCGCGGACCGGGAGTAGAAGTGGTGCCCGGCTGATCATGATCTGGACGGGTACGAACGAGGTCATGGAGTTGATCATCCAGCACGAGTACTACCGGCAACTGGGGGAGGTGAGAGGACGGGACGTGGAGCGTGACGCCCCTGAGGCCGGCCGGGAGGAGGAGAAGGTCTACGACGCTTAGATGCCCCGAGCACAGGCGGGGGTACGGGGCGGTCCGGGCGTCAGGAGACCACGTCCGTGGGTTTTTGGATCTGGCCCACCAGGTGCTCGGCCTCTGCCACCAGCCGGCTGAGGTCCCGGAACGACTGGCCCTGCACCATGGCAGCGTGGGCCTGGGCCAGGCTGGACACCGCCTGCTGGAGCGCCTGGGATACCTGGGTGCCGATCTGGGTTTCCTCGTCAGCGATTTGCGTCTTCAATTGCTGCAGGGTCTGCTGGAAGTGGGGCAGATTCTGGCGCACGGCGTCGGCTCCCCCCTGGGCCGTCTGCACCAGTTGGTTGGCCAGGGTCAGCATCTGGTCCAGGCGCTGGGACTGGGACACCTTGGTGGAAGACTGGGTCAGGCTGCTCTGCAACTCCTGCTCTGAAGTAAACTGCTCCTGCCGCAGGATGTTCTGGATGGTGGTGACGGCCTGGGTGAGGTAACCCGCCGGCGTCTGGGCACTGCCGGGGGAGGGGATGGGTCCCAGGCTTTGTCGCAACAGGTCTATGTTCTGGGATTTGTCTTTCGCCAACCGCATGCACCTCCGCCGGCGGCCGGGGCTAGGAGCCTGCCACCGGCTGATAGGTTTTGCCCTTTGCGCCCTCCCCATGCGTCCAACCCCATCGCAACCGCGCTCCTGGTCGCAGAAGAACCCGCGCAAAAACCACGCAAGCCACGGCTGGAAGCATCATCCATTGACTGCC
Organism: Bacillota bacterium; assembly: GCA_014360055.1. Lineage (GTDB taxonomy): Bacteria > Bacillota > Sulfobacillia > JACIYH01 > JACIYH01 > JACIYH01. The sequence goes on along the minus strand of JACIYH010000060.1, from coordinate 4,780 downwards.
CCGCGTCGCCCGTGATACAGTACCTGAAAACCATAAAATGACCAGCCCCCAAACGCCATGAACGGGAAAAGTAGCACGCCCGCGGGTCCGCAGCGAGCCCGGGACGGTGGAAGCCGGGCGATTCCAGGCGAGGCGAAGTTCTCCCGGGAGCGGCTGCCTGAACGGCGGCGGGCGAGCCGGTTGGTCATCGCGGATGCCCGGGCACCACAGGCCAACCGGCGGCCCTGCAGCCGAGTAGGCGCAGACGGATCTTCCACCGTTAACGGGAAGCGGGTATCGGATCGGCCTCGCCGGTCCCGTACCTGAACGGAGTGGCACCGGAGTGCGGGAAGGCACCCGGGTGCAATGAGGGTGGTACCGCGGGACTGACAGCCCCGTCCCTTGCCGGGACGGGGCTTTGTCGTCCCTGCGCCGCGCGTAGGGGGTCTCCCGCGTAGGGAATCACTGCGTAGAACGCCACGCGTAAGGGGAACGCGATGGCCGCACGCGCAGTACCGTGGCGGCTCGGGCCTGCAGGTGAACGGCTCAAGCCGTGTCCGGGAGGGAGGAAAATGAAGCAGGTGATCGACGTGAAGACCAGTGGGGGAGTCAGGCGCGTGGGAGCCGGAGGAGACACGGTCGTTCACGTGGGCGGGGTACCCGTCGGACCCGACCACCTGACCGTGATCGCCGGGCCAAGCACGGTGGAGAGTGAGGAGCAGATCAGGGCGGCAGCGCGCGTGGTGAAAAGGTTGGGGGGAGGCATCCTGAGGGCAGGGGTATTCCAGCCAAAGGCTTCCCCCTATGAGTTCCAGGGTCTGGGCGAGACGGCCCTGAGGCTGCTGCGGGACGCGGCGGACGAAGCGGGCCTCCCCGTTCTCACCGAGGTCGCCGACCCGAGGGACGTGGGGCTGGTGGTCGAGTACGCCGATGCACTCCTGATCGCCGCCCGGGACATGCAGAACCTCCCCCTGCTGAAAGAGGTGGGCCTGGCGCGCCGGCCCGTTTTCCTGGAGAGGGGACCGGCCGCCACCATCGAGGAGTGGATGCTGGCCGCGGAGTGCATCCTGGATGCGGGCAACCCTCAGGTAGTCCTGTGCGAGAGGGGGATCCGCACCTTTGACACCGCCGCGGGCGCGACCCTTGACCTGGCGGCGGTGGCGCTCGTGAAGCGGTTGAGCCACCTACCGGTGGTTACCGATCCCCACTACCACGGGGGACACCCCGACCTCATCTGCGGCATGGCCCGCGCGGCGGTGGCCGCCGGTAGCGACGGCCTCATGATCCGCGTCCACCCCGACCCCGACCGTGCCCTGTGCGAGGGGCCTCAATCCCTGGGCCCCCTCGACTTTGCCGCGCTCATGCACGATGTGCGTCGGCTGGCTCCCCTGGTGGGCAAGAAGCTCCCGTGACAGATCCGTCTCCCGCGGGGACCGCAGGGAAGCTCGCTCACGCCCGGCCGGGCAGATGAATGCTGGAGGTGGGTTCCAGAGATGCTCGCGGGGCACGGCCGGTTCAAAAGAACTCGTCCAGCAGCTGATAAAACTCCACTCTCGCCCAGTCCGGGTGCGGGATGCCATAGGCTCGGAAAAAGGGCCTGACCCACTGCGGGCCGAAGTTGCGCCCGATGCTTCTGGTGGCAAGGGCCAGGTCCCGGTAGCGATCCGCGACTCCGGCACTGCCCAGATCGACGAAGCCGCTGATCTTGTGATCCATGATTATTACGTTGGGCAAGCAGTAGTCTCCATGGGTGAACACCAGGTCCTCGGTGGAAGGTCGTGTCCGGACGAGTTCTTCGAACAGCTCCGCTGCACTCCGGCCCCTGCGGCCCTCGTCGAAATCGTCCTCGTCCACCAGCCCGTCCGCCATGCGCTGGTGCGCGAGGGCCACCTGCACATCGAGCCTGGCGTCGAAGGGGCACCCGTCGATCGGTACCGCGTGGATCAACCTGAGGCCCTCGGCGAGCAATGAAACCAGCAAGGGCAGCTTATGATCGAAGGAAGGATCGCACGCGGGCAAGCCCCGAACCCCGGTGGTCGGCAAGTACTGGTATCCATCGTCTTCGACATACCGGACCACTCTGGGGACGGGGATCCTGCCCTGCAACCACTCGAGCCGGTCTCGCTCCCCCCTCAGATCCAGCCCGGCCACGGGTCGGGCGACCTTCAGGTAAAGGGGTGGTGTGGCACCCGGCCCGACCAACCGGAATACCCGGGAAGCAGACTCCCCGAGGGTCACCCGCTCCCAGGTGAACCCGTCCGCCAGATCTCTCAGTTCGGGAGGTAGGACCAGAGAACTCGTTCGCGTCACCCCACCAGGGGAGTGTTCGCCTCTGGTCCTGAGCCTTCCTGTTGGATAGGGAGGTGGCACGGTAGAATCGGAGGGAACCACCAGTGTGGGTGGAATACCTGAATTGGACAAGCTGCCCTGGCCGAAGAGGGGGTGGGGGGAGTGGTGCCGTACATTGTTCACGGCTATCGCATGTTCGCCCCCGTGCGCGTCGGTAACCTCCCTGGGTACGCCCAGGTTAATACGGGAGCCAGCCGCTCCATGATTCGCAGCTCCTTTGCCACCGGGTTCCCCACGGTTATGCAGGCCCGAGGAGGCTACCGATCCGACGGGCGGTAAAGCGATCCCCGTCTACAAACACCCCTGCCTGGCGATAGACGGTCAACCCATCGGAGAGGGTCGCTTCCTGGTGATTGACCTGGAGCCCGTGGAGAGCTGGGTCAGCGCCAGTCCCGGACCAGCGACGATCCCAGCGAGAAGGCAGTCTGCAGAATATCCGCACGTTCTCTTGCAGGTGAGTCGCGATCAGACCGCGTTACGACCAGATAGTCTACCAGGTTGATGTTGGCGTCCCTGCACCAGAGCCGGACTTCAGCGAGGGCGCACGGATGACACAGTATCCTTCGCGGGGAGGGTTTGCGCAGGCCTGGCAAGGCCTGATGGTCAGGTCATTCAGGTAGAGCTTGGCCGTCACCGCACCTTCCGACGCTGCACCCTCTAGGGCCTTCGTGACTAAAGTATCGGTGTTCATGCCCTTTCTCGGACTTGCCACCAGTCCGACTGCCCGTGGAGCCATTCGGCATACCCCTACCCGGCGACATTCCTTCGGCATGGGCGGTGCCAGTATCGGTAGGAAACAGGTGGGAGAGTGGAGAACACAGAACGGGGAGGGAGCAGTTCTTGGAAGTCTGGCGCAGCATCCTGGGGTGGGGATCACCCATCGGGCTTGGCGTATTCCTCGTTTGCTTCGGGGCCTTTCTCTGGCTGTTGAAGAAGGCAGGCCGCTGAAAACGCTGGTGCGCAGGGGCCGCTGCAAGGCAAGTGCCCTGGCCCTTGAGTACGCAAGACCGGGGCACGCACCTGGGGAGGTCGCTGTGTTCCTTGGTGGGATAAGGGTTTCTACGCGGAGGGCGCATGAACGAGCGGCACAAGCGGCTTGAACGGATCTTTGACGGTTGGGCAGCGTCCTATGGAAGGTCGCCCAAGGAGGAGGGCCTGTTCGTGGGCTACCGCCGTTCGCTGGAAGGGGCGGCCGCGCTCGCGCGTGTTAGTGCGGGGATGAGGGTGCTTGACGTCGGTATTGGTACCGGCGCCCTGGCCGAGAAACTGGCGGCTCGGGGCGCGCAGATCTGGGGCATCGACATTTCGTCCCGAATGCTCGAGCGCTGTCGGGAGCACCACCCCGAATTTCGTTTGCAGTCAGGCCACTTCCTGGAGATACCGTTCGCGGACGGGCTCTTCGACCGCGTGGTGTCGTCGTTCGCGTTTCACCATCTCATGCCCGGGGAGTACCGAAGGGCCTTCACCGAGGTGCTCAGGGTAATGGTCCCCGGAGGGCGATTTGTGATCGCCGACATCATGTTCGCCAGCGACGAGGAGCGCCAGGCTGCCCGTGACCGCCTGGCAGCCTGGTGGGATGAAGAAGAGGTGTATCCTTTTGTGCCGTGCGTCACCGCGGCGGCATGGGAGGCGGGTACCGCCGGGGTGGAGTCCCATCGTTTGGGCTGGTTGCACTGGGCCGTGACCGGAAGCAAGCCTGATGCAGAAGGCCAGCGTGAAGGTGGACCAGGGGAGGCGACCATGAGAAACCCGCGCGCGGAAGGTGCCGGCAGTGGACGGAGGTAACGCGACTGGGGGCCCTGATGCCGGGGCGGTGGAACTGACTCCCCGGCAGGTGGCTGCCTTCCGGCTGCGGAGGCACCACCTGGCGAAGCGTGCCCCCGCGGAAGAACTGGTCGCGGTGGTGCGGGACGTATGCGGTGTCCAGGCACAACTGGGACCTGCTGCCCGTACGGCGCTCTGGGCCCGCGTGCAAGGCATCCACCCGGAGGACGTGGATCGCGCCCTATGGGAAGAGCGAAGTCTGGTCAAGACCTGGTGTATGCGGGGCACCGTGCACCTCGTCGCGGCCGCCGACGTGCCTGTGTATGTGGCGGGGCTGGGCCGGAGTTGGGCAACTGCGGAAATGCGCTGGATGGCCCGGTACGGCCTCATACGGGACCAGGTTGAAGAAATGATAGCTGCGATGATGGAGTGCCTGGACCGTGGCCCGCTCAGCCGGCGGGAATTGGCCGGGTGTGTAAACGCACTGCTGGGGCCCTGGGCAGGGGAATGGATCGAGCGCGGTTGGGGTGGTGTGGTGAAACAGGCCAGCCTGCGGGGCCTGGTGTGCTTCGGCCCCGACCGCGGCCAGGAGATCACCTTCGTACGGCGGGATCGCTGGCTGCCGGGGATCCCAGAGCCTGGGGTTGGGGCTGGGGTCGGGGTTGGGGTTGACGCCGGGGGCGGTGCT
>JACIYH010000006.1 GCA_014360055.1 Bacillota bacterium | reverse complement strand
GGCCAGGTCAGCGAGCTTGACCCGCAGGTGCCGGCGGCCCGCCGCCGCCAGCACCAGCCCCAGCAGGACGAAGGCCGTGCCCGCCCGCAGGGTGGCGACCTGGACAGGGGAGAGCCCGTACCGCCCGAGAATGGTCCCCAGGATGCCCAGGGTGCCCCAGAGTGAGGCGGCGAGCGCCGCCAGCGCGTATCCCGTGCCCCGCCTGCCCTCGGTGTTCATCCCCGGATAAGTTCGCCCTCCCCGCCCCCGCTCCCTTCGCCCCCCGGGCGGGGGGCAGGGGGATGCGGGGCGGGGCTGGGCCGGTTATAATAGGCGTTGTTGACGGGGGGGTGAGGGATGGGCATGTGGTTTGATGAGAAACACGCCGACGGGACCCACCTGCGACTCCGGGTGCGCTCCGTCCTGTTCCAGGAGAAGACCGAGTTCCAGGACCTGGCCATCATCGAGACCGAGGATTTCGGTCGTGCCCTGGTTCTGGACGGGGTCCTGCAGACTACCGAGCGCGATGAGATGTTCTACCACGAGATGCTCGCGCACGTCCCCCTGTGTGCCCACCCCCGTCCGCGCCGCGTGCTGGTGGTGGGTGGCGGCGACGGGGGGCTCGTACGCGAGGTGCTCAGGCATCCCACCGTGGAGGCGGTGACCATGGTGGAGATCGACCGGGGGGTGGTGGAGGCCTGCCGCCGTTACCTGCCCGGCCTGAGTGGTAAGCTGGACGATCCGAGGGTAGAAGTGGTTTTCGCCGATGGGGTGCAGTACGTGCGTGACTGCCAGCAAGTCTACGACGTGATCCTTGTCGATTCCACCGACCCCGGGGGTCCGTCCCTGGGGCTCTTCACACCCGACTTTTACGGTGATTGCCACCGTATCCTGGCGGACGACGGATTCCTCGCCTGCCAGACCGAAGAACCCTTTTTCCGGGCGGAAGCCATGCGGGGCGCCTACCGTGCGGTGGGGAGCGTGTTCCCCGTCACCCGGCTTTACGTGAGCATGGTACCCGTCTACTCCGTCTGGTACTGGACGTTCACCGTGGGTAGCAAAGGGGGACTCGACCCGGCAGAAGTGCGCTCGAAGGTGCCTGCGGGCACCGTGTATTACTGCCCGGATGTCCACCGCTCCGCCTTTGTACTGCCACCCTTTATCAGGGACCGGCTGTAGACCGGCCGGTAGAGGTACACCTGCAAGCCGCCGCGGGCAAGGTACGGTCCGTCCGCACATACGCACGCCGCGCCCCTGCCGGTTCCACGCCGGGACGTATTACGACGGCTGCCGCGGCCGAATCTTGGCGTCCACCACCACGGCACGGTCGGCGTAGACGATCACCGGGTTGAGGTCCATTTGCTCGATGTGCTCGCCCAACTCCTGGGCCAGGCGGGAGACTCCCAGCAGCACCGAGACCAGAGCGTCCCGGCTCGCCCGGATGCCGCGGAACCCCTCGAACAGGCGGTGGGCCCGCAGCTGGGACAGCATGTCGCGGGCGTCCTCTTCGCTGATGGGGGCGACCCGAAAGGCGACGTCTTCGTACAGTTCCGTGAGCACGCCGCCCAGGCCGACCATGAGGGAAGGGCCGAAAGTCGCGTCGTAGATCAACCCCACGATGGCCTCAACCCCGGGCGGTTGCTGGGCTTCCACGAGGAGGCTCTTGCCGGGGAAGCGGGAGCGCATGTCGGCCACGGCCGCTTCCAGGCCAGCCCGGTCCGGGATCCCCAGCCGGACGCCACCCATTTCGGTCTTGTGCAGGATGTCCGCGTGGGAGACTTTGAGCGCCACGGGGTAGGGGAAGGGGACCTCGGAAACGCCCGTACCTTCCGGGGAGAGCACCACCCGCGGCGGCACGTTCACACCGTAAGAGGCCAGCAGGTCTTTCGCCTGGTGTTCAGCCAGGGGCAGGCCGCTGCGGATCATTTCCCTGGGATCACACATGGCAGGACCCTCCCTCCCAGGCCCGGGGTCGCAGCTGCGCCGCGGCCGTGCCCTGTGCCGTTACGCCCGTGCACCTGGCCAGGTAGCACCCCCGCTGGTAGAGGGCGGCGGTGGCCCGCACCGCGCGCCAGAGCGAGGGGTAGACCGGTACGCGGGCCTCGCCCAACCGGCGCAGGCCGCGCCAGGAAAGCTCGCCGCCGATGGTCACCACCACCATGGGCTTGGGCCCATGGTGGAACCTGTCGATGATGAGGTCGGCCAGGGCCTCGTCCACGTACGGGCTCTGGAACTGCATCACGCACAGGATGGCATCCACGTCCTCTTCTTCCTCCAGCACCCGAAGGGCGTCTGCATAGTGCTGATTGCTGGAATTGGCGGTGAGGTCGATGGGGTTGTGCACGGAGGCGAAGGGGACCAGCGCCGAACGAAGACGGGCCTTCCCCTCTTCGGAGATGGGGGCCAGCTCAAGCCCGACTCCCCGGTCGCGGGACTCCAGCAGGTCGGTGAGGATGACCCCCAGGCCGCCGGCAGTGGTGAGCACGGCCACCCGCCTGCCGGCCAGGGGACGGCCCTGACCCAGGACCCGCGCCAGGTCCACGAGTTCCTCCTCGTCGTAAGCCCGGAACGCTCCTACCTGGCGGAGGGCCCCCTCCACCACGCGGTCCGAGCCGGCCAGAGAGCCCGTGTGCAGGGCGGCGGCGCGCATGCCTGACGCTGACCTGCCCGCCTTGAGCACCACCACCGGCTTGCGGGGGGTGATGCGGCGGCACCTCTCCAGGAAACCCCGCCCGTCCCTGAAGTTTTCCAGATAGAAGGCGATGGCCCTGGTGTGGGGATCGGCGGCGAAGTAGTCCAGGAGCTCGTTTTCGTCTACGTCCAGCTTGTTGCCGATGCCCGCGAATGCCGACAGCCCCACCCCCATGGAGGCTGCGGCCTCCATGATGCACACCGCGGTGGCGCCGCTCTGGGAGATGAAGGCGATGTCACCCGGGCCCGGCCGGGGGCTCCGCTCGCGCACGGTGAACGTGGTGTCCAGCCTGTTGCGCGGGACGTACACGCCCAGGGTGTTGGGGCCCAGCAGGCGGGGGCGCCGGTCCCCGGGGACCGAGGAAAGGATGTCCCGGATCTCGGTCTCCAGCCGCCGGCCCGCTTCTCCGGTTTCACCGAAACCGGAGGCCTGGGCGATGATGGCCCGCACCCCCTTCTTCACGCATTCCCGGACCATCTCGACTGTGGCGGGCGCGGGGACGGCCAGCACGGCGAGGTCGACCTCTCCGGGGATAGACTCGAGGGCAGGGTAGCAGGGCCGGCCCAGGATCTCCCGGGCGGACGGGTTGACGGGGTAGACCCGGGCCTCGCTCTCAAGCAGGTATTTCGTCACCAGGTGGCCGATCTTGGCCGGGTCGCGGGAAGCCCCCACCACTGCTACCGTACGGGGGGCGAAGAAGGCATCCAGTGAGGCCACGGCTCAGCCCCCCACCCGGGCCAGGGTAAGCTCCCTGGCCACCCGGAACGCTTCGAGGTTGACCGGCCGCGCCCCTGCGGGAAGGTGGGCTGAGATGGCCTCGTGCCAGGCCTCGGCCGGTGCCTCCATGAGGGCGGACAGGGCCCCGAGCAACGCCACGTTGGCCGCGCGCACGTTGCCTGCCTCCCGGGCGATGCCCAGGGCGTCCACCCACACCAGGAAGCCGGCCCGCTGCTCCAGGGTCTCGCGCACGTGCTCGGGGTAGTGCTGCCCGCCCAGGGTCACCGTGACGGGGGGGATGCGCTCGCTGCTGCACACCACGGCCCCCCCGGGGCGGATCCAGGGCAGGTAACGCAGGCCCTCCAGTTGCTCCAGGGCCAGCAGGGCGTCGGCTTCCCCCCGGGGCACGAGGGGAGAGTAGACGACGCGGCCCCGGCGGACGTGGGTTTCCACGCTGCCGCCCCTCTGGGCCATGCCGTGCACTTCCGAGGTCTTGACCTGCCAGCCCAGGTTGAGGAAGAGGGTGGCCAGGATGCGGGTGGCGAGGATACCCCCCTGGCCCCCCACGCTGGCCACCACGATGTCGTGTATCTTCTCGGGCCGGCGGCGCACGCTGACTTCAATCAAGGGTTGGACGCTGGCGTCAGCCATGGCTTCATTCCTCCTCCGGAGCTAGCAGGGCGCCCGGCTTGCAGAGCTGCACGCACACCAGGCAGCCGGTGCAGAGCACCTCGTTGAGGCGCGGGCGCTTGCCTTCTTTCTCCAGGGCCGGGCAGCCCAGGCGGAAACAGGCCCCGCACTCGATGCAACGGTCAGCCAGGAAGCGGATGGGTGGCTTCCTGACGCCCGGCAGGAGGACGCAGGGCCTGCTGGCGATCACTACGGAAGGCTCTTCACGGGCGGTGGCGGCCTTGATCGCCTTCTCCAGCGCGCGCAGGTCGTAGGCGTCCACCACCTGGACGTCTCTGACCCCGCAGGCCCGGCAGAGGGCCTCCAGGTCGATGCGGGGAGCTGAGTGGTGGCGGGCGTCCCAGCCGGCGGCGGGGTGTCCCTGGTGGCCGGTCATGGCGGTGGTGCCGTTGTCAAGGATGATCACCGTCCCCGTCCCCCGGTTGTAGACCATGTCGATGAGGGGCGTGATACCCGAGTGCACGAAGGTGGAGTCTCCTATCACCCCTACCAGCCTGCGAGCGAAGTCAGGGCCGAGCGCCTTCTCCAGCCCCAGGGCGTGGCCGATGGAGGAACCCATGCACGTGCAGGTATCGATGCTGTGGAAAGGCGGGGCGTACCCCAGGGTGTAGCACCCGATGTCGCCCGTGACGGTGAGGTGGTACTTCGCCAGTACGTAGAACACCGCCCGGTGGGGACAGCCCGGACACAGCACGGGCGGTCGGCCGGGCAGTTCCTCTCCCGGCCCGGGCTCGGGGGTGGCGGAGTCCTCTCGGGTACAGGCTTGGCCGGCAGCAGGGGCCCCTGCGGCTGGGGGTGGCGGTGCTGCTCCGCCCGCGGACGCTTCTGTGGTAAGCGCCGCTCCGGCACCGGGATGTGCGCCGGGCAAGGGGAAGGCGGTGCTCCCGGTGCCGAGGAAGGCGCGGACCGCCGCCCGCACCTTTTCGACCGAGAGTTCGCCCACACGCGGGAATACCGCCGGCCCGGCTACGCCCATGCCCAGCACCTTGACGCCGGCGGCCAGGATCAGTTCCTCCCAGAAGGGATCACCCTCTTCTACCACGAAGAGGTAGCGAACTCGGGCCGCAAAGCGCCGGATGAGCTCGGAAGGGATGGGGTAGGCGAGCCCCAGCTTGAGCACCGGGGCTTCGGGGAAAGCTTCCTTGACGTACTGGTAAGCTACTCCGCCTGTGACGAAGCCGAGCTCCGTACTACCCGGCTCCACCCGGTTGAGGGGGCAGTCCTCGGCATAGACGCGGAGGGCGTCCAGGCGCTGCTCTACCAGGGGGTGGCGCCGGCGCGCGTTGGCCGGTAGCATAACTAAGTCCTGCGGCCGCCGCTCGAACCGGGGCGGGCGTGGCTGGCGCCGTGAGCCTACGCGCACCAGGCTGCGGCCGTGGGACACGCGGGTGGTGCTGCGCAGAATGACCGGGGTCTGGAACTGCTCGGAAAGCTCGTAGGCCGCTTCCGTGAACGACTTGGCCTCCTGGCTGTCGGCGGGGATCAAAACCGGGGTCCTGGCCATGCGGCCATACTGGCGATTGTCCTGTTCGTTTTGCGAAGAGTGCATGCCGGGGTCGTCGGCAGAGACGATCAGCGTACCGCCGTTGGTCGGCATGTAGCAGAAGGTGAGGAAGGGATCGGCGGCCACATTGAGCCCCACGTGCTTCTGGGCCACCAGGGTACGGGCCCCCGCGAAGGAGGCCCCGATGACCATTTCCAGGGCCACCTTCTCGTTGGGTGACCACTGCACCCATATGTCAGGGTACCTGGCCAGGGTCTCGATGACCTCGGTGCTGGGGGTACCGGGATAGCCTGCGGCCACCGTTACCCCGGCCTCGTACGCGCCGCGGGCGATGGCCTCGTTGCCCGAGAGCAGCACCACCGCCTCTTCCGTCGGGGCTTCTTGAGCCATTGCTTCACCTCCGGTCGCGTTTGGGTCAGTGCAGGCGGGCGGATACCTCCGCGGCCGCCTGCATCACTTCACGGGCCACTTCCTGGTAGCGGGGGGAAAGGCGGGCTGCCGGTCCGGAGACGCTGAGGGCGGCCACTACCTCCCCGTGGGCGTCCCGCACGGGAGCGGCCACACAGTACAGGCCGATCTCCATCTCCTCGTCGTCGATGGCGTACCCCCGTTCCCGCGTGCGGGCCAGTTCGGCCAGCAGGGCCTGCTCGTCGGTGATGGTGTTGGGGGTGAACCGGGGCAAGCCGCGGGTGCGGATGATGCGCTCGACCAGGTGCGGCGGGGAATGGGCCAGGAGGACCTTGCCCACGGCGGAGCAGTGCGCTGCCGACCCGAACCCCACCCTGGGGGTCACGCCCAGGACGTGGGCGGAATCGACCCTGTCCACCACCACCACGGTGTGGGGGGACTCGGGGTCGGGGTCGAGTACCACCAGGTGTACGGCTTCTCCCAGCTCGGCCGCCAGCTTCTCCATCACGGGGCGCACGAGGGGTACCAGCCCCGCCTTTTCGCGCCAGCGCATGCCCAGGCTGAACAGTTTGACTCCCAGGAAGTAGCGGTCGGTCTCGGGGTGCTTGCTGACGAAGCCCCGCGCGGCGAGGGTAGCAAGAGTGCGGTGCACGGTCGATTTCCACAGGTCCAGGCGGGAGGCGATCTCGCTGACGCCCATCTCCCGACCTTCCGACCCCAGGAGGAGAAGGATCTGCAGTGCGCGGTCGACCGCCTGTGTAACTTCCGGCTGGGACCTGCGGGTGGCCCGGTCTTTCACCTGCTGTTCCGTGGAAGAGAACCGTGTTTGGCCTGTCTTCCTTTTGGGATGGGCCAAAGGGGAATCCTCCTTCCGTTTCGTGCGGTCACGGAGGCGAGCCCATGCACGCCCGGGCAGGGTTCGGTCCGTGACAGGGAACGACGTTCCATGAGTTCGCCGGTCGGTGCCGGAATCCTGTCGCTTGGGGAGGACAGCGTCTGCACCCGACGCCCGCAGGGGCTTCCCCGCAGCGAGGCCTGCCAGCCCAGGAGCCCGGGCAGTCAGGATCTCCCGGCGGACGTCAGGTTCGTGCGGCGGGGCCGGGGACTGAGGCCGAACTTCTGCATCTTGCGGTACAGGGTGGCGGGGCTGACGCCCAGCAGCCGCGCGGCCTTCTTCCGGCTCTCCTGGTTGGGCTCCGGATAGGCACGCAGGACCTCCCGCAGCAACCGCTCTTCGAGTGCATCCAGCTCTTCGCGCAGGCGGCCCAGCCTGCCCGGAGCATGTTCGCGCTCACCCTCGCGCAGGCGCACGGGCAAGCTGTGTACGCCGATCACGCTACCGGTTTCCATGCTCACAGCGTACTCCACCACGTTTTCGAGTTCGCGCACGTTACCCGGCCAGCGGTAGCGCCGCAGCAGTTCCAGGGCATCGGGCGCTACCTCCAGGGGCACCCGGCCCAGGCGGGCCGCGTGCTTGGCCACGAAATAGCGTACCAGGAGGGGGATGTCCTCCGGCCGTTCCCGCAGCGGAGGTATGTGCAGCGGTATCACGCTCAGGCGGAAATACAGGTCCTCGCGGAACTCGCCCTGGCGCAGCATGCCCTCCAGGTCGCGGTTGGTGGCTGCGATCACTCGCACGTCCACGGGGATGGCCCTGACACCGCCCACCCGCTCGATCCAGCGGTTTTGCAGGGCGTGCAATAGTTTGACCTGCATGTGCAGGGGGAGGTCGCCCACCTCGTCGAGGAAAATGGTGCCCCCGTCGGCTAACTCGAACTTCCCCGGCTTGCCTTCCTTGCGCGCTCCTGTGAAGGCACCCCCCTCGTAGCCGAACAGTTCGCTCTCCAGCAGGGACTCGGGGATGGCCCCGCAGTTTACGCTCAGGAATGGTTTGCTCGAGCGGGGGCCGGCCCAGTGGATGGCGCGGGCGAACATCTCCTTTCCCGTGCCGCTCTCACCCGTGATGAGGACGGGTGCGGTGGCCGCCGCGGCGCGTTGTGCCTGCTCCTTCACCCGGGCCAGTACGGGGCTTTCTCCGATGATGTCGTCGAAGGAGCAGGGCTGGAAGGGCTGGCTCATGTGATACACCAGGCGGTGGACATCGCGCAGGTCGCGGAGCGACGCCACCGCCCCCATGGTCTTGCCCCCCACCACGATGGGGACGGCGGACACCAGCAGGTGGACCTGGTGGCGGCCCGCCGGGAAAACCTCCTCCTCGTTCTGGTAGGCGGGGTGCCCTTCCAGCAGGCGCAGCAGCCCGGCGCCGGGCCAGATGCGCGCCAGGGGCAGACCCACCGCCGTGCTGTCGTTGAGGCGCAGGATGTTGCGGGCCGCCCGGTTGCAGTGGGTCACCACGCCCGCCTCGTCGACCGCGATCACCCCTTCCACCAGGGTGTCGACCATGGCTTCCAGGCGCAAGCTCTGCAGTTGGAGCAGGGAGTGGTGCCGGAGTTCGGATACCTTGCTCGCCAGCAGGTCGGCCACCTTCCCCAGGAAGGCCAGCATGTGCCGGGGCCGCTCCATGAGGGTGGCCCGCTGGGAAGGGGTCATGGCTGCCATGGCCAGTACGCCCAGGGCCCGGCCCTCCAGGACGATGGGGCAGCAGATCTCGGCGAGTTCCTCGGTCTCCCCGCGCAGTACGGAGGGATCGTAGGTGGGATCGGAGCGGGGATCCTCCACGATCTCGGGCCGCAGGGTGTTGAGCACGCGCCCGTAGAGGTAGCCGGCGTTGCGGTCACCCCCCTCGCGATACTCCCCCACCCGTGCGGCGTCCTTGCCCACCCCGGCCACGATGCGCAGTTCGTCGTCCACGATCTCGGCTTCCACGTCCAGGGCGGCCGATATCACCTCGGCCAGTTGCTGGCAGGTTTGCCTGATGGCCCATAGCTCGGACACTCCCGTCGCCTCCCTGTGTGGGGCGGGGCCAGCCCCGAATCCCCCGCCCCGGGGCTTGCGTCCTGCGGGAAGGGGGTTCTGCGGAGGGCCAGAATTATCCTGCAGTCTCAGCATAGGGAATGCCCTCGCAGGTGCGCGAGTGATATTCGCACCGGTGAGAGCCCGGCTGCCGGGTGCCGGGCGCATGGAAACCGGGTGGCAGCAAACCCACTGCTACCGGCCCGTTCCCCGCCCTCGCCCGTCGCGCCGCGGACCCGGCGCCTCCGCCGGTCTGGCACGAGATTTGCACCTGTGCCGGGTTAAGAGAGGATCCCAGCAGACCCCGGCGGGGATGCGAGCGGCATCCCGGTACCGGAGGGCGGAAGGGAGGAGGGACGCAATGGAGGATACGGTGCCGCGGGAACTCAGTATCCAGTTGAATGCCGTCGACTGGGTGGTCATCCTCGCCTACATCGCACTCATGCTGTATGTGGGTTACTACTTCCACCGCAGGCACAAGAGCTTCGACGACTACTTCCTGGCCAGTAAGGGGATGACCACGCCCCTGCTGGTGGCCACCCTGGTGTCCACCTTCTTCGGACTGGACACCCTCTTCGGTACGTCGGAGATCGGTTTCATGGAGGGCGTGGTCGGTTTCTTTGGGTATGCCCTCGTGTACACTGTGCTCTACGTGGTGATGGCTTTCCTGGCACCCAGGTTCCGCCAGATGGAGGGACGGACCTTCTCGGACATCATCGGCGATACCTACGGCAAGGGCGCGCGGGTGATCGCCGCCTGCTGCTCCTTCCTTTACTCCACCAATTCCATGGAAATGATGGGGATGGGCTTCATCTTCACCCTCGTGTTCGGAGTGCCTTTCTGGGTGGGCGTGCTGGCCAGCGCCGTCATCGTGGTCGCTTACACCTACGCGGGGGGGCTGTGGGCGGACGCCGTCACCGACACCCTGCAGTTCTTCTTCATGACGGTGACCCTGGGCGCGGCCCTCATCCTGGGCTGGCGGGATGTGGGCGGTATCGCGAACATCTGGGCGGGCCTGGAGGCCTACGTGGGGGAGGATCCCTCTTACTACCTGCACCCGCTCGGGGGGTACCTCACGCCCGGGCTCATAGCCGCCTACGGCCTCACCGCCCTGGCGGTCCTCTGCGAGCCGGCCTTCCTGCAGCGCATCTTCGCCGCCCGCTCGCCCCGGGCGGTCCGCAACGCCCTGCTCATCGGCACCCCTATCTGGGCGTCCTACGAGCTGGCCTGCACCCTCCTGGGTCTGGTGGCGGCCGCCGCCGTGGGCCTGGGCATGATCGTGGAACCCCACCCCAACCAGGCCCTGCTCATGGTGGTGAGCCACTACATCCCGGCCGGGTTCATCGGTTTCTTCCTGGCCAGCGTGCTGGCTGCCTCCATGTCCACGGCGGACTCCTACCTGCTGGTCTCGGCGGGAAACCTCGTATACGACATTTACCGGCCCCTTCTCCGGCCCGGACTGGATGACCGATCGCTCATCCGGCTGACCCGTTACGGCATCCTCGTGTCCGCTGTCGTCTCCGTGGCCCTGGCCTTCGTGTTCGAGCGCATCATGGGGCTGTGGGTCTTCCAGGCCAGCGTGCTCATCAACACGGTGCTGGTTCCCCTCTACATCGCCGTCTTCGTCCCCGCCCTGCGCCGTTTCAGGTTGGCGGGCACCCTGGCCACCGCAGTGGGCTTCTTCGGGACCGTGATCTTTTACGTCCTGGTGACCACCCTGGGGTCCTTCTCGGAGGACTGGGCGACCATGATCTGGGAGATCACCCTCCTGGGGCGTACCTTCGAGGTATGGCAGGAATATGGGATCTTCCTCATCATCCCCTTCGTCCTGCTCGCCTACCTGGTGGGCGTGGCGTTGGAGTGGCGGCGCAGAGCCGTCCCCGGCGTGCAGGGGAGGTGAAGGCGGTGCAGGGCTGGGACGTGGTGGCTTACCTGACGGGAGTGGTGCTGATCGTCGGTCCTACCGCGGTGTTCGTGGCCTACCTGCTCGAGTTGCGCCGGCTGAGCAGGCGGGGCGAGTTGGGCGGCAGCGGTCGCTAGCAGACTGGCGAGTTGGTTACACGCTACGGACGCCCGGACGGTCGGGGGATCGCAGGGCACACGACGATCGTGGACGGGGATCCCTTCACGGTGCGGGCATACAGGGGGGCAATGGTGGATGAAAGCGATGGTGTTGGGTCTGGGCGGGGTGGGCACGGTCATAGCCAGGGAACTGGCCCGGGCTCCCCAGTTCGGAGAACTGCTGCTCGCCGATGTGGACGGGGAGCGGGCACGCCGGGTGGCGGGGGAGATCGGCCTCGCCCACGTGCGGGCGTGCCGGGTGGATGCCGGTGACCGGCAGGAACTGCGGGCCGCCCTGGACGGGGTGGGCATCCTGGTGAACGCGGTCATCCCCCGTTACAACCTCACCGTGATGGAGGCCTGCCTGGAGGCGGGATGCAACTACCTGGACATGGCCTCCGACGGTCCGGTCGAGCTACCCGGACGGGTGACTATCTGGCAGCAACTGGAGTACGACGCCCGTTTCCGGGAAGCGGGGCTGACCGCCATCCTGTGCCTGGGCGTGGACCCGGGGGCGACGGGGCTGTTCGCCCGCTGGGCGGCGGATCGCATGGATACCGTGGAGGCCATCATGATCCGGGACGGCGACAATTCCACGGTGGAGGGTTACGAACTGGCCGTGTACTTCTCGCCCGACACCTCCATCGAGGAATGCCTGCAGCCTTCGTACATCTACAAGGATGGGGAGTACGTGCTGGGTGAGCCCCTGGAGACGGGGGTGGAGACCTTCAACTTCCCCGAGCCGGTCGGCCCCATGGTGGTACGATCGGTGCCCCACGAGGACGTGGGCACCCTGCCCCTGCACATCGGTAAGGGTCTGCGTTACGTGGACTTCAAGTACGCCCTCGATCCCAAGTACGTGCAGGTATTGAAGGTCCTCCGCATGCTGGGGCTGGCCAGCCCGGAGCCCATCCGAGTGGGCGATGTCATGGTGGCACCCCGGGACGTGGTCACGGCCCTCCTGCCCAGGCCGGCCGACCTGGGCGGCAGGATCAAAGGTCACCTGTGCGTGGGCACCCTGGTGCGGGGTACCGAAAACGGGCATCCGGTGGAGTACTTCCTCTACAACCTGCTCGATCACGAGGAAGTGTACCGCCGCTACGGTGTCAACGCCACCGTGTGGCAGACCGCCCTCCCCGCGGTGGTGGGGGTGGAACTGCTGGCCGAGGGTCACATCACCCGCAAGGGCGTGCTGGTGCCGGAGCAGCTGGAGCCGGAGCCCTTCTTCCGCCGGCTGCAGGAGAGAGGCTGGTACATCTGGGTGGAGAAGAAGACGCGCACCCGCATGTAGTGCCGGTGGCCGGGCACGGACTGCGGGGTTCCTCGCCGTCGCGGACGGGGCCCGCTCGAGGGCGAGGTCCCGTCCGTGGCGCCACGGGCTCTCACCGCAAACCGAGCGCCTCCAGGGTGTGGGGTCCCGCCCTGCCGCCCTCGTCTATGCCCAGGCGTTCCTGGAAGAGGCGCAGCCCCGCTGCGGTGGCGGGGCCGAACCAGCC
Organism: Bacillota bacterium; assembly: GCA_014360055.1. GTDB lineage: Bacteria > Bacillota > Sulfobacillia > JACIYH01 > JACIYH01 > JACIYH01. Next base: position 47,930 of record JACIYH010000006.1, on the reverse strand, counting down.
GTCCAGGTTCCCGCGGTAGAGCCCGAGGGCGGCCAGGGAACGCTGGATTTCCAGGACGTCAGTGCCGGCTTCGCCGGGGTAGATGGAGTCGCGCACCGGCACCGGTCCCACTATGTAAACGCACGTGCCCTCCGGCACCAGGTCGTACAGTTCCTCCACGGCCCAGTTCTGCATCCTGATGCAGCCCGCCGACACCTCGCCCCCGATGAGGTCGGGCTGGTTGGTGCCGTGGATGCCGTAGCGACCCCAGGGGATGTCCAGTCCCAACCAGCGGCTGCCGAAGGCGCCTCCCCAGTGTTTGGCTTTGTGTACCACCTGCCACGAGCCGAGGGGCGTGGGGGAACCCGGCTTTCCGATGGCCACGTGGTAGCGGCGTCGCAGCCGGCCGTTTTCGTAAAGGGTGAGCGTACGCAGGCCGGTGTCAATCACCACGAAACGATCGGGGAGTTCCTCCAGGGGAGGCAGCTCCAGCAATTCGGGGATCACCACCCTCCCCGGCACGGCACCCAGGAGCACGAGCCAGGTGGCGGGACCTACGATGCCGTCCACGTCCAGGCCGTGGTCGCGCTGGAAGCGCCTGACCGCCTCTTCGGTGGCCTCATCGTACCGGCCTGTGAGTTCGGTGAGGTAGCCCAGTTCCTTCAGGATTTCCTGGACCTCCTGCACGTCCGGTCCGGCCAGGGGGGGCTGCTCGAGGCGTAAGGGGCGGTCCTGGGCCAGGCAGGTGCATCCGGCCCCACCGGGAAGGTGGGCCGGGGCCTGTGCGGGAACCGGCCTCGGGGGCCCGACCTGGGCCGACAGGGTGGTAGGCTGTTGCGGCTGCACCCCCAGGCGGTGCGGGAGCTGGCCTTCCCGTGGCACGCCAGGAGAAGCTGTCCACACGGTGAGGACGCCGGCCAGCAAGATGAGGACGAGGACCACTGGTGATCGCCAGTGCAAAGGGCGTCATACCCCCCGGCGGAGAAAGAGGGAATGCTCCGGGAGGGAATATGCCCTGGCTGTGGTCATCCCATGCTAGCTGTGCCGGGTACGTGTGTCAGGCTGCCTGCTCGGCGGCGATGAGGGCGGCGCCGTATGCCCCCTGCAACTGAGGGTGGCGGGGCACGTTGATGCGCTGGCCCAGGCGTTCCTGCAGCACCGCCAGCAGTCCGCGGTTGAGCGCCACCCCCCCGGTCATGGTTATCTCCGCCTCCGCCCCCACCCGGGCCACCAGCCCTTGCAGGCGATCGCATATGGCCTCGTGCAGGCCCCGCACGATTTCGTCCCGGGGCCGGCCCTGGGCGATGAGGGAAATCACCTCGGATTCGGCAAACACCGTACAGGTGGAAGATACCGTGGCGCGGCCGCGCGCGCTCAGGGAGAGCCGGGCCATCTCTTCCAGGTCGATCTCCAGGGCACGGGCCATTACCTCCAGGAAGCGGCCCGTACCGGCGGCACACTTGTCGTTCATGGCGAAGTCGGTCACCCGCCCGCGGGCGTCTACGCGGATCACCTTGCTGTCCTGTCCCCCCACGTCGATCACCGTGCGCGTGCGGGGGAACTCGGCCCAGGCGCCGCGGGCGTGGCAGGTGATCTCGGTGACCCGGCGGGCGGGGAAGGGGACACTGATGCGGCCGTACCCGGTGGCCACGATGGCGGAGAGGTCTTCCCGGGCCCGACCGCACGCGGCGAGTGCTTCTTCCAGGGCGGCAAGGGCACTCTGCTGGCTGAAGGCCCCCGTAGGACGCAGGCACCACCCGCAGATGCGGTCGCCGTCCAGGATGACGGCCTTGGTGGTGAGGGAACCCACATCAACCCCCGCTACCAGCGGCAAAGGCATCTCTCCTTTCGGGCAGGCTCTCCAGGAAGGCTTCCAGGCGGGTCCGCGCCTGCTCCTCGCGGCCGTTGCGGGGGTCGATGCAGTCCCCGTCCAGGTTGAGGAAGGGAATACCTGCCCCCACCGCCGCCTGGCGCAGGATGCTCACCGCGCCGGTGGACTGGCGACAACCCCAGTGGGAGTAGTGGACGATGCCGTCCACCGCGTAGTCGCGGGCCAGGCGCAGCATGACCTCCAGGCGCCGCTCCACCGGCCCCCACATGAAGTGGGAGGTCATCTTGCGGGCCAGGGACTCCCAGGGACGCCCGGGGTCGAGCTGTTCCCACCAGAGGTGGCTCATGTCCTCCGCCGCGATTACCGCCCCGTGTTCCAGTTCCAGGAAGGGCATGAGCTTCCCCGGATAGAAGGGCCGGAAGTGCAGCCACAGGAGGCGCCACCGTTCGCGGGGCACGGCGAAGCGGCCACCGGCGACGCGGGCGGCCAGCGCCCGCCTCAGGGCGTCGTAAATGCGCACCCCACCTGGCGATCCGAAACTCATGAAGAACACGGATGCGTACGACAGGGCCTCACTGCCTCGCCAGGGGGCGGGGCGATGACGCCGCAGGCGCATCACCTCCAGGTAGTGCTGGCGGGCCCGGTTGGACAGTTCCAGGCTGCGGGGCAGGTGGCGGGCATCGAAACCGTGCCCGCCGGCCTGCAGGGCCGCCGCCACCTCCTGCAGGCGGGCGGCCACCCGGGCTACTGCCCGGGACCCGTCCTCGTAGGGAACGTCGATCAGGTGGAAGGGCACGCCGAAGAGGCGGCTGCAGTGGGCGAGGAACTTCTTAGCGCCGTCGCAGAACAGGGAGGTGGCCACCACGGCATCGGGCCGGGGGAGCCAGCCCTCCCGGGCCAGGCCGAGCGCGCAGCGGTGGAAGCTGCACAGGTCGGGGGGGAAGCCGTCCCCGTCGGCACGGACGATGAAATCCGGCGCGCCGCGCCAGGCGGCGGCAAAGCCGGCGGCCATCTCCGGCATGATAGGCACGGCACCCAGGCCGTAGACGAACTCGCTGGGAAGGGCCACGTTGCACCACACCACCGGGCGGCGGCGGGAGGCAGCGGCGGCCAGTTCCCCAAGCCCCCAGCGGACCGCCTCCGTGAGGTAGCCCTCCGTGGGGGGGCGACGGGGCAGGCCCAGTCCTGCCCGCGCCAGGGAGAGGACCCAGGCGTGGGACAGTGCATAGTGAAGTGCCCGGCGGCGGGTGCGGGGAGAAAGTGAGGCCAACGGAACTCACTCCGGCAGAAGGGTTTCCACGAACGCCTGCACCCTGGTCAGGAACTGTCCGGAAGAGGACACGCCCCAATCGGCTTCCAGTAAGAGTACCGGCAGCGATCTGCCCGATATCCAGGGCAAATCGTAACTCAGGTTATCGCAGAACTTCAAGGCCAGAAAGATGATCCCGCGTGCCCCCCCGCGGCAGGCCAGGTCTTCCAGGTAGGCCAGGCGCTCCCCGGGGAGTTCCATGCGCGGGCAGGGGGGCCGCTCCAGGTAGGCGTGCGCCAACTCACCCGCATCTCTGCTCCCCGGGGCGACGTCGAGCAGGCGTTCTCCCAGGCAGGAGTCCTCCGCCACCACCCGTGCTCCCGCCTTCTCGATTACCTCCAGGGCATGGGGGTCCACCGGGTGGGAGGTGATCACCATCACCCCCGGCGCGCCGGCGGCCGCTCCCCCCGCCTCCGTGCTCCCCGGTGCCGCCGCCTCCGTGGCCGCGTGCGCACCCGGGGCCGCGACGCCCCTCCCGGTCTCCAGGAGGGTGAGGGCCTCTTCGGGGTGGCAGGTGAGCAGGTGGCGCAGCAGGCGGTGGAAGGCCGGGGCCGGCATGGCGCCCCGGGCCGCACGGAGGAGGTGGCGCAGGCGGTCGAAGGTGCCCGTCGCCTGCGCGAGGGTTCTCCCGCTTCCCGGAGCGAGGCCTGTCCGACCGGAGCGGGCGGCCCATGCGCTGAGGCTGCTCTGCAGGCGCTCCAGTTCGGCGGCGTAGCGTTCCTGCCCCCGCGGCCCCCTTTCGCGGGGCAGGTCCAGCAGCAGCACGGTCAACTCCGGCCGGTGGTGCTGCAGCACGTCGGCCAGCCGGCGCATGGGGTCGCAGCAGGTGGTCAGCACCACTGCCGCCGGTTCACCCATGCGGTGAAGCTGCCAGAAGGCGGCCCGCACGAAAGGACAGAAGTCTCGGGGGAGGTAGGCGTCGCATTCGCCCGGTGCGGGGCCGTCGGGGAGCAGGCGCACGGGCTGGCAGCCCGCCGCCCAGATTGCTTCGGGCGGGACGTAGCTGCAGGTGTAGTACACACGGGGAGGGAAGGCGCTCAAGCGTGTCGGGCACCGCCTGCCGGGGTATCACCGGTGGGCCGGGGGCCGCCCGCATGGGGGGCCTCGCCGGTCGGCCGCACACCACCGGAGCGGGGGGCGTCGCCGGTCGGGCGGGAGCCCTCGGTCGGTGTCCCTTGGCCACGGTAGCGACGGGCAGCTTCCACCATCAGTTCCCGGCCTCCGGCCAGGGCACCCAGCAGGGCAGCCGCCTCGGCCGGGATGATGATTTTGGCGGCGGGGTCCTCCGCCATCTTTTCCATGGCTTCCAGCGAGCGCAGGGCTACCACCTCGGGGTTGGGCTCCGCCTCCCGCATGGCGGTGAGCACCAGGCGTACCCCCTGCGCACGCGCCTGCTGGACGGTTAGGATGGCCTGGGCCTCGCCCTCGGCCTGCAGGATGCGGGCCTGCTTCTCGCCCTCGGCCTGACGGATGGCAGCCTCGCGCACGCCCTCGGCCCGCAGGATGGCCGCCGTCTTCTCGCCTTCGGCCTTGGTTACCACCTCGCGCCGTTCGCGCTCCGCCCGCATCTGCCGCTCCATGGCATCCTGGATATCCTTGGGCGGGGTGATGTTCTTGAGCTCAACCCGCGTGACCTTGATGCCCCACTTGTCGGTGGCCTCGTCCAGGATGGTGCGCAGCTTGGCGTTGATGATGTCGCGGGAGGTGAGGGTCTGGTCGAGGTCCATCTCCCCGATGATGTTGCGCAGGGTGGTGGCCGTGAGGTACTCGATGGCCACCCGTGGATTGGCGATCTCGTACGTGTACTTGACGGCGTCGGTCACCTGGAAGTACACCACGGTGTCGATCTGGATGGTCACGTTGTCGCGTGTGATAACCGGCTGCGGCGGGTAATCGGCGACCTGCTCCCGGAGGTCGATAATGGCGCGCATGCGGTCGATGAAGGGGATGAGGAAGTTGACCCCCCGCTGGGCCACGGTGTGGAAGCGTCCAAGGCGCTCCACAATACCCACCGTGCTCTGCTGTACGATGCGGATGGAGGACAGCGCCACGGCCAGCACGAAGCCGGCCACCACCACCAGCAGTACGATCGCTCCCAGGGCTGCGCCCATCTCTTCACATCTCCTTTCTGTCCCGGTTCAACCGGATCTGTCCCCGGTGGTGGCGTCACCGGTGCCGGCCGCGGTTCCGGCAGGCGTGCCGCCCGCCGTGCCCCTGTCCCCCGGGCACGCTTCTGGCTCCAGCGGCTGCACCACCAGCTTGACGCCGTCCACCCGCACCACGCTTACCCGGGTCCCCGCCGGGATTTCCTCGTCGCGCGCGGAGATAGCCGACCAGACCTCGCCCCCCACCCGCACCAGCCCCGGGGCGAGCTGGGTCACCCGTTCCGTGACGGTCCCCACCTGCCCGGGCAGGGCGTCCACCGCCGTGCGCGGTTCGCGTCCGCGCCGGAAGACCAGGCGCTGCACCACGGGGCGGGTGAAGGCGACCAGCACCCCGGAGACCACCACGAAGGCCAGCCCCTGGCCCACCAGCCCGGCTCCCAACCATCTGGCGACCATGGCCGCCACGCAGCCGATGGCGAACCAGATGACGAAGAAGCCGGCACTCACCATCTCCACCACGGCCAGTACGATGGCTCCCACCAGCCACCACTGCCACGGTTGCAGGCTCACGGTTCTCCCCTCCCCCGGCTGACCGACTGGGGACGTCCCACCGTTCCCCTGGAGTGGGTTCCTCCCACCACGGCGCAGGGCAGCACGTGTACCCGGGGGTACAGGACGGTCCCCGGATTACACACCGCGTTACAGCCCAGGCTGCAACCGTCTCCGATGAGTGCGCCCAGCTTCTTCAGGCCGGTTTCCACCCGCACCCCCCGCCACAGGACGCTTACCGGGCCCCGGTCGAGCCGCAGGTTTCCCAGTTTGACCCCGGCGCCCAGGTTGACCCCCGGGCCCAGGATGGAATCACCCACGTAATTGAAGTGCGGGGCGGACGCCCCGTGGAGGAGGATGGAGTTCTTCACCTCGCTGCTGTGGCCGACGGTGGAACCGGCCCCCAGGTAGGCGGGGCCGCGGACGTACGCCCCCGCCGCCAGGTGGGCACCCGGTCCTACGAATACGGGGCCACCCCTGATCACCACGGTGGGCTCGATTATCGCACCGGGGCCAACGTACAACTGAGGTGAATCCACGAAAACCCCTTCCAGGGACACCCCCTCTCCCACTTCTATGCCGGTGGGGAGGCGAGAGCGCAGGCGCTCGGCGAGCAGGGGCAGGGCCTGCCAGGGGTAGTCCAGGTCCTCGAACAGGAATAGCTCTTCTTCCGCGCAGGTGAAGATGTCGAACAACAGGGCTTCGGCCACTCCGGTCACCTCACCGTCTCCGGGGCTTTTGCCCCGCGACCACCACTGAGAGGCTGGCTTCCCAGTCGTAGAGGGGGTGTTCCAGACTCCACCGGAAGCGGGCCTCGCACAACTGGATCAGTTCCTCGAGTTCGCCCGGAGTGAGTCCGTGCTGAAACAGGACTTCGGCCTCTCCGCCTTTCCATAAGGACTGCCGCCTGACCTTCCGGGACAACTCCCAGTAGCGTCGTTCCTGCCCATAGCACGGGTGTCCCAGGTAATCCACGCCCTCGAAGCAAATCCCCTGGGGGCCTGCCACCCCCTCCGCCACGCTCACCGTGCCCCCCGGTCGGCAGACCCTGATCATTTCCCCCAGGGCCTTCTCTGGGTCCTTCAGCACTCCCAGGGTGGTGTAGCTGGTCACGGCGTCGAACGTGTCGTCGGGGAAGGGCAGGTGGTATGCGTCCGCCACGACGTATTCCACGTTGGTGACTCCCGCCAGGGCGGCCTTCTTCCGCGCCCGCGCGATGAAGCCTGCGTCCAGGTCCACCCCTGTAACGCGACCCGGGGTGATGGCCTCGGCCAGGTAAGGAGCCAGCGTCCCCGGGCCGCACCCCACCTCCAGGACGTGCATGCCGGGAGCCAGCCCGAGGAACTGCAACAGTAAGGGTCGCCACTCGGGCTGGAACCGGTAGGCCCTCGACTCTTCCAGTACCTCCGCCGACTGGACGGTGGACCAGTCGAATTCCTTCGGGGAGTCGTCTCCCATACCGACCTCTTTCACGGGTGTGCTCCAGGGGAAGGATAGGTCGCCGACTCTTGTGATTCTGTATTGCGCCCGGCGAATCCTGCGCTGCTGGCTCTTGACTGTTCGAGGCTGAGGTGGTAGCGTTGGGACTGAATGAACCGTCATTCAGCCGCGCGAGCGAGGAGCGGCAACGGCGGGTATGGGGGCGGGGCGGCAGATGGAAGCAGAGAAGCGGCTGGAGAAGGAGACGATGATCCTGGATGCCGCCGAGCGCGTCTTCGCCGCCCGGGGCTACGCGGCCACCACGGTGAAGGACGTGGCGCAGGAGGCCGGGGTGGCCACCGGGACGGTATACCTGTACTTCCCCAGCAAGGAGGAGCTCTTCCTCGCCCTCATCGACCGGGGCACGCGGGCGGTGCTGGAGGGGATCGTCCGCGCCCGGCAGGGGAAGCCGGACGTGATCGCCAAACTGGCCGCCTCCCTGGAGGGTGCAGTGCGGGCCTTTTCCGCTCACCGTGATCTGGCCCGGGTGGCGCTCCTGCAGGCACCCGGGGCCCTGCCCGCGTGCGAGGAGAGGCTGGCCCAGCTGCACCGGCTGTTTGCGGATTACGTGGCGCAGGACCTGGAGGAGGCAAGGGCCGCCGGGCTCATTCCACCCCTGGACGCCCGGGTGGCGGCCTGGGCGTGGGTGGGCTCCTTTGCCGAGATACTGCTGGCCTGGGTGCGGGGCGACGTTGCCGACCTGGAGGAAGTCCTGCCGGGCCTGGTGGCATACAACCTCAGAGGCATCGGTGCCCCCGGCTCGCGCCAACCCCAGCGCGGGCAGGCTGCCCGCTCAGCCGGACCTGCCGAACGCCGCTCGGCAGGCCGAGACCAGGCTGCGGCGCCTGGGGGCTTCGCCGCGGGAGAAAGGTGAGGTGGGTTAGCGGGTGGCGTACCGGAACCTGGGCGAGTACCTGGCCGACCTGGAGAAAAGGGGAGAACTGCACCGGGTGAAGGTGGAGGTCGACCCCGTGCTGGAGATGGCCGAGGTGGCCGCGCGTCTCGTGCGGGGTGGCGGGCCGGCGGTGCTCTTCGAGCGGGCGCGGGGCTCCCCCTACCCGGTGGCCATGAACCTGTTCGGGACGCCCGCGCGCGTCAGGCTTGCCCTGGGAGGTGACCCGGACGAGATCGGCCGCCGCCTGGCGTCCTGGCTGGAGCTGCCGCGGCTGGAGAACTGGGGGGATCGCCTGCGGGCGCTGCCCCGCCTGGCGGAGGCGGCTTCGTACCTCCCGCGGAGAGTGAGCCGTGCGCCCTGTCAGCAGGTGGTGGAGCAAAACCCGTCCCTGGGCGACCTGCCCGTGCTGCAGTGCTGGCCGGGCGATGGGGGCCGCTTCCTCACCCTCCCCCTGGTGATCACGCGCGACCCCGCCAGCGGCCGTGCCAACGTGGGTATGTACCGCATGCAGGTGTACGACGACCGCACCCTGGGCGTGCACTGGCACATCCACAAGGACGGAGCGCGCCACGCGGGCTTGCTACGGCCCGGGGAGAGACTCCCCGTGGCGGTGGCGCTGGGAGGGGATCCCGCCCTGATTTACGCCGCGACCGCACCCCTGCCCGCGGTGCTGGACGAGTACCTGTTCGCGGGCCTGCTCCGCCGGGCTCCGGTGGAACTCGTCAGGGCCGTCAGTGTCGACCTGGAGGTGCCCGCGGAAGCGGAGTTCGTGCTGGAAGGCTACGTGGAGGTGGGGGAAGAAAGGCTGGAGGGGCCCTTTGGCGATCACACCGGTTATTACTCGCCACCGGAACCCTACCCCGTGTTTCACCTCACTGCCCTCACCCGGCGGCGTGACCCCGTATACCCGGCTACGGTGGTGGGGGCTCCCCCCATGGAGGACGCCTGGCTGGGGAAGGCCACCGAGCGCATCTTCCTTCCCCTGCTGCGCCTCCTCGTCCCCGACCTGGTGGACCTGGACCTGCCCGTGGAGGGTGTCTTCCACAACTTAGCAATAGTTTCCATCCGCAAGCGGTATCCCGGGCACGCCCGTCAGGTGATGTCGGCCCTGTGGGGCCTGGGGTTGCTGGCCCTCACCAAGGTGCTGGTGGTGGTGGACGGGGACGTGGACGTACACGACTACCGCCAGGTGGCCTGGGTGGTGGGGACCAGCGTGGACCCCGGGCGGGACATCACCATCGTGCCGGGGCCGCTGGACACCCTCGACCACGCTGCCCCGTATCCCGCCTACGGGACCAAGATGGGCATAGACGCCACCCGCAAGTGGCCCGGAGAAGGCCAGGTGCGTCCCTGGCCGGAGCGGGCGGAGATGAGCGCCGAGATCTGCGAACTGGTGGACCGGCGCTGGGAGGAATACGGGTTTGAAAGGTGAGGGTCTGGTACGGAAGCTGGTGCACCTGGCGGAACTCGTGCGCTGGGAACACACCATCTTCGCCCTGCCCTTTGCCTACGCCGCCACCTTCCTGGCCTCGGGCGGCTGGCCCAGCGGCCACGACTTCTTCTGGGTGACGGTGGCCATGGTGGGGGCGCGCACGGCGGCCATGGGCCTGAACCGCCTGGTGGATCGCGCCCTGGATGCCCTCAACCCCCGCACCTCCCACTGGCACCTGCCGCGCGGGGCGGTGAAGCCCGGCGAAGTGGTGGGCCTGGTGGTGGTGTCCCTCGCCCTGCTCGCCCTGGCGGCGGCCATGCTGAATCCATTGTGTCTCAAACTTTTCCCCGTGGCCCTGGTGGTGCTGGTGGTGTACCCCTACACCAAGCGCTTCACCTGGGGATGTCACTTCGTACTGGGCCTGGCCGAGTTCGCCGCGCCCTTCGGGGGGTGGATCGCGGTGACGGGTGCCGCCCACCCGGCCGCTTATCTGCTAGGAGCGGGGGCGGGGCTGTGGGTGGCCGGGTTCGACATCCTGTACGCCCTTGCGGATGTGGAGTTCGATCGCGCCCATGGCGTCCACTCGATTCCCGCCCGCTTCGGCATCCGGGCGGCCCTCCGCTGTTCCCTGGCGGTACACGTGCTGGCCTGGGCCTGCCTGTTTGCCGTGCTGCCCGTGCTGGGGGCGGGCTTCTGGTACGCCATGGGGCTGCTGGCCATGGCCCTGCTGCTGGTGTATGAGCACAGCATCCTATCTGTGAGTGACCTGTCCCGGCTGAACCGGGCCTTCTTCGATCTCAACGGCATCATCAGCGTGGTGTTTTTCGCAACCACCGCCCTGGCGGCGGTATTGCGCTGAGGGGCGGGCCCGGTGAGGGGGCAGGGAGGGGAGGTGGCAGCGTGACGGTTAGAAAGCCAAGAACCAGAGGGCTGCAGGGAGGGGCCACCGTTGAGTCGGGGCAGTTATCCCGGCGCCGGCAAACCCCGGGCAGACGTGCACGGACCGCTGCCCTGGTGGTGACCGCGCTGGTGGTGATGGCGCTCACCAGCGGTGCTGCCGGGGGGTGCGGGCGTCGGGCAGAACAGCGGGCCATCACGCTCGGTCTCATCCCCATCGAGGACACCCTGCCCTTTTGGGTGGCGGAGCGCCAGGGTTACTTCCGGGAAGAGGGCGTCGCCGTAAACCTGATGACGTTCGCCAGCGCCGCCGAGCGGGACGCCGCCCTCACTGCCGGAGAGGTGGACGGGGCGGTGGCGGACCTGGTGGCAGTCGCCCTCCTGCACGCCGGGGGAACCCGGGTGGGGGTCGTCAGCCTCACGCTGGGTGCGGACGGGCGCGAGGGACGCATCGCCATCCTCAGCCCGCCCGGCACCGCCCTGGCTGTGGATGACCTGAGGGGGAGGGAGATCGCCCTCTCACCCAACTCCCTCATCGAGTTCACCGTCACCCGGCTGCTCCAGAGGCGGGGGTTCCGTCCCGAGGAGATCCGGACCATGGCAGTGGCCAAGATCCCGGTGCGGTTCGAACTGCTCATGGCCGGCAAGGTAACGGCGGCCGCCCTGCCCGATCCCTTCGCCGCCCTGGCCCAGAAGCGGGGTGCGCACCTGGTGGTGGACGACACGGCGGAGAACATCTCCCAGGCCGTTGTCATCTTCCGCCGGGCCGTGCTCGAGGAGAGGGCGGAGGACGTGGAGAAGGTGATGCGGGCTTACGCCCGTGCCGTGGCCGACATCAACGCGGATCCCGCGCGCTTCGCGGACCTCCTCACCGAGAAGGCGGGTGTCCCCAAGGAGGTGCTGGACTGGTACCGCTCCCTCCACTTCCCCGGCCTGGTACTGCCCACGCGGGCGCAGGTGGAGGACGCCCTCAACTGGTTGGGCGAGAAGGGACTGCTCGCACAGCCCCTGCGGTATGAGGATCTCATCGACGGGCGCTTCGTGGGGGATGGCAGGTGATCGAGGTTAGGGACCTGCGTGTGGAATACCCGGGACGGCCTCCCGCGGTGGCCCTGGCGGGTGTGTCCTTCTCCCTCCCCCGCGGGACTGCCTGTGCCATCATCGGCCCTTCCGGCTGCGGGAAGACCACCCTGCTGCACGCGCTGGCTGGCCTCGTCACCCCGGCGGCCGGGGAGGTACGCGTGGGGGGTGAGGTGGTGCGCGGTCCGCGCGAGCGCACCGCCGTCATCCTCCAAGATTGGGGCCTGTTTCCCTGGAAGACGGTCTGGGCCAACGCGGCCCTGGGGCTCGAGATCCGGGGCCGGCTTCGGGCCGGGCGCGCGCGAGTGGAAGGGCTGTTGCGGGAAATGGGTCTGTGGGAACTGCGCCACCGGTTTCCGGCCCAGTTGAGCGGGGGGCAGCGACAGCGGGTGGCCATCGCCCGTGCCCTGGCCCTGGAGCCGGACCTCCTGCTCATGGACGAGCCCTTCTCGTCCCTGGATGCCCTCACCCGGGAGGCCATGCAGGAACTGGTGGCGGGAATCTTGCGGCGGGGGGAGATCACCGCGGTGCTGGTGACTCACGACATCGCCGAGGCGGCCTTTCTCGGGCAGCAGATCCTGGTCATGGCCCCGGGGCGTATCTCATGGCAGGTGTCCAACCCGGGGGCGATGGAGCCGGGTTACCGGGCCACCGGGCAGTTCCTGGACCTCTGCACCAGGTTACGTGAACTGTGCCGCCCCGAGGTGATGGCCCGCAGTGCCTGACCGGGTGACTGCGCACGAGGGTGAGGCGAGGCCCGGCCGGCGGTGGGCCGCTGGCACGGGTGTGGGGAAGCGGGTGCGATCCCGCGGCAAGGCGACCGCGGCGCTGACGTTGTCGTACCTGGGCGTGGTGGTGTTGCTCCTGGGCGCGTGGTGGGCATTGAGCCGGGGGCTGGGGTTGCCCGCCCTCCCCGATCCCGTTGCCAGCTTCCGGGCCCTGGGGCGGGCCTGGGGGCACGGGCTCGCCTACCACACGGCGATTTCCACCTGGCGGGTGGTGTCCAGCCTCTGCCTGGCCGCGGTCACGGCCGTGCCTGCTGGAATGGTGCTGGGGCAGGCGCGGGTGGCTGACCGCCTGGCCGGCCCCGCCATCTACCTGACCTACCCGGTTCCCAAGAGTGTCTTTCTGCCCGTGGTCATGGCCGTCTTGGGCCTGGGCGATGTCGCCCGCATTTTCCTGGTATGGCTGGTGGTGTTCTTCCAGGTGCTGGTGGGCACCCGTGATGCTTCCCGGTCGCTGTCGCCCCAGTTCCTCCACTCTGTGCACTCCCTGGGGGCGTCGGCCCGGGACGTATACCGGCACGTGGTGTGGCCGGCGGTGTTGCCTGCCGTCTTCACCTCGCTGCGGGTGGGTCTGGGGACCGCCATCGCGGTGCTGTTCCTGGCGGAAACCTGGGCCTCCCAGAGCGGGATCGGCTATTTCATCATGCTGGCCTGGACCCGCCTCGGGTGGGACGAGGTGATGGCCGGGGTGCTGGCCATGGGGGCCCTGGGTATGGGCCTCTACCTGATACTTGACCTTCTGGAAAGGGTGAGTTGCCCCTGGCGATACGTGTGACCGGACGACCGCGCCGTGGGGGAGGGGGTCGGGCGTGAACGCGCGCTGCGGTAGCCCCGGCTGCTCCCGGCAGGCCCGCCGACAGGGTACTGGCCTGCCGCGGCCGGGCGAGGAAAAGGCCATGTTTGTGCGCACCCTTTTTGATACCATCGCACCCCGGTACGACCTCATGAACCGGTTGATGACGGCGGGTTTCTACCCGCGCTGGCAGCGATGCCTGGCCGCGGTGACCGGTCTGGGTCCGGGAGGGCACGCCCTGGACGTGTGTTGCGGCACGGGGGACCTAGCCCTCATCATGGCCCGCCAGGTAGCACCGGGGGGGCGCGTGGTGGGGGTGGATTTCTCACCCCGTATGCTGGAGATCGCTCGTCGCAAAGCCGCCCGCGGGCAGGCCGCCGCGGTGGAGATCGAATTCGTGCGGGGGGATGCGCTGGACCTTCCGTTCCCGGACGGGTCCTTCGACTGTGCGGTGATAGGCTTTGCCCTGCGCAACGTCAACGACATCCCGCGTTGCCTGGCCGAGATGGCCCGGGTGGTAAGGCCGGGCGGCCGGGTGCTGGCCCTGGAGGTGTGTCGTCCGCCCTCGCCCTGGGTGCGCGCCTGGTTTTACCCGTACTTCCACAGCGTGGTTCCCCTGCTCGGCGTGCTGGCCGGATTCGTGCGCGGGGTCGACGAGGGGAGCCCACCGGAGCGCGGGCACCCGCGCCCGCGGGGGCCCATGCGCCCGCGCGGGCACCGGGCGCAGCGGCGGTTGCGCCCGTACGGTTACCTGCCCAGGTCTCTCGCCTACCTGCCCGGCCTGGAGGAACTCGCTGATGCCCTCAGGTCCGCCGGCCTCACGGGGGTGAGCTACCGCGTGTTACCGCCGGGCGTGGTGGCCCTGCACCAGGGCACGGTGCCCGACAGGTGCGGTGGCCCTGCACACGGTGCGCAACAAGGGAAGGGACCGGCCTGCGTAGAATAGTCTGCACCGAAGGCCGAATCCAGCCAGCGAGGGGGGCTTCCGGTGCGGAAGAGGCGGGTCCCCGACGTGGTGGTACGCAGGCTGGCCATGTACTTGCGGGTGTTGGAGGAAATGGGGCCCGGGGATCCCGACCGCTTCATCTCATCCCAGGAATTGGGGGATAGGGCCGGGGTATCGGCGGCTCAGGTGCGCAAGGATCTGGCCCTTTTCGGTGAATTCGGGAAGCAGGGCGTGGGGTACCAGGCGCGCTTTTTGCGTGACGAGTTGCGCCGCATCCTCAATATCAGTCGGCCCCTCAACGTGGGCATCGTGGGTGTGGGTGAACTGGGCACGGCCCTCGCCCGGTACACCCTGAGGCGCTGGGCGGCGGATCAGAACTATCCTTTCCGGCTGGTGGCGCTGTTTGACAACGACCCCGCCAAGGTGGGCACCCGGGTGGAGAATCTGGAGATCTCCCCCGCTTCCTCCATCCCCACCCTGGCCCGGGACCTCAAGGTGCGCATCATGATGATCGCGGTCCCGGTTTCCGCCGCCCAGGGTGTGGCTGACCTGTGTGTGGCGGGCGGCGTGCGGGCCATCCTCAACTTCGCCCCCTGCAAGCTGCAGGTACCGCCCCAGGTCCACCTCCAGCAATCCGACGTGAGCCTTGAGCTGGAACAACTTGCTTTCTACCTGTGACCGCCAGGCATACCATGAGCGGGGAGGGGTTGGGTGTGCCCGGTGCCATGGAGCGCAAGGCTGTGTTCAGCACCGTTTCCGGCCAGCCCGTGAAGGCGGTGTACCGTCCCGAGGACATTGCTGACCTTGATTACCAGCGCGACCTGGGGGACCCGGGGCAGTACCCCTTCGTGCGCGGTGTTTACCCGACCATGTACCGGGGGCGGCTCTGGACCATGCGCCAGTTCTCCGGCTTCGGTACGGCTGAGGATACGAACGCCCGCTTCAAGTACCTGCTGGAACACGGGGAGACCGGCCTCTCCACTGCCTTCGACTTCCCCACCCTGCTGGGGTACGACTCCGACCACCCCCGGGCGATGGGGGAAGTGGGCAAGCTGGGGGTTGCCATCGACACGCTGGACGATATGGAGAGGCTGTTCTCCGGCATCCGGCTGGATCGGGTGTCCACCTCCATGACCATCAACGCCCCCGCCGCCATCCTGTGGGCCATGTACCTGGTGGTGGCCGAGAAGCAGGGCGTCAGCTGGGATCAGGTGTCGGGGACCATCCAGAACGACATCCTGAAGGAGTACATCGCACAGAAGACCTTTGTGTTTCCCCCGCAGCCCTCCATGCGCCTCATCGTGGACACCTTCGAGTTCGGCTCCCGCCACGTGCCGCGCTGGAACACCATCTCCATCTCCGGGTACCACATCCGCGAGGCGGGGGCCACCGCGGTGCAGGAACTGGCCTTCACCCTCGCCGACGGCATGGCGTACGTGCAGGCCGGCATCGAGCGGGGCCTGGACGTGGACGAGTTCGCCCCTCGCCTCTCGTTCTTCTTCAACGCCCACAACGATCTCTTTGAAGAGGTGGCCAAGTACCGGGCCGCCCGCCGCATCTGGGCGCGGCAGATGCGGGAACGGTTCGGCGCGCGCAACCCCCGCTCGTGGCTGATGCGCTTCCACACGCAGACGGCGGGCTGTTCCCTCACCGCCCAGCAGCCCGAGTGCAACATCATCCGCACCACCGTGCAGGCCCTGGCGGCCGTGCTGGGCGGCACCCAGTCCCTGCACACCAACTCCATGGACGAGGCCCTGGCCCTCCCCAGCGAGAAGGCGGTGCGCATCGCCCTGCGCACCCAGCAGATCCTGGCGGAAGAGTCGGGCGTGGCCAACACCATCGACCCGCTGGCGGGGTCATATTTCGTGGAGGCCCTCACCAACCAGATGGAGGAACAGGCGGAGGAGTATTTCCGCAAGATCGAGGCCCTGGGCGGCATGGTCCGGGCCATCGAACTGGGGTTCCCCCAGCGGGAAATCGCCGACAGCGCCTACCGGTACCAGAAGGCCCTGGAGGCGGGGGAGCAGGTGGTGGTGGGGGTCAACAAGTACGTGCTGGAGGAGAAGATTACCATTCCCATCCTGCGGGTCGACCCCGAGGTGGAACGCCGGCAGATTGCCCGGCTGCAGCGCATCCGGGCAGAACGGGACGGGGGGGCGGTGCGCGAGTGCCTCCGGCGCCTGGAGGACGAAGCCCGCGGCACCGGCAACCTGATGTACCCCATCCTGGAATGCGTGCGGGCCTACTGTTCCCTGGGAGAAATGATGGACACCCTGCGCCGGGTGTTCGGCACTTACCGGGAGCCGGCCATCTACTGAGCGGCACGGGGAGGTGGGTTGGGTGAGGAGGCCGGTGCGTGTTCTCATTGCCAAGCCCGGGCTGGACAGCCACGACCGGGGGGCCAAGGTGGTGGCCCGTGCTCTGCGGGACGCCGGCATGGAGGTCATCTACACGGGTCTGCACCAGACTCCAGAGCAGATCGCCGAGACCGCGGTGCAGGAGGACGTCGACGTGGTGGGCCTGAGCATCCTCTCCGGGGCGCACAACACCCTGGTGCCCCGGGTGCTGGATCTCCTGCGGGAAAAGGGCAGGCAGGATGTCATGGTGCTGGTGGGTGGTATAATCCCGGAGGAAGACGTCCCCTTCCTGCAGGAGCAGGGGGTGGCGGCCGTATTCGGGCCGGGGACTTCCACGGAGGATATCGCGAGCTTTATTACCGGGAGACTGCGGGGGCAGGAATGTCGCTCATAGACGAGATCAGACACGGCAACCGTCGGGTACTGGCGCGGGCCATCTCCATCGTCGAGGAGGGAGGGGAAGAAGGCCGGCAACTGATCAAAGAGGCGTTCCCGCATAGCGGCCATGCCTTTGTCGTGGGAGTCACCGGCGCTCCGGGGGCGGGGAAGAGCACCCTGGTGGGTGCGCTCACGGGCCACTGCCGGGGTCAGGGGCTGACGGTGGGAGTGGTGGCCGTCGACCCCACCAGCCCGTTCACCGGGGGAGCCCTGCTGGGCGACCGCCTGCGCATGCAGGAACACGCCCTGGATGCGGGGGTGTTCATCCGCAGCCTGGCCACCAGGGGTTCGCTGGGCGGGCTGTCCCGCGCCACGGGAGACGTGGTCTGCCTGCTGGACGTGGCCGGGTTCGACGTCATCTTCGTGGAGACGGTGGGAGCGGGGCAGGCCGAGGTGGACATCATGCGCTACGCCCACACCACCCTGGTGCTGGTGACTCCGGGGATGGGGGACGAAGTGCAGGTGTTCAAGGCTGGCATCATGGAGATCGGCGACGTCTTCGCGGTCAACAAGGCTGACCAGGAGGGGGCGGACCGCCTGGCGAGGGAACTAGAGGCCATGCTGGACCTGGCCGGCCCGCGGGCGTGGCGCCCGCCGGTGGTGCTCACGGTGGCGCGTGAGGGTACCGGCGTGGCCGAACTCTGGCAGGCCCTGGTCGGTCACCGCGATTTCGCCCGCCGGAGCGGCCTCTGGGAGGAGAAGCTCAGGGCCCGGGCGGAAGCCGAGGTGAGGGGAATTCTCACCGCCCGCCTGCTGGATGAGGCCTGGCGGCGCGGGGGGGAACGGGGGCTCCTGCCCCGGTTGCTGGAGGAGGTGGCGGGTCGGCGGGTCGACCCTTACACCGCCGCCGCCATGCTGGCCGACGGTCTGCGGGGGGCTGATCATGGAGGACCCGTATGAGGAGCTGCGCCGCCGGGCGGCCGACCTGGCCACCGGGGAACTGGAGCCGCGGGCGGCGGTTTACGATCGGGATGCTCTATTCCCGCGGGAAAGCATAAAGCGGCTGGCAGAGGAGGGCTTCTTCGGCCTCATGATCCCGCCCGAGTACGGGGGAATGGGACGGGGCCTGCTGGCCTACGCCGTGGTGATGGAGGAAATCGCCTCGGCCTGCGCGTCGACTGCCCTCATCTGGGGGGTGAGCAGCGCCCTGGTGGCTGGTTCCATCCTGGCGTGGGGCTCCGAAGAGCAGAAGGGCCGCTTTTTGCCCGCCCTGGGCCGGGGGGAAATGCTGGGTGCCTTTTGCCTGACCGAGCCGGGTGCCGGCTCCGACGCGGGGGCCGTGAAGACGTTGGCACGGCGCGAGGGTTCGGGATACATACTGGACGGGGAGAAGATGTTCATCACCAGCGGCGGCGTGGCCGACCTCTACCTGGTGGTGGCCTCCACGGACCCGGCGCAGGGGTCGCGGGGTCTCACCGCCTTCCTGGTGGAGCGGGACCGCCCCGGTATCTCCTTCGGGCCGCCCCTGGAGAAAATGGGATTGCGGGCGTCGGTCACCAGCGCCGTGTACCTGCACGGCTGCCGGGTCCCCGAGCAGAACCGGCTGGGCCGGGAGGGGGAAGGGTTCAGGACCGCCCTGTCGGCTCTGGACCGGGGCCGGGTGGGCATCGCCGCCCAGGCCATCGGCATCGCCCGCGCCGCCTTCAAGCGGGCCCGGGACTACGCCCGGCGCAGGGAGCAGTTCGGGCAACCCATCGCCAGCTTCCAGGCCATCCAGTGGAAACTGGTGGACATGGCCACCGACATCGAGGCCGCCCGCCTGCTCTGTCACCGGGCGGCCACGCTGGCCGACCGGGGAGAGCGGTTCACCATGGAAGCAGCCCAGGCCAAGCTGTTCGCCACGCGCATGGCCATGCGCTGCTGCGAGGAGGCAGTCCAGATCCACGGGGGATACGGATACCTGCGTGACTACACGGTGGAACGCCTCATGCGCGACGTGAAGGTGACGGAGATCTACGAAGGTACTTCGGAAATCATGCGGGTGGTGATCGCGTCGCACCTTCTCCGCTGACGGCACCCGACGCGTTCGGGTCGCCGCAGTTGCCGGCGGCCGGGCGGGGCGTCGCGGGACTCGCGGGAGGCCGGGTCGGGCCAGGTGCGGGAGGGGCACGTGCCAGGCGCGAAAAGGAAAGGGTCGGTGGGCCGGGGAAGGAGGGGATGAGCGTGAAGGTGCTCGGTCTGGTGGGGTCCGCCCGCCGCCTGGGCAACACGGAAATCCTGGTGAAGGAAGCGCTGGCCGGAGCGCAGGAGGCGGGGGCCAGTGTGGCCATGGTCCGCCTCACGGACCTTCACATCCTGCCCTGCGACGGATGCATGTCGTGCGTGTTCAGCCGCCGCCCCTGCCGCCTGGGGGACGACGTGCCCTGGCTGTTCGAGCGCATGCTGGAGGCCGATGGCTTGGTGGTGGGGGCCCCCACCTACGTGCTGGGGCCCGCCGGCGTCATCAAGATGATCCTGGACCGGTACCTCATGTTGGGGCACCTCGTGGAGGAGCTGGGGAGGCGCGGCCGCCGGGGAGCGGCCATCAGCGTGTCCGGCCTGCGGGGATGGAATCCCTTTGGAGCCAGCCTCCTCAACGTGTTCCTCCTGGCCATGCAGGCTCCCCCGGTGGGGTGGCTGGAAGCGTACGCCCCCGGACCCGGGGAGGTGCTGCTGGAAGAAGGTCTGGTCGAGCGCGCCCACGCCCTGGGCCGGTTGGTGGCGACCGGCCCGCCGCCCGATCCGTCCGCCCTGCAACCGGAGGGTGGCGCGCGCCCGGAGCAGTGCACCCCGGGCGTCGGTGAAGAAGGTCGCGCGGCAACGGTTGGCCGGGAGAACCCGCGCGAACGCACCCGTTCTCCCCTCACGGACGAGGGAGTGTTCGCCTGCCCGTTCTGTGGCAGCCCGGTCCTGCGCGTGGGGCGGGGCGAGGTGGAGTGCCCCGTTTGTTCGTCCCGGGCGCTGCTGGGTGCGGAAGGGGTAGGCGAGTTTCGTCCCCCGGGACCCCTCGGTCACCGCTGGGACCCGGTGCCCGCGCGCGAGCACATCGAAGGCTGGGTCATGGGTACCCGGGACCGTTATCTTGCCTGCCGAGACGCCATCCGACCTCTGCGCGAGCGTTACCGACAACTGGAAGGCTGGTGGATTTCCCCGCCCCCGACAGGCTCTGACAGCACTTGACGGCTGTCGACTCGTGAGATATACTGGCAGAGGTGGTAGCTGCTGCCACAGAGCTTCCGGTCCGGGGCGGTGGTATAATGGGGGCGGTGGACGCCATGCCAGTCAACGGTGGGGACAATTCGGGCGCTTGGCACGGACGTACGCGGAAGGTCCGTCCACAGGAGTTTCTGTACATATTGCACCGTATAGACGGGCTGGATCGAACGCTCAGCGGTCGGATCGACTCCCTGGACCAAAAGCTGAGCACGCGCATTGACGCGGTTGACGGAAAGCTGAGCACTCGCATCGATGCCCTCGAGCAGAGGCTGAGTGATCGCATTGAGGCCCTGGACGGAAAGCTCAGCGTCGTCGAGCAGAGGCTGAGTGATCGGATTGAGGCCGTGGACGGAAAGCTGAGCACTCGCATCGATGCCTTGGACGGGAAGCTCAGCATCGCCGAGCAGAGGCTGAGTGATCGGATTGAGGCGATGGACGGGAAGCTCAGTACCGTAGAGCAGAAGCTCGGTGATCGGATTGAGGCCCTGGACGGGAGGCTCAGTAGCGTCGAGCAGAAGCTCGGTGATCGGATTGAGGCGATGGACGGGAAGCTCAGTAGCGTCGAGCAGAAGCTCGGTGATCGGATTGAGGCCGTAGACGGGCGACTCGAGGGCCTGCGGCAGGAACTCAAGACCGTGGAGCGGAGCCTAAGGTACTGGATCGTCGGAACTATCGTTACCGTGGTACTTGGCTTCTTGGGTCTCATGACCACCGTCATCCTGACCAGGTAAGTCTGGTCGGAATGCGTGGGTCGGACAGGCGGCTTTTTGGTGCCATTTTCCGGTACCCGCACATAGGGGAGGTGGTCGGTCGGGGTGGAAAACCGCGATCGCCTTGTGGACACTCTGGAAGCCCTGACCGCCCTCGACGGTGTCTCCGGGTTCGAGGAACCGGTGGCTGCCTGGCTCCGGCGGGAGCTGGAGCCTCTCGCGGACCGGGTGGAGGCCGATGGCATGGGGAATCTCTACCTGGTGCGCGAAGGGCGCCCGGGCGGACCGCGGGTCATGGTGGCCGCTCACACCGACGAGATCGGGGGCATGGTCTCTCAGGTCGAGCCGAGCGGTTTCCTCCGTTTCGAGAAGCTGGGTGGCTGGCAGGACCCGCTCCTGCCGGGCCGGTTCGTACGCATACGGGGCCACCTGGGCATCATCGGCTGTAAGCCCGCGCACTTCCTGGGCGAGGAAGAACGCCGGCGTGTCAGGGAGCACCGCGACCTGTACATCGACGTGGGAGCCAGGAGTGCTACCGAGGTAACTGCACTGGGCATCCGGGCGGGGGACCCGGTTGCCTTCTACAGTCCCCTGGTGCGCATGGCAGGGGGCATGGTGGCGGGCAAAGCCCTGGACGACCGCCTGGGGTGCGCGGTGGTGGTGGAGTGGTTCCGCCACACCCACGAGGAGGGGCGTCGCCTCGATGCCACCGTGGTGGTGGCCTTCACCGTGCAGGAGGAAGTGGGGCTGCGGGGTGCCACCGTGGCGGCCTACCGGGTGAACCCCGACCTGGCCCTGGTGGTGGACACCATCCCCTCCGGCGACACGCCCGACATGGCCTCGCCCCGGCCCTTCTTCCCCGTGGCCTTGAGCAAGGGCCCGGTAATCCAGTTGATGAGCGGCTCGGGCCAGCGGGGCCACATCCTGTCGCCCCACGTGCGCGACCTGCTGGAGGAGGCGGCCTGCCGGTCGGGGGTCCCCTACCAGACCGTCGCTTTCACGAGGGGCACCACCGACGGCAGCGCCATCCACCTGGCCAGGCAGGGTGTGCCCACCGGGGTGATCACTATCCCGCGCCGGTGCTCCCATTCGCCGGTGGAGATGGCCCACGTTTCCGACGTGATCTACACCTTGCGCCTGCTCGACGCCGCCCTGGGGCACGCGGTCAGGCTGTCCTGACCGGCGCCCCGGGTACCCAACTGCGTGACCTGCCTGGCGGTATCGTATTCAGCCCGTTAGGGGCGACCGGCGCGCAGGCGCCGCCAGAGGGTGGTGCGGCCTATGCCGAGCAGGGCGGCTGCCTGCGTTTTGTTCCCCCCGGTCTGGATCAGGGCCTGCCTGATGGCCTCGTCTTCCAGTTCCGCCAGGGCCCCCCTCCGCCCGTGGCTGCTCCGCACGCCCGCGGCCGGCTGGACGGGACAGGGGACGGGTCCTGGTTCGGGCGGGGCAGCGGGGCAGGGGTGGTCGCGGGGCCAGTCGAGGGCGGCGGCCACGGCATCCCGTTCCAGGGTGGGCCCGTCCGTGAGGATGGCCAGCCGTTCCACCAGGTTGCGCAGTTCCCGCACGTTACCGGGCCAGTCCCACGCCCCCAGGAGGGTGAGGGCCTCCGGGGAGAAGTCCACGGGACCCCGGCCGTAGCGCTGGTGAAGTTCCCGGAGGATGGTACGGGCCAGAATGGGTATGTCCTGCTTGCGCTCGCGCAGGGGCGGAATGCTCAGGCGCAGCACGTTGAGGCGGTAATAGAGATCGTCGCGGAAGCGTCCCTGTCTGACCAGGTCGGCCAGGTTGCGGTTGGTGGCGGCGATGACCCGCACGTCCACGGGGATGACCTTGTCGTCCCCCAGCCGGGCCACCTCGTGCTGCTCGAGGACGCGCAACACCTTGGCCTGCAGGCGCTCCGACATTTCCGCAATTTCATCCAGAAAGATGGTGCCCCCGTGGGCCAGTTCGAAGAGGCCCGGCTTGCCGCCCCGGCGGGCCCCCGTGAAGGCGCCCTCCGCGTAGCCGAATAGCTCGCTTTCCAGCAGTTCTTCCGCCAGGGCGGCGCAGTTGTCGGCCACGAAGGGTCCGTCGCGCCGGGGACTATCCAGGTGGATGGCCTGGGCGAACATTTCTTTGCCGGTGCCCGTCTCCGCCGTGATGAGCACGGTGGAATCCACCTGGGCGAAGCGGCGGGCCTGGCGGATGGCGTGCTTTATGGACGGGCTCTCGCCCTGGATATCGGCGAAGGTCCAGCGGGCCACATGCCCGCGGGCGGCCAGCTTCCGCCGGATGTTCTGCTCCAGGCGCTGGATGCTGCCCACTTCCTGGAAGGTGGCCACCACCCCGGCGATGCGGCCGTTGACCAGGATGGGGACCCGGTTGGTGACGATACGGGTCCGCCCCAAATCCTGGATCTCCCCCAGTTCGGGCTTTCCGCTGGCCAGGACCTGGGGCAGACGGGTGTTGGGGATCACCTCGGCGGCGGGACGGCCGATGACGTCCCGCGCCCGCACCTGCATGATGCGTTCGGCCACCGGATTGAACACGGCCACCCTCCCGCTCGCATCCACGGCCACGATGCCCTCGTAGGCAAAGTCGAGGATGGCCTTGACCTGCTCCGCCCGCTGACGCTCCATCTTGCGTACCTGCAGTACGCGGGAGGCTTCCTCCAGAGCCACCGCCACCGCCTCCCGGCCGGAGTTGATGGTCACCCCGCGCATGCCGTACCGCTCGGCCAGGCTGGCCATGACGATTTTGCCGATCACCACCCGGGCGCCGGCCGCCTTGAGAGCGGCGATACCCCGTTCGATCTGGTCGTAGTCGGGGAGAGGGACTTTGATGAACTTCTCCCCCACGATTTCTTCCAGGCTCTCGGCTCCGCGCAGCACTTCGGGCAGGTCGGTGATGCCGATGGGATGCCCCAGTTCGCGCGCGCGGTAATACGCGTCGAGCAGGTCGTAGCCCGTGATGGTTATGTCCACCACGGGCAGGGAGATGGCGGCGTGGCGTATCCACCAGGTGGTGGCTCCCCGGCTCACCAGCACTTCCGCCCCCTCGGCCTGGCAGGCGAGTGCCATCTCAACCCCTGTCTCCATGCGGCCCACCATCACATCCACTTCCATGGCCAGTTCTGCTGCCACGCGTTCCACCAGGTGGGCCAGTTCCCGATAGGGGGCAATGCACACGATCTCCCGCACCATTTCCCCTCCCCCCACCACCTTCGCTGTTCCGCGTCTGTTTCCTCCCGGAACGCTCCCGGTGCCTGAAACAGATTGTTTCAGGGCCGGGGAAAGCCCGCCGGCCAGAAAGCGCGACATCAAGCCGTTTCAGAGGGACGTGCTGCTGTGGCACGCCGCTTGCGTCCTCGCGAAGGACAGGGGGTGAGGCAGGTGTTGCTTCCCACTCCCGGCTCCGACCGGCCGGGAAGTGCCGCCCTGGCGGCCAGGGAGCCGGTGCGGTTTCCCCCTCCCCGACTGCGGGAAGAACGGTGCGACGGCTGTCTCGTGTGCTATTACTTCTGCCCCCACGGGGCCGTCGAGCCGGGACCCCCGGTCCGGGTGGTAGTGGAGTGGTGCAAGGGCTGCGGCATCTGTGTGCGCGAGTGCCCCCGCCAGGCCTTCCAGCCGGACATGGCCGGGCCCGGGCGGGGGCGGGCGGCCGCGGCGGGCGGGGCCAGAGGCGGGGAGGGTGACCGGTGCACGGGTGAGGGGGAGTGCTGGGGGAGGGTCGGCCTCTGTTCTCGCTGATGGACGGAAACCGGGCTGCGGCCGAGGGTGCCTGCCTGTGCGGGGTCGAGGTGATCCCGGCCTACCCCATCACGCCCGCCTCCCCCGTGATGGAGCACCTGGCGGCCATGATCGCAGGGGGACGCCTGGAGGCGCGCCTCCTGGCAGTGGAGTCGGACCACAGTGCCCTGGCCGCTGCCGTGGGCGCCAGCCTGACGGGGGCGAGGGTGTTCACGGCCACCAATTCCCAGGGTCTGGCCTACATGAGCGAGTTGCTCTACCACGCCTCCGGCCTGCGCCTGCCCATCGTGATGGCCGTAGTCAATCGGGCCATGTCCGCGCCCCACTCCCGCTTCGCCGACCAGGGAGATGCCCTGGGGCAGGAGGCGGCGGGCTGGATCCAGTTCCACTGCGAGAGCGCCCAGGAGGTGCTTGATACCGTAATCCAGGCCTTCCGGGTGGCCGAGGACCCCCGCGTGCAGCTTCCGGTTATGGTGAACTACGAGGCGTACGTGATCAGCCACACGGCCGAGCCGGTGCAGGCGCCCGAACCGGCCGCGGTGCGGGACTTCCTTCACCACCGCCCCCGGCCGGTCCTGGATCCCGACCACCCCCGGGCGGTGAACACGGTGGCGTCGCCCGCCTGGTACCAGCGCTACCGCCAGGCGCAGCACGCCGCCATGGCGGCGGCGGAGGGTGTCATCATGCAGGTGGCGGCCGAGTTCGCCGAGGCCTTCGGGCGCACCTGGAACGGACTGCTCGAGGAGTACCGTACCGGCGACGCCTCCACCCTGCTGGTGGTGATGGGTGCCCCGGCCAGCACGGCCCGCATCGCGGTGGATTCCCTGCGGGAGAGCGGGCTGGCGGTGGGGATGATCAAGATACGCTGCCCCGTGCCCTTCCCCCGGGCGGCCTTCCGGCGGGCTGCGGCGCCCGCCCGGGAACTGGTGGTGGTGGACCGCAATCTCATCCCCGGCCAGGGAGGGTTCCTGGCCCGCCAGGTAAGGGCGGCGGTGGCCGAGATGCCTTCTGCGGCCCAGCCGCGCGTGGTGGGAGTAGTGGCCGGGCTGGGAGGCGGGGACATCACGGTGGAGGACCTGGTGCAGGTAACGGTGTCGGCCTCGGACCTCACGGCCGAGGCGGCGGGAGGGGACTGGTTTGTCGCGGCGGGCTGACCCGGGGGCGGATCTGCGGGAGTTGATGCCCCCGGTAGCGGTGGAGGGGTTTTCGCCCGGGCACCGGGCCTGCCCGGGCTGCGGTGCCACCATCGCCCTGCGCCAGGCCCTGCTGGCGCTGGGGCAGCGGGTGATCGTGGTGGTGCCCGCCTCGTGTGTGGCCAGCATCGGGGGCTGGGACGACGTCACCGCCTGGCGGGTGCCGTTCTACCACACCCTGTTTCCCTGCGCGGCCGCGGCGGCGGCCGGGATTGCCGCCGGCCTGGCGGCGCGGGGAAAGCGCGGGGTGACGGTGATCTCGTGGGCCGGGGATGCCGGCAGCGGCGACATCGGCCTGCAAGCCCTCTCGGGGGCGGCCGCCCGGGGCGACGATGTGCTCCACGTCTGCTATGACAACGAGGCGTGCATGAACACGGGCGGCCAGGCCAGCGGCCTCACCCGACCGGGTGTCCGTACCACCACCACCCCGGCCGGGAAGGCCACGGCCAAGAAAGATCTTCCCCGGATCATGCTGGCCCACGGGGTGCCCTACGTCGCTACCGCCAGTATCGCCTATCCGGCAGACTTCGCCCGCAAGCTGCGTCGGGCGGCGTCCCTGAGCGGCTTCCGCTACGTGCAGGTGCTGGCACCCTGTCCCCTGGCCCAGGGGTGCGAGCCATCCCGGACGGTGGAGATGGCGCGCCGGGCGGTGGAGGAGGGGGTATGGCCCCTCTGGGAAGCCGAGGATGGCCGCGTACGCCGTGGTGGGAGGCGGTGACGGCGGTGGGGGACGACCGGGGCGTGAGCGAGGTCCTGCTGTGCGGGTGGGCGGAGCAACCCCTGCTCGAGCTGGGGCTGGCACTGGGGCGGGCGTTCCTCGACCGGGGGATGATGGTGCAGGTGCAGCCCTCCTTCGGCAACCTGCGACCGGGTGCGCCCCGCTGGGTGGCGGTGCGCGTGGGCCGGTGCTATGTGCGGGAGCGGGGGCGGCAGCGTCCTCGACCCCGGCGCGTCTTCTGCCTGGACGGTGCCCTGACGGGGTGGGCGGCCCACCTGGCCGGAGAAGGTCCTGCGGGGGGTATCTCTCCCGAAGTCGTCCCCGTGGCGGGAGTGGCCCTGCCGGACTGGGTGAGGCAGATCGTGCCCGCGGTGCTGGATCTGGTGGAAGGGGGAGACGGGCGGGATGCTGGTGAGAGATGACCTCTGTACGGGGTGCGGGCTGTGCCAGCCCTATTGCCCGGTGGGCGCCATCACCGTCGGAGATGTGGCGGTGATCGATCAGGATCGCTGTGTGGAATGTGCCATCTGCCATCGCTCGGGAATCTGCCCGGTGGACGCGCTGGAATTGCACTGGCTCACCTGGCCCCGGCTGGTACGGGCCCTGTTTTCTGACCCCCTGCTGGCCCACCCCGGTACCGGGGTGCTGGGTCGCGGCACCGAGGAGATGAAGACCAACGACGTCACCGGTCGCTTTCGACCCGGTCAGGTGGGGGTGGGGATCGAACTGGGCCGCCCCGGGATGGGCACTTCCTTCCGGGATGTGGAGGTGATGGCTACCCGACTTGCCGCCCTGGGTGTCGGGTTCGAGCCCGACAATCCGGTCACCCAGCTCATGGTGGACGGAGCCGGGCATCTGCGCCCGGACGTCCTGGGCGAGCGCGCCCTCTCGGCCATCATCGAGTTCACCGTCCCCCAGGACCGGTTGCCCCAGGTGCTGGCCGCAGTGCGTGAAGCAGGTGCTCTCATCGAGACCGTCTTCAGCCTGGATGTTATCGTGCCCGACCCCGGGCGCCACGCAGAAGAAGTGGCCCGCCTGTGCCGCGAGGCGGGGTTCCCGGTGCGGCCCAACGGCAAGACCAACGTGGGCCTCGGGCACCGGCGCGCAGCGTGGGCCGGCGGTCCCGGTGGGGCGGGAAGCGGGACCGGAGGCGGGGCGGGCGGTGCCGCCGCGGGCCGGGGGACGGGAACTGGCCCGGTCGGGGGAGAGGAGGGGACGCGGTGACCCACACGCTGCACAGGCAGGGATCCCATGACCTCGCCGGCGACTACGTGGTGCTGGTGATGGGCGCCAAAGGGTTCACCCGTGAGGGGGCGGCCCCGGCCCTCCGGCGATGCCTGGAGGTGATCCTGCGTCACCATCCCGTGAACTGGGGGGACGGGCGCACGGGTAACGCGTTCTCCCGCCGCCGGGAGGAGATCCTGGAAGGCACGGGCGACAATTCCGTGATCCACGGTGTGTTCACCGACCCGGACACGGTGGCACGGGTGCTCCGCGAACTGCGGGAGCTTGACACGGGCATGTCGGTGGTGGTCTCCGGGCTGTTCGAACGCGTGCACCCGTGCGTGCGTGAGGCGGGCCTGGAGCCCCATACCATCGAGTACTCCCTGGGGGTCCACGGTCGGGTTGAGGGCCTGCCCTCCGACCCGCTGGTGATGGGCATCCACACCATGTGCGGGCACGGCATGGTTTCTTACCGCCTGATTTCGCATCTGGCCGGGGAAGTCGCCGCCGGGCGCCTGGACCCCGACCGGGCGGCGGCCACCATGGCCGCCAACTGCCACTGCGGGGTGTTCAACCCGCGCCGGGCGGCAGCACTGATATCCGCCCTGGCCCGCCGGCAGACGGGAGGGGGTGGGATCACCCGGTAAGAGAGCGCAGATTGGTGGCCGCGTGCGGGCAGCGAGGAACCGTGAGGCAGAGAAAGGGGGAATCCGCAGGTGCATCGGTCGAGAGTGCTGGTGTTCGGCCTGGTGGCGGCGATGCTGCTCTCCGCCCTCGCCGCAGGTTGTACGGGCCAGAAGAAGGCTGCGTACCCCGAGAAGCCCATCGAACTGGTGGTACCGTATGCGCCCGGCGGCGGCAGCGACGTGCTGGGTCGCCACATCGCCGACATCATCCAGAAGGAGAAGATCCTGCCCCAGCCCATCAACGTGGTCAACAAGCCGGGGGCGGGTGGCCAGGTGGGCATGAGCTACGTGAACACCAAGAAGGGCGATCCCTACGTCATACTCACGTTCATAACCGGGCAGGTTTCCGGCCCCAAGACGGTGCCGGGAGCGGTGCCGGCCTCGGTGTTCACCCCCATTGCCCGGCTGGCTCTCGACGAAGAGTGCATCGTGGTCAAGATCGATTCCAAGTACCAGACCATCGAGCAGTTGATGGAGGCGGCCAAGCAGGGTGAGAAGGCGGTCTCCATCGGCGGTACCGCGGTCGGCCAGGAAGACCAGATGGTCACCGTGATGCTTGAGCAGGCTTCGGGTGTCAAGTTCAACTACATCCCCTTTGACTCCGGTGGCGAGGTGATGAAGGCCCTGCTGGGCGGGCACATCGACGCCGCCTGGGCCAATCCCAACGAGTGCGTCTCTCAGGTGGACGGGGGTCTGGCCAAGGTGATCGCGGTGGCTGCCCCGCAGCGCCTCAAGAAGTGGCCCGATGCGCCCACCCTGAAGGAGAAGGGCTACAACGTGGTCTTCGAGCAGTTCCGCGGCATCGTGGGACCGCCCGAAATGCCCCAGGAGGCGGTCAAGGTCCTGGCGGAGGCCTTCAAGAAGCTGTCGGAGTCCCAGGACTGGCAGACGCGCTATATCGAGAAGAACGCCCTCACCTCCGCCTACCAGGGACCGGAGGAATTCGCTGCCTACATGAAGGAGGTCGATCAACTCACCACCGAGTTGCTCAAAGCCCTGGGGTTGATCAAGTAAGCTGCGGCACGCCCGGCGCGGGGCGCGGGGTCCCGCGCCGGGCCCACCTCCCCCTTATGGAGGCAGAATGCCATGAGTGTTGATTCTGTGCTGGGTGTGGCCGCTTCGGTGGGAGGGCTGCTCCTCATCTGGCAGGGCCGGGGGTTTGGATACTGGGTGCATCTGAGCGGGCCGGGTCCCGGGTTCTTCCCGGTGGTGCTGGGGTTGCTGCTGCAACCCGTGGCCGTCCTCCTGGTGGTGGGGGGCAGGACGGTCGGGGAGAAGCCCGACTGGAGCCGGAGCGGGCTGCGGGCGGTAGGGGCGGGGGCTCTGGCCTTCGCCGTCACCATCTGGCTCGTCAGCTGGCTGGGGATGCTGGTCACCGTGGGCCTCTACACTCTGGTCTGGCTGCGCCTGGTGGGCCGGTACGCCTGGCCCCGGGTGGTGGCTCTGGCGGCGGGCACGGTGCTGGCGGTGTATCTTATCTTCGTGCTGTGGCTGCGGGTGCCGTTCCCCACCGGCATCCTGCCGCTCTGAGGGGGCGAGCCCATGGACACCTGGTCCTACCTGTGGCAGGGTTTTCTCTCCGTGTTCCAGCCCCAGCACCTCCTCTTCTGCGTCATCGGCGTGGTGGCGGGGCAGGTCATCGGTGCCCTCCCCGGCATCGGTTCGGTATCGGGGGTGGCGCTGCTCCTCCCCCTCACCTTCGGCATGGACCCCGAGTCCGCCATCATCATGCTCACCGGCATCTATTACGGCTGCATGTACGGGGGCACGGTGAGCGCCGTGCTCATCGACATCCCCGGGGATTCGGCGGCCATCATGACCGGGCTGGACGGGCACCGCCTCGCCCTGCAGGGACGGGGCGGGCAGGCCCTCTTCATGGCGGCGGTGGGCTCCTTCATCGCGGGGACGTTCGGCATCCTGATGCTCACCCTCTTCGCTCCGCCGCTGGCCCGCTTCGGCCTGCGCTTCGGTCCTCCGGAGACGGCCGCCCTCATGCTCCTTGCCCTCACCAGTCTGGGCTGGCTGACGGGAGAGTCGGCCGCCAAGGGCCTGCTCTCGGCCCTTCTGGGACTCTTTCTGGCCGTGATCGGGGTGGACAGCGTCTCGGGGCGTCCCCGCTTCACCATGGGGGTCATCGACCTCATGGACGGCATCCCCTTCCTGCCGGTCGTGATCGGCATATTCGGGATCACCCAGGTGCTGCTCTGGCTGGAGAGCCGGGCGCAATGGAAGGTGATGAAGGCCAACCTGGGGCTGCGGGCCATCCTGCCCTCCGTGCAGGAGTGGGCGGTGTCGAAGTGGGCCATCGTGCGGGGAACCATCATCGGGTTCTTCGTGGGGCTGATGCCGGGGGCGGGCGCCACCACGGCTTCCTTCCTGTCCTACACCATAGAGCGGCAGTCGTCCCGGCGCGCGCACCTGTTCGGGAAGGGGGCCATCGAGGGGGTGGCGGCCCCCGAATCGGCCAACAACGCCGCCGCCATCGCCGCCTACGTGCCCCTGCTGTCCCTGGGGATACCGGGTTCGGCCACCACGGCCGTGCTCATGGGCGGCCTCATGCTGTGGGGCCTGCGGCCGGGGCCGTTGCTGTTCCGGGACGCGCCCGAGTTCGTGTGGGGCCTTATCGCCAGCATGTACGTGGCCAACTTCCTGCTGCTGGCGGTGAACACCCTGGCCATCCCTCCCATGATCCGCATCCTGAGCATCCCGGCCCCGGTGCTCATGGCCATCGTTTCCGTGATCAGCATCGTGGGGGCCTACTGCATCGACAACAGCGTCTTCGACATCTGGTTGGCCCTGGGGGCGGGGGTGCTGGGGTACTTCATGCACAAGTTGAAGATCCCCGTGCCCCCGGTGGTGCTGGGCCTGGTGCTGGGGCCGGACCTGGAGACGGCCATGAGACAGTCCTTCATGCTCTCCAAAGGGTCGGTGGCCATCTTCTTCACCCGGCCCATTGCCCTTGGCCTCCTGATCGCCACGGCGCTGTTCCTGAGCGCTCCCGCCATCGGCGGGCTCTTGCGCCGGCGCCGTTCCCCTTCCCGGCAGCCCGCAGAGGGCCAGGGATGACAGCGGGTTCCCCCTGGGCGGCGGTCCGCTCTCGAGGCGGGTGCCTCCGCGGTCCGCGTGGGTCGGCGCGCGGGAGGTTGCGCAGGACGAGGGGTAAGACGAGCAGGTATGACGAGGAGGTGGGCGAGTTTGGAGATCGTGGTTGATCCGGGCCGCTGCATGGCCTGCCGTTCCTGCCAGGTGGCGTGTGCGCTGGGCCGGGATTCGGCTTCCCGCACCGTGGTGGGGGCACTGGAGGAGGAACCCGTGCCCAGGCCCCGGGTGTCGGTGCGGGGAAGTCCGTTGCCGCTGGCTATTCCCGAGGCCCTGGGCGGGGCAGCGGGCCACCCGGCGGGGGCGGGGTTCCCCCTGCAGTGCCGGCACTGCCTGGATGCCCCCTGCCTGGACGCCTGCCCGACCGGAGCCATGCACAGGCCGGAGCCGGAAGGTGCCGTGCTATACGATGAGGCCAAATGCATGGGTTGCCTGATGTGCGTGGCGGTCTGCCCCTTCGGGGCGGTAAGGCCCGGACACGGAGGCCGGGTTCTTAAGTGCGATCGCTGCACCCAGATGGAGTATCCCTTCTGCGTGGATGCCTGCCCGACGGGGGCCCTGCAGTTCCGGGAGCGGCCGGCATGGCAGGAAGTGGCGGGCACGCGGCAGGGAGCTTTGGTGAAAGCACTGGCGCTGGTATGGGAAGGAGGCACCGCAGGTGAGGACGCTGCGCAAGAGGACCGCTGACGCTCTGACCGAGCGGCTCATGGCGGAAGCACGGGGAGGATCGTGGCCTTCGGTTTGGGACAGGTTCGAGGGACAGGTGCCCAACTGTGCCTTCGGGACCATGGGGCTGTGCTGCCGGGCGTGCAGCCAGGGCCCGTGCCGCATCGACCCCTTCGGGCAGGTGGAGACCACCACCTGCGGGCGCACGCGGACCGCCCTGGTGGCGGCCGAGTTCTGCCGCCAGGTGGCCGAGGGGGCTGCCTCCCAACTGGCCCACGCCTGGCCGGCTGCAGGGGGCGGTACCCCGGACGCAGGCCCGGTGCTGCAGGCAATGGAAGTGGCCCGGGAGGGCGACCGCTCTGCGGAGGATACCCTCATGGCGGCGGTGCGGGCCGCCCTGGCGGGTGCCTCCGCCCTGGCCCTGGTGCCTGCGGATGGGGCCACGGTGCGCACGAAGGCAGGTCCGGCCGCCCTGGGCCGGGACGAGGCCAACGTGCTGCTGGTGGGTCGGTTCAGCGCTGCCGCTGCCGGGGCCTTCGCGGGGGGCCGTGGGGCCGGGGTGAACGTGGCCGGCGCCTGCGGAGCCGAGGGTGAGGGGCGCTTCCCCGTGGCGGGCGATTACGGGTCCCAGGAAGTGCTGGTGGCCTCGGGCGTGGTGGACGCCGTGGTGGCGGGCGAGGCCTGCGTGGCCCCCGGCCTGGAGAAGGCGGCACAGGCCGCCGGTGTCCCCTTCTTCCGCCTGGGTGCCGGAAACCCATCGGAGAGCGCGGTGTTCGGCGGGGCCACCTTCGGCAGTGCCCGGTTCGGCAGCCCGGGAGACGTGGAACAGGTGGCGCGGGCGGCCGAGGGCCACTTCCGGCGGGCGGCGGGGAGGTCAACCCGCCCCTGGCCCGACGGTCCTGAGGCCATGGTGGGCCTGGGCGGTGTGGCCCGCGACCTGCTGACGGCGGTCGCTGGCGGGGCTGCCACCGCATCCGGCCTGCGGGGAGTGGCCTGGCTGGGAGGTTGCAACAACACCAGAGCCACCCACCGGGGCCCCATCCTGGACCAGGCGCGGGCCCTGCTGGCGGCGGACGTGCTGGTGCTGGCCTCCGGGTGCGCGGGGGCGGCCCTGGCGTCCGCCGGCCTGCTCGACCCCGATCGCCGCGACCACCCCGTGGGCCGGGGCCTGGCCGAGTTCCTGGGCCGCGCAAAGGAGACTGCCGGCCTGGCACTGCCGCCCGTCTGGCACCTGGGGTCCTGCTGGTCTGACGGGCACACCCTGGCCCTGCTGGCGGACCTGGCCAGGGCGGGTGTCCCGGTACTGGCTTCCTTCCCGGAGGCATCGCGGCCGGCGGCCTGGGCCACGGCGGTGGCCTCGGCGGCCCGGGGCATCCCCACCTACCTGGGTCCCGTGCTGCCCCTGGACGGCACCCGCGAAGCCCGCGACCTCTTCGGGCGGGTGCTGCGGGAGACGGGCGGCAAGGCGCTGATGGGGCCGGGCCAGGTGCGCAGGCCCGAGCAGGTGGCGGCGGTTCTGCGGGACGGGGAGGGGGCGTAGGCCGTGCAGGTTGATGCCGAGAAGTGTGTGGGCTGCGGCCGGTGCATCCCCTTCTGTCCGGTGGACGCCCGCAGCCTGGGCAGGCTACCCGGCAACGGGCGGGTGACCCTGATCATCGACTCCGACCGCTGCGTGGAGTGCGGCGTATGCCTGCGCTCGGGCATCTGTCCCACCGACGCCATGTTCCAGGAAACCCTGGAGATGCCCCGCCTGATCCGGGCCATCCTGTCCGATCCCCTCATCGAGTTCAAAGCCACCGGCGTGCCGGGGCGCGGCACCGAGGAGATCAAGACCAATGAGATCACGGGGCGCATCCGGTTCGGGTACGCCGGTGTGGGTATCGAGATGGGCCGTCCCGGGGTGAGCACTTCCTGGGAGGACGTGCAGAAGGTCACCCGCGCCGTGGCCAAACTGGGGGTCGGCTTCTGCGAGGGTAACCCGGTGACCCACTTCATGGCCGACCGTACCACGGGCGACCTCATGCCCGACGTGGTGAAGGAGAAGTCGCTCTCGGCCATCATCGAGTTCGACGTACCACTGGAGAAGCTCGCCGAAGTGTTACGCGTGCTCCGGGAGATCGCCCCTCAACTGGACACCGTCTACACCCTGGAGGTCTCCTGCAAGGTGCATCCCGACGGTTCTTTGCCCGTGCTCCCCATCATCGAGCAGGCGGGGTACACCGTGCTGCCCAACAGTAAGAACAACCTGGGCATGGGCCGGCCGCGCTTCCGCGAGCCGGGGGAGGAGGATGTGGCATGACCCACAGCCTGCACCGCCGCGGCTCCCGCGAGAGCCTGGAGAAGGACTTCGTGGTGCTGTCGTGCTCGGCCAAGGGTTTCAACGACGACGTCTTCGGTGAAAAAGGGAAGGAGTTCCTCCGCATCTGCCTGCGCCACAACCCGGTCAACTTCGGCGACATGAAGACGGGCAACTTCCTCTACATCGATCCGGAGGAGATCATCGCCCGGGTTTCCAACACCACCATCCTGGAAGTGACGTACGACGACAAGCAGGACGTGGTGGAACTCATCCGCGAGTTGAAAGAGGCCGACCTGGGGGTTTCGGTGGTCATCTCCGGCCTGCACGACGTGGTGGAGGACATCGTGCGGCAGGCGGGGCTCAAGCGCATTCACACCCGGGAGTTCTCCCTGGGGAGCCACGGCCGGCTGGAACTCCTGCCGGAATATGAGGTCCTGGAGTTCACCACCATGTGCGGCCACGCCATGGTGGCATCGGGCCTGGTGAAGCACTTGATAGCCGAGTGCAAGCTGGGACGGCGTTCGCTGCGCGATGCCGCCGTGGTCATGGGTAGGTGCTGCTCCTGCGGCAACTTCAACGTGAACCGGGCCCAGGACCTGCTGGCGCGGAACCTGGGGCTCTGGGTGGCCGACTGGCCCGTGTACTGATCCTGCCGGGGCGCGGGCGGGGGCACCGTCCCCGCTGCAAATCCCCGGGCAGCGGACATGCGGGGAGGTTCTCGTTATGAAGCACGTTATCGTGGGCAACGGCCCCGCCGGGATGACGGCTGCCCTGACCATCCGGGCCGCGCGGCCCGAGGATGCGGTTACCGTGGTGACGGCGGACGAGGGGGCCTACTACTCCAAGGTGAGGGAGCCGGACCTGGTGGCGGGGAAGGTCGATGCTGCGACCCTCGAACTCGCCGGGGAGAGCGCCATCCGGCAGGCCGGGATCGACCTGATGGCGGGGGTGGCGGTCCGCTTCCTAGACTGCGGGGCGCGACGGCTCTTCCTTGAGGATGGCCGCGAACTGTCCTACGACCGCCTGCTCCTGGCCACGGGTGCCAGCCCCGTGGTTCCCCCGGTCCCCGGCCTGTGCCCCCCTTCCGGCGAGCCGGCACCCGATACCCCCGCCGGCACGCGGGGGCGTGGCGCCGGCCACCCCCTGCCGGCGGGGGTGTTCGCCCTGCGCACCCTGCAGGATGCCCGCCGGCTGGCTCGAGCGGCGGGGAGCGCCCGGGGTGCGGTGGTGGTGGGGGGCGGGTTCATCGGCGTCCACGTGGCCTGGGCCCTGGCCATGCGGGGTCTGCGGGTTACCCTGATCGAGAAGATGCCCACCCTCCTGCCCGGTGCCTGCGACCCGGAGGCGTCGGCCTTGATCGCCGGCCACCTGGAGCGCAGCGGCATCAGGGTGATGCTCAACACCGAACTGGAGGCACTGGAGTCGGGCGGGGACGATCTGAAAGTCCGTGCGGGGGGCGGTGCCATCCCGTGCCAGCTGGTGGTGCTGGCGGTGGGGGTGAGGCCCAATCTGGCCCTGGCCCGGCAGGCGGGAGCGGATGTGGGCGAGGGGGTCATCACCGACGGCACCCTGGCCACCACGGTGCCGGACTTGTGGGCGGCTGGCGACGTGGCGCAAACCCTGGACCTGGCCACGGGCAAGCAGGCCATGCTGCCCCTCTGGCCCCTGGCGGTCGCCCAGGGGCGTGTCGCCGGGCGCAACATGGCGGGCCTGCGCAGTTATTACCGCGGAGGTTTGCGCGTCAATGCCGTGCACCTCGGACCCCTGCAGGTCATCTCCGTCGGGGACGTTTTCCCCAGCGGGCCCTCGGCCCGGGTGCTGACCACATCGGGCGCGTGGGGGCGGGTGTCGGCCGTCCCCGTCCCGTGGGGCCGGTTTCCGGGGCAACCCGGGGCGCCCGGCTTCACGCCGGTTTACGGCAGGATCGCCTTCCAGGACGACCGCCCGGTGGGCGCACTCCTGGTGGGACGTGTGGAGGCGGCGGGTATCCTGGCCAATCTGATAGCCCGGGCCATCCACCTCTCCCGTACTGACGACGCCGTGCGCCTCCTGCGCTCCGTCCTGCGCGTCGCGCTACCGGCTCGCCTCTGAGGGCCTGACTGCAGCGGCTCCAGAGGACGGTGCCGAGGGTACGGCGGCACCGAAGGTATGGCGGGCGGCGCCATAACGAGCCAGCCGATTCCGTGGTCGGCTGGCTTGGCTCATGTGGGAGCCGTCTGCCGTGATTGGGGAAGTCGCCCGGCGTCTCAACCATGCGCAGGTAACTGCAGCCGTTGTTGAACTTCGAAGAACGGTTCGCGTATAATGCCGGTTGGATCGGCCTTGAAATGGGGGATGGCGTTGAAGGTTACCGCTACGCCCCGGGAAGATGGGCGTACGTTGCTGGAAATCGAGGTCGAGGCCGAGCGGGTGTCCCAGGCGGTGCAGGCCACCTACCGCAGGCTGGTGAAGAAGGTAAGCGTTCCGGGTTTCCGTCCCGGGAAGGCGCCTCTGCCCATCCTGGACCGGCACCTGGGGAAGGGCTACATCGAGCGTCAGGCACTTGAGGAACTGGTGCCCCACGCCTACCGGGAGGCGGTGGCCCAGGCGGGGATCGACCCGGTGGGCCGCCCCGAGGTGTCCGTCAAAGACTACCGGCAGGGAGAGCCCCTGCGCCTGGAGGTCGTGGTGACCGCGCGACCGGAGGCGGAGATCGGCGACCTGAGTGACATCCACCTGGACCCCGTGGAGGCAGAGGTGGAGCCGGCCGAGGTGGAGGAGGCACTGGCCAGGCTCCGGCGCCAGCACTCCACCCTGGTGGCGGTGCCGGATGGGCCGGTGCAGCCCGGCGACCGCGTGTTGCTGGAGTGGGAGCCGCCCGGGGAGGCGGGGGCAAAGGGCCCCGATACACGGCCCACAACCCGTGAAGTGGACGTCCCCGGCGCACCCGGGGTCCCCGAGCCGGCGCGTCCGGAAGGGGATCTCCCCGCCTCCCTGGTGAGGGGGCTGGTGGGGGCGGTGGTGGGAGAGACCCGTGAGGCGGAGGGACACCGGGTCACCGTGCGCGAGATCAAGCGCCCCGAGTTGCCCGAACTGAACGACGATTTTGCCCGTGAAGTGGGCGGGTTTTCGTCCCTGCAGGAGATGCGCCAGCAGGTCGAGAATAGCCTGCGTGGGTCCAAGCTGGACCGCATAAGGCGCGAGCGCGAGACCCAAATTACCGATGAACTTCTCAGGCGGTGCCGGGTCGACGTGCCGGAGCCGCTGGTAGAAGAGGAACTGGAAGGACTGCTGGGCAGGTACCGCCACGCCGCCGGGGGCACTCTGCCCGCGGAAGCGGAGGCCGATCTCAGGGTCCAGTTGCGTCCCCTGGCGGAGCGTTCCGCGCGGCTGAACATCATCCTGGAGACCATCGCCCGGCGGGAAGGCCTGTTCCCTACCGAGCAGGAGATGGAACCCCTGCTGCGGAAGGTCCTTCGGGAAGGGGAAACCCTCCCGCAGGCGCGCGCCCGCCTGGAGGAGATGGGTGTGTGGCGGGACCTGGAACTGAGTATGGCGAGAGGCAAAGCCCTCAGGGTGCTGATGGAGAGGGCGACGAGGGGGGAGTCCGGTGGGGTACCTGGTACCGATGGTGGTGGAGCAGACGGGCAGGGGGGAGAGGGCGTATGACATCTACTCCCGCCTGCTTAAAGACCGCATAATCTTCATCGGGGGCCCGGTAGACGATCACATGGCCAACCTGGTCATCGCCCAGCTGCTGTTCCTGGAACTGGAAGACCCCGACAAGGACGTGAACCTCTACATCAACAGCCCGGGCGGGTCGGTGTCGGCCGGTCTGGCCATCTACGACACCATGCAGCACATCAAACCCGACGTGTCCACAGTGTGCGTGGGCCTGGCGGCCAGTATTGCGGCCGTCCTGCTCACGGGGGGTACCAAGGGTAAGAGGTACGGCCTTCCCAATGCCCGCGTGATGATCCACCAGCCCAGCATGCACGGCCTCAGCGGCCCGGCCGCCGACCTGGAGATCAACGTGCGGGAAGTGGTGGCCATGCGGCAACGGCTGGAGGAGATCCTCGCCCGCCACACCGGGCAGCCGCTGGAACGGATCAAAAAGGACGCGGACCGGGACTTTTACATGTCGCCCGAGGAGGCCCGGGATTACGGCCTCATCGACGAGGTCCTGACACCGAAGAAGGCAAAGGCCGCGGCAAAGTAGGGGGTGCCATCCGTGCTCAAGTACCCCGACGAACGGGGTGGACAGCTCAAGTGCTCTTTCTGTGGGAAGCTCCAGGACCAGGTCAAGAGGCTGGTGGCCGGCCCGGGCGTCTACATCTGCGATGAGTGCATCGAGCTGTGCAACGAGATCATCGAGGATGAGCTGAACGAAGAGGCGGAGGTGGAACTGAAGGACATCCCCAAGCCTCCCCAGATCAAGGCCATCCTCGACCAGTACGTCATCGGCCAGGAGAAGGCCAAGAAGATCCTGTCGGTGGCCGTGTACAACCATTACAAGCGTATCCGGGTGGGGAACAAGAAGGACGACGTGGAACTGCAGAAGTCCAACATCGTCATGCTCGGCCCCACCGGCTCCGGCAAGACCCTGCTCGCCCAGACCCTGGCCAAGATCCTCAACGTGCCCTTCGCCATAGCTGACGCCACCTCCCTCACCGAGGCCGGCTACGTGGGCGAGGACGTGGAGAACATCCTGCTCCGCCTCATCCAGGCGGCCGACTACGACATCGAGAGGGCGGAGAAGGGCATCGTCTACATCGACGAGATCGACAAGATCGCCCGCAAGGCGGAAAACCCGTCCATCACCCGCGACGTGTCGGGGGAGGGCGTGCAGCAGGCCCTGCTCAAGATCCTGGAGGGCACGGTGGCCAGCGTGCCTCCCCAGGGAGGCCGCAAGCACCCCCACCAGGAGTTCATCCAGATCGATACCACCGACATCCTGTTCATCTGCGGCGGGGCCTTCGAGGGTATCGAGAAGATCATCGAGCGGCGGATTGCACAGCGGTCCATGGGCTTTGCCGCCGAGGTCAAGTCCCGCAAGGAAAGGAACGTCGGCGAAGTCCTGGCCCAGATCATGCCCCAGGACCTGCTCAAGTTCGGGATGATCCCCGAGTTCGTGGGGCGGGTGCCCATCATCGTCACCCTGGATGCCCTCACGGAAGACGACCTGGTGCGCATCCTCCTTGAGCCCAAGAACGCCCTGATCCGGCAGTACAAGCGCATGTTCGAGCTGGACGGGGTGGAGCTGGAGTTCACCGAGGAAAGCGTGCGGGCGGTGGCCCAGGAGGCCATGAAGCGCAACACGGGTGCTCGCGGCCTGCGCGCCATCCTGGAAGAGGTCATGCTGGACATCATGTTCGACGTGCCCGCCCGGGGCGACGTGGTAAAGTGCGTGCTCACCAAGGAAGCCGTGCTCAGGCGGGAGCCTCCCATCCTGGTCACCGCCGACCGCAAGATGCGCCGCCGCGAGGAGACCGCCTGACGCGGCGGGGATGCCCGTGGTTGAGCGGAGGAAGACTACCGGGGGGTGACCCCCGGTGGAACTTTCTCTGCTCCTTTCCTGGGTGCAACTCTTTTTCCTGGTGGTGATCGGGCTCTACTTCCTATCCCTGCTGCGCACGCAGCACGGGAGCCGGGTGGCCATCGACCGCGAGTCGCGCCACGAGATGGAGAAACTGCAGAAGATGCGGGCGGTAAGCCTGTCGCGCCCACTGACGGAACTGACGCGGCCGGCGTCTTTCGCCGAGGTGGTGGGGCAGGAGGACGGGCTGCGCGCGCTGCGGGCCGCGTTGTGCGGTCCCAACCCCCAGCACGTGATCATCTACGGGCCGCCCGGCGTGGGCAAGACGGCGGCCGCCCGGCTGGTGCTGGAGGAAGCCAAGCGCAACCCGGCGTCCCCCTTCGGGCCGGACGCGCGCTTCGTGGAGGTCGACGCCACCGCCTCCCGCTTCGACGAGCGGGGCATCGCCGATCCCCTCATCGGCTCGGTGCACGACCCCATCTACCAGGGGGCAGGTCCCCTGGGCATCGCCGGCATCCCGCAGCCCAAGCCGGGGGCGGTGACGCGCGCCCATGGTGGCATCCTCTTCCTGGATGAGATCGGGGAACTGCACCCCGTGCAGCTCAACCGGCTGCTCAAGGTGCTCGAAGACCGTCGCGTGCACTTCGAGAGCGCCTACTACTCGCCCGAGGACCCCAACATCCCCCGCCACATCCGGGACATCTTCGAGAACGGTCTGCCCGCCGATTTCCGCCTGGTGGGCGCCACCACCAGGTCACCGGACGAGATCTCGCCTGCCATCAGATCGCGCTGCATGGAGGTGTTCTTCCGTCCCCTTGAGCCCGACGAACTGCGGCGCATCGCAGCTAACGCCGCCGCCCAGGTGGGCTTCACCCTGGACTACGATGCCCTGGAGGTGGTAGGCAGGTATGCGGGCAACGGTCGCGATGCCGTCAACATGGTGCAGACCGCCATCGGGGTGGCCCAGGTGGAGGGGAGGCGTCGCATCACCCGCGCCGACCTGGAGTGGGTGGTGACCACCGGCCAGTACTCTCCGCGGTTGGAGGTTCACCCTGCGCCGGCGGCCCGCGTGGGGGTGGCGTATGGCCTGGGCGTGGCGGGGCCCAACGTGGGGGTGGTTATGGAGGTAGAAGCCTCCTGCCGCTATGTGGGCGGGCGACGAGGGCAGGTACGGGTGACGGGAGCGGTGGAGGAAGAGGAGGTGGGCGTGCCCGGCCGCCGCCTGCGACGCAAGGGCCAGGCCCTGGGGGCGGTGGAGACGGTACTGAGCGCCCTCACCGAGATCCTGGAGACCGACCTGCGCGACTACGACGTGCACGTCAACTGGCCGGGGGGCATCCCGGTCGACGGTCCCTCCGGGGGAACTGCCCTGGGCGTGGCCGTTGCCTCTGCCCTGTTGAGGAGGCCGGTACGGCCCACGGCCGCCCTCACCGGCGAGGTCTCCATCCGGGGCGAGGTGAAGCCGGTGGGGGGTATCGTCCCGAAGGTGGCGGCCGCGCGGCGGGCCGGGTTCACCCTGGCCGTAATCCCCGCCGCCAACCTTCACGAGGGCCTGGCGGGAGACGGCCTGGAGGTGCGGGGGATCGATCACCTGACCGAGGCGCTTTCACTGGTCTTGCTGGAAGCTGAGCAGCCAGCATCCCCAGCACCACCAGTCCTCCCCCGATCAATCCCCGCGGGGTGAGGGTTTCCCCGCCCAGGAGCCAGGCGAAAAGGGCGGCAAATACGGGTTCGGCGGCGAATATGAGGGCGGTGTGGGTGGGCTCCGTGAACCGCTGCACCGCATTCTGCACCAGGAAGGCCACCGAAGTGGCAAAGAGTCCGGTGAGGAGGAGGGCGTCCCACACCCGCACTACCGAAGGCCCGAGCAGTTGCCAGGACCAGTCGGGAGGACGGGCTCCCGGCAGGAGTGCAGCCAGGGCGCTGGCAGCCGCCACCGTGAACACCTGCACGGCTGTGATGGGGACGGGGTGGCAGTCCGCCGCCCAGGCCGCCACGGAGAGGATATGGGCGGCAAAGGCCAGGGCGCACCCCAGCACCAGCAGGTCTCCCCGCCCCAGTTCACCCGCCTCCCAGCCCATGGCGGCCAGGCCAACGGTGGCCAGGGCCACGCCGGCCAGCGCCTGAACGCCGGGTGGGCGCCGCCAGAGGAGGGCCTGGCCGAGGGGCACCAGTACCACGGAAAGCCCGGTAATGAAGCCGGCCCTGCCCGCCGTGGTGTACTGCAGGCCCCAGGTCTGCAGGAAGTATCCCAGGAACAGGAAGACGCCGATGCCGGTGCCCCGGGCGATGAGGGGGGCGCGGAACTGGCGCCACGCGGACGGGAAGGCCAGGGCCAGCACCGCTCCCGCCAGGGCGAAACGCACGGCCAGGAAGGGCAGGACGGGCAGGGTGAGGGTGGCCTGCTTCACGGTGACGAAGGTGGCCCCCCACACCGCCGCCACCCCCAGCAGGGCCAGGTCCGCCTGCCACGCCCTCAGCCTGGACATCATCCCGGTCAGGGCGGGCCACCCTGCCCGGGCCCGGTGTTCGTGGTGGTGCCCTGCCCCGGCCCACTTGCTGAGGCGCCTCCCGCCGGCTGCTCCAGGTGCCCGAGCAGCCGGAAGAGGATGCTGGCTGTTTGCCCGCGGGTGAGCGAATCGGCGGGGGCGAACCTGCCATCCGGGTACCCCTGCATGAGGCCCGCGGCGGTCACGCGGGCGATGGCGTCCAGGGCGGGCCGGGGGGCGGTGCCCAGGTCGGTGTAGCCGGGGAGTGCGTCGGTGGGAGGCAGTGGCCGTCCGCGGACCGCCATGGCTGCGGCCAGCATCTGTGCCGCCTTCCAGCGGAGCACGGGGGCGTCGACCGTGCGCCTGACCATCTCTCCTTCTGAGATGAGGCCGGCCGCCAGTGCTGCCCGCAGATGGGGGGCCGCCCAGTGGTCCGTGAGGTCGGCGGGTAAAGCCACTGCAGGTGCGTCGGGCAGGCGCAGGGTGCGCACGACCAGCGCGGTCAACCCCGCCAGCGTGGTGGGGTCATCGGGCCTGAACCTGCCGGTGTCATCACCCGTGATGATACCCCCGGCGGCCAGAGCACCTATGTGTTCCCTGGCCCAGTGGTCGCGTACATCGGGGAAGGCGGCGCGCTCCACGCGGCCGTCCGCCGTCACGTAGGTATCGA
Source organism: Bacillota bacterium (assembly GCA_014360055.1). Classification (GTDB taxonomy): domain Bacteria; phylum Bacillota; class Sulfobacillia; order JACIYH01; family JACIYH01; genus JACIYH01. The sequence continues at coordinate 4,863 of JACIYH010000006.1, read as the reverse complement.
AGGGCGCCGACACCTGGTCGATGCGGTTCAGGATGCGGGTGGCCAGTTCCCCCTGGGCCAGAACGGTCTCACCGGCCCGCGGGATGTGGCAGGGCACGACCCGCACCTCCTGAATGCGATCGCGCGTCAGGGTCACCAGCAGGATGCCGGTCTGCTGCTGCTGGGGGAACTCGGGACGGATGGTGAAGACGAAATTGCCCAGGCTGTAGGCAACCAGGGATCGGTCGCGCCGGTCGATACCCTGCCAGACGTGGGGGTGGTGGCCGATGATGAGGTCTGCGCCCGCCTCAAGCATGCGCTGAGCCAGGGTCTGGTGCCATTTCTCCGGGTAGTCGGCCCGTTCCTTGCCCCAGTGGACGAACACCACCGTCCAGTCGACCTGAGAGTCCAGGTCGCGGATTGCTTTGAGCAGCCGCGCAGTGTCGAACCCGGAGAAGAGGCCGGACACTTTGTCGGTGGCGCCCCATCCCCCGGGCAGGTGCAGGCACACCCCCAGGACCCCCACCTTGATTCCCTTCAGTTCGGCTATGTAGGGCCGGGCAGCTTCCTCCAGATTGTGTCCGCCCCCCACGTACCCCACCTTGACCCGCTTCAGATTGTCCAGCGTCTCCAGGAAGCAGTCCCGCCCGTAATCCAGGGCGTGGTTGTTCGCCACCCCCACCAGGTCGATTCCCGCCCGGGCCAGGCCCTCGAGGGCCACAGGCGGAGCCCGGAAGGTGTACTCCTTGCCCTGCTGAGGCCGCCCGGTGGTGCCCGCCGCGCACTCCAGGTTGCCCACCGCCAGGTCAGCCTTCTGCAACACGGGGGCTACCTGCCGCCAGGGGTAGTCGGTTCCCTGTTCCTGGATGAGCCCCGCCACCCGCAGGGCCAGCATGATGTCCCCCACGAACGCCAGCTGCACCTCCGCCGGCGCGCTCCCCGACGCAGTACCAGTCGCGAGGGGCAGGCTCAGGGCCAGTACCGTCACCAGCGCCGCCGCCACCCGCAGCGCGCTGCCACACCCCTTGAAGGCTACTCGCTGCTGCACCTAACGTCTCCCCCCTCGCGCACCGCCGCTCCTCGCTCTTCGACGGGGCAGATCGGCATTCCTGCGGCCGGCGCAGGGAACCGCACCGGGAGTCCAGCACCGTGGCCGGGCGTTCCCCGGGTGGGGACATGGTTGGTACGCGCGGTTGCCACGTCCGGGAGGCCATGGTATGATAACGCCGGTCCCGCAGAGGGTGAACAGGAGGGCCGCGCATTGCCGGAGCGGAGCAAGGACTGGTTAAAACAGGCCTCCCGGGACCTGGCATCGGCAGAAGCGATGCTGGCGGGCGGATTCTTCGAGTGGGCGTGTTTTGCCTCGTAGCAGGCAGCGGAAAAGGCCGTGAAGGCTGTTTTTCAGAAACTGGGCGGAACTGCCTGGGGGCACTCCGTGTATGAGCTTCTCAGGTTACTGTCGCAGAAGGTAGCGGTTGGTGAAGAACTCTTTGACTGTGCGCGTGCCCTGGACAGGTTTTACATCCCGGCTCGGTACCCCAACGGGTTTGATGCGGGCAGTCCCTATGAATACTTCACCAGGGGAGACGCCGAAAGTGCCATCTTATGTGCGCGAGGAATCCTCTCATTCTGTGAGAGTCTTCTGGCTTGAACACGACCGGCTGCTGGAGGATATCCGTCGGGCGGCGCAAGAAGCTGGCCGGGAGAACCCCCTCGTGAAGGAGATCGTTCTGTTCGGCTCCCTGGCGGAAAGAAGAGCTGTGCCGGGCAGTGACGCCGATATCCTGATCGTCCTCCAGGAGGACCACAGGCCTTTCCTGGAAAGGGTCAACGAGTGGCTGGAGAAATTCGACCTGGGCTTTCCCGTGGAAGTTTTTCCCTATACGGTGGCGGAACTCAACAATCCGGTAGCCCGGGAGGCATTGGCGAAGGGAGTCCGCCTCTACGCTTCCTCCCGGGGCTGAGCCCAGGTTGCGGCCCGGCCGCAGCGCTGGTGCCCCCACCCACGAGCATCGGGGATGCTCAGTCCAATCGTCAGCGAGGCTGCGGGCCGCACCTTCGGCGGCGGCGTGCACCGGGCCGACCGCCGGCGTCGCGCAGGTGCCCGTCCCACCACTCGGCGTCTGCCCATCTGCCCGCGAAGGTCGCGTGTTCTTCGGTGTCACGGCTGGCCCGGTGTCGGCATGGTGAGCTTTCGCAGCATCACCAGGGCATTCCTCAGGTGGATTTCGCCAGGTTGCGGGACGTTGTTCGCCTCCAGGGTCACCGTGCCCCGGAATCCCCCCGAGAGAAACGCGCTCAGAACCGCCGGCAAGTCAAACTCGCCGTCCGGTGTCCTGCCCAGCGATACGTGGCCTGCCCCACCAGGCGCTTCCTCGACGTCTAGAAACGTCTGGACATGGATGTTGTTGACGCGGGGTGCGAGGGAGAGCATGAGATCCCACGACTGCTCCGCCACCGTCCACCGCGTGTCCACGGTGACGGCCAGGTCGGGGCAGGCCTCCAGCACGACCGGCAACACCTCGCTGTGTCCAGGTATGTTCTCGATGCTCAGGACCAGACCGCGCGCCGAGAGTTCCCTGCAGGCGCGGGTGAGGTTTGCGGTCAGCGTGCCCGGGTCGAAACCGGAAAGTCGGAGGTCCCATGCGTGCACAACCACCGCCCGGGCGTCAGCGGCTACCGCTGCATCGGCGCACCTTCTCAGTATGTGGGCAGCGGCATCCCCCCTCCCGGGGACCGCCAACATTTCTTCGAGGGAAGGTGCGTGAACGGTGAGCACATCTACACCGGTCTGGCGGACCTGCGTCGCTATCTCCACGAAATCGCGATTCCATTCCTCCCAAAGCCGGAGTTCAACGAAGGGCCAGGCCAGGAGGGAGAGGCCCTTGAGGGTGGCGTCGGTGTCCCACCACCTGCCGCCGGCCAGAGAGGCAAGGACACCGGTGGAGCACTGGACCGCCGGGACCTCACCTGACTCCGCTTGCCCCCTCAGAAACCGCCTCAGATCTGCGGCCCTCTCGTACCTGCCCAGCCTGGCGTAGGCCCCGCACTCGTATTCCAGCGGCAGGACCGGAACCCGGTATCCTCTCCACGAGACGAATATGCGCAAAGCTCTTACATCCACGGGGGGTTCCCAGTCGCCGGACGGCAGGCGCTTTTGCAGAGCACCCATAATCTCCACTTCAATGCCGTCGAGGGTGAGGGCGCCGAAGTGGGATCGCACGTTTGCGGCTTCCGAGAACCTCACCGGCCTCTGCACCCGATCCCGGAACAGCGACTGGATGGCATAAGCGCCTGCCTCGTCGGTCTGTATATCTATGTCGTGCGGCGCCACGGGGACCCCCTGCAGGGCAAAAGCCATACTGCCCGTCAGAGCCCATGCGATATCGCGGCCCTGCAGAGCCTCGAGCAGTGCGAGAAGGACTCTTTCCTGCCACGCTTCAATGAGGGGGGGTGCTGGTCCATGGAGCCTCAGGCACACTTTAAGGCCCAGCTTGTTACCGCATTTGTCACTGGATGGCTGGTATTAGCCGTGGTGGGGGTCGCCATCTGGAGAACTGGCCTGTCGCCTTTGTATCTCGTGGCGGTGCTCGTGGCGGTGCTTCTGTGGCCGGTGAGTCTCTTGCTGTACGGGCGTCAGATATCGTCGCAGCCCCCGTCCAAGCCTCCGGTACTTCTGGCCGTGGTCGGCTGGTTGTTGATCTCGGTTTCACTACTTGTCGTTAACTACTGGGAAGAGGGGCGCATAACGTGGGCGATCTATCCGACCATGGGGGCGTTCCTGTGGCCGGTGTCGATGATCCTGTACTCCAGGTTGCTGGACCACTATAGCCGGCGCTAGCAGCCGGCTCGGGCTCGGCCTCCCGCACGCCTTGCAGGTCGGGACATATCACAGCGATTGGCCCCCGGGCGCGGCGCCGCATCACCTATTCTGCCGCGCCCGCAAGTGCCCGCCGGGGTCCGTGTGGCCGGTGAGGAGTGTGGCGAGGCGGCCGGCCACCTCTTCGACGGCTGCCTGCACAGGGGGTGTGCACATCTCTCCCAGCCCGAGGTCCTGAACGCCTATGGCCCACAGCTCGACATGGTCGGGAAGGGGAAGGCCCAGGCGGTCAGCAGCCCGCATGGCCGCGGGCAGACCCATCTGGTGCCCGGAGGCGGGGGCGGGGGCATGGCCGAGATCCGCGATCGAAAGCACGGTGAACTGGCCGGGAGGGACTCCCGGCCAGGCATCGATCACTACCGCATGTGAATAGCCCAGCATGATTTCCACCAGGCCCAGACCGCCTGTGCAGGCCTCCGCCAGGTGAACCTGGCGCCCGTCAGGCAGGGCCAGAGCGGTTACGTCTGACGTGACCTGCGGTTGCCCAGTGCCAGGAGGCACCTGACCTGTCGGCCCGGGGGGTATGGGGGTGCCGGCGTCGGAGTGGGCGTCGGGAGGGCCGGGGACTACGGGCGTGGCACCCCGGGCCAGCAATAACTCGGCCAGGCGGCGCACGGCGTGGATACCGGCACCGTCGTCGCGCAGGATCGTGTTGCCCACCCCCACCACCAGTGTGGGGTCGGGGCGGCAGTCACGCAGGCGGCTCGGGCTGGCCGCGGCCTGGTCGGCTTCCGGACATGCCGGGCCTGCGCCTGCGTGGAACCGAGCCCCTGGGGCGGGGTCCGTCGGCGTGCGTGCCGGTTCGCCCCCCGAAGAGAGGCCGGCGGGAGCGTGCCCGGGGCTCGCAGGTGCGTGACTAGCGCCGGAGCACTTGCAGGACTTCGCCGCTGCAGTCGCGGACGGTCACCTCCATGGGCATCTGTCCCGGCAGGGTGTGGGTGGCACAGCCGAAGCAGGGGTCGTAGGCGCGGAAGGCCATCTCCACCCGGTTGAGGATGCCCTGG
>JACIYH010000059.1 GCA_014360055.1 Bacillota bacterium | reverse complement strand
TCCTGATGATCACGGCCAGGTCGAACGGCGCCAGCTTTCCCACCGACCGCTTCCCCAGCAGGCGGACGACGAACAGCACCACCACGTACAGGATCACCGCCTGCCACACGAGACGGAGCAATTCCATGGCGATCGGGCGCAAGGGAGCCACCTCGACCCTAGTATGCGGCGACCGCCGTCCGCGCAGACTCAGCCCCACCACCCGGGGTCGCCCGCAGGTGCCGAGCCCCAGCCTCCTCAAAGAGCGCCTGGAGCCCCTCGACAATTACCCACCCACTACTGGAATAGTTGTATCCGATGGGCTTGGGCAGGCGCATGCGAACCGTCTGGTACGTTCTTCCCGCCAACCTACCTCCCGTGCGCAGCGGGTAACACAGATCCTCAGCCCTCATCCCCGGCCTGGCCGATGTCCGCATAGTCCTCCGGGCGGAACAACAGGGGCTCAGTTGGGGCGAATACACCCTCGTTCACCAGATGGCCCACGAACAGGCTGTGGTCGCCTACCTCAAACTGGTTCACCACGCGACAGTCCAGATAGGCCAGGACGCCCTCCAGCACGGGTGCCCCGCTTTCACCCCGCCGCCAGGGGATGCCTGCGAGCTTGTCCGTTTCGCGTCCGCTCACGGAGCCAAACCGGCGTGCGAGGTCAACCTGATCGCAGCGCAGGATATGGATGCAGAAGCACCCGCCGGCCGCCACCACGTCCCGGGTGTGGCTGCCGTGATGGATGGCCACGGCAAACAGGGGGGGCCGGTGAGACACCCTGGTTACCCAGCAGGCGGTCATGCCCGCCGTTTTCTCCCCTGCGGCGCCGGTCACTACGAAAACGGCCTGAGGCATCAGGTAGCGGGCCGGCTTCAAGCTTCACACCCCCCGGTCTGCCCGGCGAGGGTACCGATGGCTTCCACCAGTCTGACCACACCTTCGCGGATCGCGTCCGGCGGTGAGACCAGGGAAACACGCACGTATCCCTCTCCGCTCGGGCCGAAGGTGCCGCCTGGCGCGAGGGCCACCCGGTACCGGGTGAGGAGGCGACGGGCGAACTCCGTCGAGTCGCGGCAACCCACCCGTATCCACACGTAGAAGGCGCCCTCGGGTCGGCGGTGGGGGATGCCCCGTTCGGTCAGGAGCTGGCACGTCAGGTCCCTGTTTTCCCGGTACGTGCGGCACATGGCATCCACGCAATCCTGCGGACCGGTCAGGGCAGCCTCGAGCGCCTTCTGGGCGGGGGCAGGGGCGCACGACACGTAAGCCTCCTGCAGTTTCGCCATCTGGCGCACCATCCCCTCGGCGGCAATGGCGTAGCCGACCCTCCAGCCGGTCATGGCGTACGTCTTGGAGGCGCTAAAGACCGATACCACGCGGCCATCGGGGTCGCACGCGCATGCGGTCCGGTGAGTGCCCTCGTATACGATGCGGTCGTATACCTCGTCCGAGATGAGGATGAGGTCGTGCGCGTATGCGAAATCCACCAGGGCCTCCACCAGGGTGGGCGGGAAGACGGTTCCCAGGGGGTTAGAGGGGGAGTTCACCACCAGCACCCTCGTGCGCGGTCCCACCATAGACCTGAGCTCATCCAGGTCGGGGAGATAACCGTTTTGGGGACGCAGAGGATAGCGGCGGGGGATAGCGCCCGCCACTACTGCCATCATGTAATAGTTAGGCCAGCCCGGATCAGGTATGAGCACTTCATCCCCGGCGTCCACCGCCGCGCGCAGGGCGGACGATATTCCGCCCACGCCTCCCACGGTCACGCAGACACTGTCGGGCCCGATCCTGACGCCATAGTCCCGCTCCATGCGGGCGCAAATGGCCTCCCTCACAGAAGGAAGACCCGCATTGGGCGTGTACCGGGTGAAGCCGTCTCTCAGGGCCCGGATCGCGGCCTCAACTATGTGGGAGGGCGTGGCGAAAAGCGGCTCGCCCACTTCCAGGCGGACCACATCCTGCCGTCCTGCGGCCAGGTTCATGATCTCCCTGATCCCGGATTGCGGAACTCCGGTAACGGTATGGGAAAGTCGCGGCAAGGTGCACTTACACCTCCTCAGCCGTGATACTGCGGCCGGCGCCGGCTAGCATCCTGCTGCGGCCGGACCCAGGTACGCGTCGATCTCGTGCCGGAAGGGGTAGCCCTCGTAGTCCCCCGGAACCGCCGTGGCGGAGGCGCCCACCAGATTGGCCAAGGTCAGGCAACGCTCAAGCGGCCAGCCCATGAGGTATCCGCAGACGAAGCCGGCGTCAAAACCGTCTCCGGCGCCCACCGGGTCGACGAGGCGGGCGGGCCGGAATCCCTCCCGGGACACCAGTTCGCCCTGGCGGGTCAGGGCCACAGCTCCCCGAGCGCCCCTCTTGACCGCCAGCACCTCTACCCCCCACTCAAAGGCGCGCGGCGCCGCCGCACAGGGGTCCCTGGTCCCGAAGATGAGGTCAAGTTCGGTTTCGTTGAGCAATAGCAGGCGGCACTGCCGCATGAAGGGCTCCATCAGGCGGGGAACTTCTTCTCTGGGCACCAGCTTGAGCCTTACATTGGGGTCGAAAGAGACCGGTACGCCCAGTTCACGTGCCACCTCCAGCATGCGGAGGCAGAGGAGGTGGCAGGACTTGCTCAGGGCCGGAGTGATGCCCGTCAGGTGAACGAGTCGGGCTCCCTCCAGCCAGGAAGGATCCAGGTCTTCCGGTCCCAGGGCGCTGGCCGCGCTGCCCCGCCGGTAGTAGTAGACGCACGGGTCACCCAGCGGGCGGTATTCTTTGAAGTAGACGGCCGTGAACCGCGTGGGATCAAGGCGCACCAGGCTGGTGTCCAGCCCCTCGGCCCGCATACAGGACAGGATGTAGTGACCGAACTCGTCATCTCCCAGCCTGGTGACTAAGGCAGGTCGCAACCCCAGCCGGGCCAGGGCCACGCTGAAATTGAGCTCCGCCCCCGCGGCGTACTTGCGGAACAGCGACACGTGCCGCAGGGGGCCCTGAGTATCCGGGCTGAACAGCACCATTGCCTCCCCGCAGGTTACCACATCGTAAGCTGCCAAAGTCCGCCCTCCCTGTATCTCCTAGCCCAGGTTCCCCAGGAGTTCTTCGATGGGCCTGTACTCCAGATCGGGGCAACCATAGCGGGCCCCCGAGAAAGCAGCTGCCCCCTCGGGTGTACCCAATGCCTCCCGCAGGCGGGGGTGACACGGCACCCCCACCACACACACCGGGAGCCCCGGGGCCAGTTCCACGCTCATGATGCCGCGACCGGTGGCCGGATCGAGCAGGCACAAGAGGTCCGGGAACACTGCGACCAGCCGCCCGTTCAGCCACCCTGCCATGGTCTCGTTCTTGATCACCAGGCGCATGCTGCACGTAGGCGACCCGGCTTCTTCCAGGGTCACCCAGGTAACGTAGAAGCCCCCACGGTCTTCCCCTGAAACCTCTACCACCGTGCCACGCAGCAGCAGCGTCCCGCCCGTGACACGGCAAAAGGCAGCCACCGGATCCTCCTTTTTCGCTCTGGACTCCAGGATGGCCCGTCCCACGCTGAGGGCCAGGCTGATGGTCCCCGGCACCACCGCCCGCTTCAACTGGGCCCCTGTCATGGGGTAATGGGTGTTCGCCCCGGTGCCACCCCCCCGGGTGACCACCCACCTGCCCAGTTCGTCCGCGTAAGCCGGGTAGGCCGCCTCGCGCACGATGACGGTGTTGCCCATCCGGTCCACGAGCGGCATGGGCGTCAGGCGTACGCCGTGCCCGATGAAGCTCGTCATCTGCGTCTCCGGGGCAGCCCGTCCCAGCGCGTCTCCGTCCACCACGAGGACCTGCGCCCTGGCCGCCAGGCTCAGCATCACAGGGGTGTTCAGGCCCCCCAGTTCGAAGGGCACCACGTACTCCACCCTGCGCCCGAGGAGATCCTCCATGGCCCGCAGGGCTTCCAACAGCTCAAACCGCCGGTCCCAATCCTCCACCACCTTCTCGAACCCCATCTCCTCCAGGGTCTTCACCGACCCCATGTACCCGCCGCTGACCACGACGGCGTCGTCGGGGACCTCTTCCGGAGGGATGATGCGATAGGTCAGGCCCTGGCGCAGGTCTCTTTCCATTATCACCCTGCCCCAGGCCGGATTACCCCCGCCCCCCGTACCCAGCGCCCCCACTCCCTCGAGGAGCGGTTCGACGTCGTCCCAACCCAGAACTCGAACGGGCATACGCATCCCTCCTTACCCTCACCCGAGCTTACCCACGGCCGCGAGCTGGCGGCCCACATCTCCCAGATCCAGGCTTTCCAGGGTCTGCGAGGTGGGCCAGCTCGTCTCCGGGTCCCACCCGTGCAGGGAATAGTACTCGTCCAGCATCCGGCTCAGTTCCTCGGGGGCATTGATGGCGTCCGCATCGGGCCTGTCCGGCGTGCGCTCGTGCATCAGGCGCCAGGGGAGGGAATCGTCTGCCCTGACCGCGCCCGCCCGCACGTTGAAGCACTTCTCGAGGGTGACGATGCGGCGTCCCGCCCTCATGATCTCCTCCTCGGAGATCTCGTGCCCCGTGGCGGCAGAGAAGAGTTCGGCCATGCGCGCGGGCGTAACACCGTACAGGGCAGTGCTCGAGAAGGCGCAAAATCCCAGTGCATCGGTCACCGCGTAGCAGTCCTCGTGCCAGCGCACGATCTCGGCCCTCTTCTCCGCCAGGTACGGATTGGCATACTTCTCGTCGCCGGTGATCCTGGCGATGAGCGCCCTGCCCTCGGGGCTCAGGCCAAACTCGGCGAACGTCTCCGTGTGCAGATGGTCTGGACCCCGCGGGTTGACGGCGAAGGCCAGCGCGTAAGCCTTGGCCGATCTGGTGTCGACCCGCGACTGCTCTAGGCCTTTGGCCTCCATGGCCCAGCGGTACGAATCGCCGCCCACGTGGCGGGCAGCGGCCCTTACTCCCTCGGCAAGGACGTCGCCGAAGCCCTGCCGGTAAGCTATGCGACGGACCATCTCGATGACCGCCCTGCCGTCTCCCCAGCGCAGGTCAAGCCCATCGAGGTCTCGTGCCGAAATCAGGCCCTTCTCGTAGCACTCCATGGCCCAGGCGATGACGGACCCGCACGAGATGGTATCCATCCCCAGGACGTTGCACAGTTCGTTGGCCTTGATTATCGCTTCCGGGTCGGAGACCCCGCAGCCGGAACCCAGGGCCCCCACGGTCTCCAGTTCCGGACCACCCGTGTAGCAGCCGGCAAATTCGCCCCGGGTCAACTCGGTGTAACGGTGGCAGCCGAACACGCAGGCCAGGCACGCCACCCGACGCTTCAGGTAGCCCCGTTCCGCGAGGCACTGACCGCTGACCGCGTAGACGTCGTCCAGGCGACTGCGCTGGAAGTTGTAGGCAGCCCAGGCCCTGAGCTCGTTGACCGCCTCCACGCTCCCCGAAGTGCCGTAGCGGGCCAGACCCTCCCCGCCGGAGTCCGCGAGAAGAGCCCGGCGGCACACGGCAGCTGCCTGGTGGAAGCGGGCGGGCTGGGCGGCCCGCAGCGCCCCGGTCCCGCGCACGGCGACCGCCTTCAGGTTCTTGGCGCCCATCGCCGCACCGGCACCGCCCCGGGCGGCAGTATTGTACACGGAGAACATGATGCCGGCGAACTTGACCAGCCGTTCCCCCGCAGGACCAATGACGGCCACCTGGATGTCCCCGTCTCCGACCTCTTTCTTGATGGCCAGGTCTGTCTGACGGACGTCGGCCCCCCAGATGGGACGGGCGTCGCGGAACTCTACCCGGCCGTCGTCGATCCACAGGTAGACGGGATGGTCTGCCTTGCCCTTGATCACCAGGTACCCGATTCCGGCGAACTTCAGTTCCCCGCCCCAGTGACCACCCCCGCTGGTCTTGAGGTACCACCCCGTGGCCGGGCTGCGGCACGTGACCGTGGTCCGCCCGGAACAGGGGGCCTCCGTTCCCGACAGCAGGCCGGTACCGAACACGAGCGGGCTTTCGGGACCCAGGGGATCGGTGTCGGGTCCGGTGAGTTTCCAGAGGAGGTGAGCGTTGAGGCCACGGCCCCCCAGGAACTTCAGGATGTCCTCGTGGGGGACCGGCTCCCGCCACGCCCGCCGCTCGCTCAGGTCGACGTAGAGGATGTCTCCCGCTATCTCCCTCATGTCTGCCGATCCCTCCCTTGTCACAGCGGGTTCAGGGACGTGGCCCGGGCCCGCCGCTTCTCCCGCACCGCGGCGTCGAGGGGTTCGTACCTTATGGCGCCTGCGGCGCACACCTTCACACAGGCCGGGTCCCCGCGGCACAGGTCACAGCGCATGGCGACGCCGCTTCCGGGATGAAGCTGCACGGCACCCAGCGGGCAGGCGTGAACGCACTCCTTGCACCCGATGCACCGGTCTTCCCGCACCAGCGCATACGGCCCCTCCGGTACCGTGGACATTGCGCCGGTGGGGCAAAGGGCCTCGCACGGGGGTTTTTCGCAGTAGCTGCAGACGACCGGTACGTTCAGGCAGCGGTCCTCGAATTTGACCAGTCTGATGCGGGAAAGGGAAGGCGAGTATACCCCCTCGTGGTGGTAAGAACACGCCAGTTCGCACTGACGGCAACCCGTACACAGGTCAGGATATACTACCAGGAACTTTTCCATCGCCGCATCCCTCCAGATTCGGCCCCAGGCTCGGGCCCCTCACAGCGGCACCAGCTGCTCCCAGCCCCTGCCGCCCTTGCGGATGGCGGCCTGGATGGGCCCCGCCAGCTGCGGGCAGCCCAGCAGGACCGCCCCCACCACGCTCTCCCCCCGTATGACCAGCCTGAGGTAGGAGTTGCCCCGCCGGCGCGAGACCGACCGCCACCCGGCCGCAGCAGGGACATGCAAGAGGCCCATGGACACGAATGGCATCCCGAGCACGTCCATGGCATTCCTGGGCAGCACTCCGGGAAACAGGTCCCTGCCACCGGCCATGTTCGTCCCGGCCACCTTCCCCTGTTTCACCGCGTGGGGCCAGATGGCGCTCACCCGCGTACCCTCGCCCCAGATGTCGGGGCTCTCGGCCACGTCGCCCGCCGCGTATACGCCCGGCACGGACGTGCGCATGCCGTTATCCACCAGCACCCCGCGGCGGACGGCCAGGTGTCCGGCAACGAGCTCGGTGCGCGGCTCCACGCCCTTGCACACGACCAGCAGCTGGCAGGGCACGGTGGAACCGTCGCTGAGCACGACTCCCTCTGTTCCCCGGGGACCGGCGGCCACCTCCCCGACCTCCGCGCCACACCTTACCCTCACGCCGTGTCGCAGCAAGTGCTGCTCGAGCATGAGGGAGGCCTCCCGGTCCGCCACCTGGGAGAGGATGCGCGGTGAACTGGCAAGCAGAGTGGGGGTCACGCCCAACTCGAGCAGGGCACACGCCAGCTTCACCCCCACCGGACCGCCACCCACGATGACCACTCTGCGCCCGGCCAGCGCCGCGTTCCTTATGCGGACTGCGTCTTCGCGGGTGCGCAGGCCTGTCACGCCGCCGGTCCGAGACCAGGAGGGAACCACGGCCCTGGCACCGGTGGCGACGAGAAGGGAGTCGTAGTCCAGCACGCGCCCGTCGGCCAGGTACAGCTGCCTTCGCCCGGGGTCGAGTCCCGTCGCCCGGACCCCCAGCAGGGTACGGACCCCGTAACTCCGGTAAAACGCTTCCTCCACCAGGAACAGGTCCCTTTCTGCCACCCTGCCCGCGATGTAGTGGGTGAGCAGAACCCGGGAGTAGGCAGGACGCGATTCCTCGTCCACCACGGTGATATTGCCGCAGGGGTCCAGCTTCCTGATGGCGTGTATGGCACTCAAACCGGCGGCACTGCTACCGACCACCACGTAGTTCAAGCCCGCGCCCCCCCGGTCGGCCGCCCCGGCAGCACCCGGGCTGCGCGCTGCCGCCTTACCCGGCCGCTCATCTCGCCGGCTCCCGCCCCTGCGCGGAGGGCTCCGGTGGGGCAGTACGCCACGCAGCGGGGAAAGCCCCATTCCCGGCAGCCATCGCACTTGTAAGCTCTGGCACCCTGGCCGGCCACATCGACCATGGCGATGGCGGCAAACGGACACTCCATTACGCAACTCCAGCAGCCGACGCACCTCGCGACGTCGATTTCCACCACTCCCGCCACAGGGTCGAGCCGGATGGCCCCGCTGACGCAGGCGTCCGCGCAGGGTGCGCTCTCGCAGTGACGGCAGATGCTGATGGGGGGCCAGCCGGAGTCCCTTATCCGCACCCGGCTCCGGCCGCCCTGGCCATCGCCCCCGTGGGTCATCTCGCAAACCGCCTCGCACCTCCGGCACCGGGTGCAGCGGGCCGGGTCAACCCCTATGGAGAGCAAGAGGGACGGACCTCCTCCACGGCAGCCACAAAGCGCGCGGCCACCTCTGCCAGCGCCTCCCAGTCCCCGCGTTCAATGAGATCCCTGCGCACCAGGTTACCCCCCGCACCCACCGCGCAGGCTCCTGCCCGCAGGAAGGAGGGGGTGTTTTCGGCAGTCACCCCGCCCACGGCCACGAGGGGGATGCCGGGAAAAGGTCCCTTCAGTTCCCGGAAGTACGGGGCCCCCAGGCTGGCAGCGGGGAAGACCTTGATGAGACCGCCTCCTGCTCGCCAGGCCGCGTATATCTCGGTAGGGGTGAAGGCTCCCGGGATACACAGCACACCGTGCCGCCGGCACTCCTCCACCACTTCGGGGACGAACGCAGGCGTAACGATGAACCGGGCCCCGGCTGCCAGCGCTCGCCTGACCTGCCCGGCGCCCGTCACGGTACCCATCCCCCACACCAACTCGCGGTCGGAACACGCTATCGCGCGCCCGAGCAGATCGGGGGATGATTCGTCGTCCCAGGTGACCTCCGCCACCCGGATGCCTCCCCGCCACAGCGCCTCCACCGTGGTCTCCAGCCTGCTTTCCGGGACGCGGCGCAGTATGGCCACCAGGCCCGCCCGCTCAATCCGTCCCCTGACCAGTTCCGGGCTCTCCACCGCTGTTGCCTCCTGCTACCCCCGGATCCACACACCCCAGCCGCTCCAGGAAGGGCAGATAGGCAGGGTCACCCCTGAGGGTGTCCCTGAGGTGCCGTCCGCCTTCGCGGAGCACGAGGGCGATCTCCGTGGCCCTGCGGCCCACGTCGCGGGCAGCCCTGACCACGATGGCGGCGTCCGTTTGCCCGGCCGCGGCCTGACGGGCCAGGGCGTCCCTGGCGATATCGTTCGACGTCCACCCGGCCGCGCCAATGTAGGACTGCCACATGTCACCGGTGACCGGGATGCACTGCAGGATGAGGGCGTGGTTGATGAGGTCGGTGATGGCGTGTTCCTGCCCGGAGCAGAGGTGCACGCCCTGGGCGATGGCACCTACCACCTTGAGCATCTTGGGCAGGCTGTCCACTCCGGGAGGGAACAGGTGGCGGTATCGCCCGAACAGGCTGTTGCCGAGCCGGTCCAGGAAGCACTTGAGCTGGCCCGGCACGCCCATGTGGTAGACGGGGACCGAGTAAATCACCACGTCCGCCGCCACCCAGAGGTCACGGAGTTCCTGGAAATCGTCTTTCACCACGCATTCTCCGCTCAGATCACCGCAGCGAAAACAGGAAACGCAGGGCGCAAACTTCTTGCCCCGCAGACTGTAGGGAGTGCATTCCACGTTCCCGGGGCTGACCGCCCGGGCGGCCTCCAGCGCCTGCTCGAGCAGGAACTGGCTGTTGCCCTTACGCGGGCTGCCCGAGATCCCGAGTACCCTGACCATGGTACCTCCCACCGTCGGGCACCTGACCGGTCATCAAGAGGCCAATGGTGCCCGCATCGAACTCGTGCCGGCTGAGTTCGCCGATGACCTGTCCCCTGTAGATCACCAGGATGCGGTGGCACAACTGCATCAGTTCTTCCAGTTCGCTGGAGACGACGAGCACGCCCACCCCCCGGGCTGCGCACCGGACCAGCTGAGCCCGCACGTACTCGGTGGCGGCAAAATCCAGGCCGCGGGTGGGCTGGCAGGCCACGATCACCCGCGGTGACCCCGCCAGGGCACGGGCCAGCACCGCCCTTTGCTGATTTCCGCCCGACAGGTTCACCATGGGCGTCTCCGGCGAGGGTGCCCGTATCCCGTAGTGCTGCACGGCCTCTGCGGCCGCCTGGCGAACCGCCCGGTGGCGCAGCACCCCGCGCACGGAAAACGGCGGCAGGTCACAGCGGTCTATCACCAGGTTCTCCGCGAGGCTCAGTTCGCCCACCATTCCGTGCAGGTGTCGGTCTTCGGGGATGAAGCGCAGCCCCGCCCGCAACCGCTGCGCGATGGTCCACGAGGTGGCATCCCGGCCTGCGATCAGGATGCGGCCCGCGCGACAGCGGCGAATGCCTACCAGGGCCTCAGCCAGTTCCGTTTGACCGTTACCGGCCACCCCGGCCACGCCCACGATCTCGCCGGGTCGCACCACCAGGGAGACCCGGTCCACGGCAGGCCTGCGGTGCTCTTCGCCCACCACCAGGTCCCTCACTTCCAGGAGAGAGCCTGGCTCGGGCGCCCGCAACTCCCAGCCGGACGCGGGGGACCACTCCCTTTCCACCATCATGAAGGCGATCTCCCTGGGATTGGTGTCCCTGCGGGCAACGGTGGCCACGTGCCGCCCCCTGCGCAGGACGGTGATGCTGTCGGCCACCGCAAACGCCTCGCTGAGCTTGTGGGTGATGAGCACCACGGAGTGCCCCTGATCGCGTAGACGGAGGAGGAGATCCAGCAGCCTGTCGGTCTGCTGGGGGGTGAGGACGGCGGTAGGTTCATCCAGGATGAGCAGGCTGGCCCCCTGGTAGAGCAGCTTGAGGATCTCCACCTGCTGCTGCTGCCCCACGGAAAGCGACTCCACCCGCGCCTCCAGGGGAAAGGAAAAACCGTATTCCTGGCACAGACGTTCCAGGACCGCCCGGTGGTGATGCCACCGCGGCCTCACATGGGTCCACCTCAGCTGGGGCATCAGCACGTTCTCCAGGACGCTGTGGTTGGGGATGAGGGAGAAGTGCTGGTGGATCATCCCGATCCGGGCCGTCATGGCCTGCCGCGGTGACCAGTCCCGGCCGGTCTCGCGCCCCCACACGATCATGCGGCCGGCATCCGGACGGTACATGCCGTAGAGGATGGTCATCAGGGTGGTCTTGCCGGCCCCGTTTTCCCCCACCAGGGCTCTGATCTCCCCGAGGGAGATGTCCATGTTCACGCTGTCCAGGGCGCGCACACTACCGAAGGACTTGCATATACCCTCCATGCGCACCGCCACAGCCGTACCCGCCTGCACTTGCTCCTGCTCCTTCCCCGTCGCGGACCCGGGCGGGACCGTGTCCCGGTCCCGCCCTGGCTTCCGCTGCCTGCACCCGACCAGGTTCACTTCTTCATGATCTCTTCGTGGATGACCACCGGGATGGGCAACTCACCCTTTTGCAGCTTGGCAACCAGGTCCTGGATCTCCTTCACCGTCTGCTCGGGGAGGCTCCCCCGGAAGTCGGAAAGCCCGAAGTACTCGGCGCCGCAGTTGACGATCTTCTTCTCCAGCTTTCCGGACATGAACTGCTCGGCCAGATCCTTGTACATGCGCGGCTTGTTGATGATCACGCTGGTGAGCATGACCTTGGGGGCATCCTCGTACATGTCCCAGGCGAAGCCCACGATCTTGGCCCCTCCGGCCTGCGCCGCCTCATAGCACCCCAGCGTCCCGGGGCCGGTTTCCGGGAAGATCACGTCCGCGCCCTGCTGTATCTGCAATGCCGCCAGCTCGCGGTGCTTGGCCACGTCGACCCAGTCGCCCACGAAGTAGGTGAGAACCTTGACGTCGGGCCGCACGAATTTGGCCGCCTCAATGGCCCCGCTGAAGAGGGTAACCAGGGCCGGGACAGGTACCCCGCCGATGAGCCCGATGGTGCCGGACTTAGTAGCCTTGGCTGCCACCAGGCCGACCATCTCGCCGTAAGCGTACAGGTCCGGGGACCAGGCGGCCACCCGCGGCGAGTTGGGCAGATTGTCGCACATGGACATCATCACGAACCAGGTCTTGGGGTACTTGGGCGCCACTTCCCGGAACGCTTCGGTCTGACCGGCGTCGGGGAAGATCACCAGGTCGTACCCCTTTTCCGCGTACCCTGCGGCCGTGGCAGCCGTCTGCGCGTAAGGTACGCCTTCACCCACGGTCACTTCCCAGCCGTACTCGTTGCGCAGGGCTTCAATGCCGGCCCAGTCGGCGCGGTCCCAGCCCCCGGCGCGGGCGGGGTTGACGATCGAGAACATAATTCCGGCCTTCACCTTGGGTTTCTCCTGGGCGGGCGGCTGCTGCTTCTGTTCCTTGGCGGCACCGCCGCACCCTGCCAGCAGCCCCAGCAGCGACAGCACCAGGAGACCCGCCAGTACGCGTCGTGCTGCCGACCTCTTGGACATCGTATCCCTCCTTGACACCCGGAGAATCAGGTTGCAGGGCAGGCAACCCCCGATCGGCCCGCTCTTCACCCCCTCGCGTAGGGCTTGCCAGCGTCGCGCGGGCCTACCGCGCGCCCCATGGCTGCTACGGCCACAAGGGTAAGCACGTAAGGCAGCATCAGGTAGTAATACGGGTTGAACCCGGCCCCCAGTGCCTGGGCCCGGAAGGCCAGGGCCTCCCCCGCCCCGAAGAGCAGGCATGCCAGCAGCGCGAGACCGGGGTGCCAGCGTCCGAAGTAAACGGCCGCCAGCGCTATGAACCCCCGGCCCATGGTCATGTTGTCGGTAAACGTGGGCACCCAGCCCAGGGTGAGGGCAGCCCCTCCGAGAGCACTGAGAAGGCTGCCTGCCACCAGAGCCACGCTCCTGACCCGGAAAACATTCAGACCGGCGGCATGGGCCGCCCGGGCGCTCTCGCCCACGGAACGCCACAACAAGCCCGGCCCTGTCCGGAACAGGAACATCCAGGTCAGCAGCACGAAGAGCAGCGCAATCCAGGTGAGGGGGGTAACCGCAGCGGCGAGAGCAACAGGGGAGACCCTCCCCCCCGGGCCGTGGGCAGCCCGCAGCGCGGGGGCCATCAACTGCACCCCACCCAGCACCAGGAGCTTGTATACGAAACTCGTCACTCCCAGGCACACGAGGTTGAAGGCAATCCCCGTGGCGACCTGATCGGCCGGCAGATACACGGTGAGCAGGGCCAGGACCAGACCGGCCGCTACCCCCACGCCCAGGGCAGCCACCACTCCCATCCACGGGTTTCCCGAAGACACCGCCGCCAGCACGGCTGCCAGGGCTCCGGCCAGCATGGATCCCTCCACGCCGATGTTCAGGATGCCCGCCCGCTCACACACCAGGACGCCCAGGGCGCAGAAGACGAGCGGGGTCGCCGCCCGCAGGACTGCCGAAACGAAGTCGGCCCACCACTGGCCTTCCACCGCGCACACCGCCCTTACCTGGCCGCCTGGGTCCAGCGCGAGTACCAGGCGCTGGCCCTCAGGCCCAGGTAGATGATGACTGGAAGTCCCTGAAAGAGGTAGATGAGAGCTGCCGGCACCCCGGTGAGGGCCTGCATGGAACGGGAACCCGTTTCCAGGATGGCAAACAGCAATCCCACTGCCAGGACTCCCAGCGGGTTGCCTCCCAGCAAAGCGATGGGAATACCTACCATTCCCCACGACTTGGACCAGCCCTCCGCGACGCGGAAGGTGTACCCGAGCAACTCGAGCCCGCCCGCCAGGCCGGCCAGCGCCGCTCCCATGAGGACGGACCCGGTGAGGACGCGATCGACCGGTATGCCGGCAGCGACCGCCGCCGTCCGGTTGCCCCCCACCGCCCGCAGGTACAGGCCGAATACGGTAGAGTTCATCAGCCACCACGCGGCGAGGGCAATGAGAGCGGCTACCCACATGCCCGCGGGAACTCCCGAGCCGGGGGGAAATGAGGGTAGCTGGTAGGCTGCGGGGACGGGAGGAGTGGTGCCGTACCAGGACTTGGGGTCCTTGAGGGGCCCGGTGACCATGGCGTACATGAACTGAATGCAGGCGAAGTTCATCATGATGGTGGTGGTAACCTCGCTGGCACCGCGGCGCAGCCGGAGCACGAGGGGTACGCTCACGGCCAGAACGCCGGCGGCCACCGCGGCCAGCAGGGCGAGCAGTATGACCAGGGGGCGCGGGGCGGTCAGCGACAGGGTTACGGCAGCCGCCGCCACTGCTCCCACCTCGAGCTGCCCCTGCCCCCCCACGTTAAAGAACCCGGCCCGGTACGGGATGAGGACGGCCAGCCCGGAGAGGGTCATAGCCACCCATTCCGACAGGGTGGTGGTGAGGGCGTATCTGCCCTGAAGGGCGCCCTCGAAAAGAGACAGCATCACCTTCAAAGGGCTTGCGCCCGCGAAATAGCTGCACAGGCACAGGGCTGCAAGGGAGAGGACGACCGAGGCCACCGCCAGGGTGGCAGAAGAACTCCATCCTGCCCGCAGCATCTTGTTGACGGTTGCCTTCTTCAAGGCAAGGGACCACCGCAAGTCCGGCTACCCCCTGTGCGGCGTTCCTGCTATGGGCGGCTCCACGGCGGCCCCCGCACCGGGGGCCCACCCCATGTCTGCAGATATCGCCAGAGCTGTGGCAACGACCGCGCTGGCGTACCGTTCCACCTCGGCCGCTGAGAGGGACGGAACTATTAAGGTGACGCTCACGGCAGCGATGACCTGGGAGGTGTGATCCCGGATGGGTGCGGCCACACAGTGGACGAGCGGCTCGTGCTCTGCCATGTCGACGGCGTAGCCGCGCTCGCGCACCCGCTCGAGTTCGGACAGCAACTGGGGAACGGAGATTATGGTTTCCGGGGTGTAACGTCTGAGCCCCCGGGTGGCCACCACCTCGCGGATCACAACGGCGGGCTGGAACGCGAGCAGGGCCTTCCCCAGCCCCGTGCAGTGCGCCGGTGCCCGCCTTCCCACCTGGGAGTAAATGCGGACGGGCGTGTCGCCCTCGATCTTGTCGATGTACACCACTTCGCCCGCATCCAGAATGCCCAGGTGTACGGTGTGGCCGGTGTCCCGGCGCAGCCTCTCCAGGTGGGGACGTGCCTGGCTCCGCAACTCCAGGCTGTTGAGCACCACCGCCCCCAACTCGAGGAGCTTCAGGCCCAGACTGTACGCGCCCGTAGCCACGTTACGACGCAGGAAACCAGCCTTCTCGAGCGTGAGCGCAAGCCGGTGTACCGTGCTCTTGTGCAGCCTCATGCGTTCGGCCATCTGAGCCAGTGTGAGCTCGGCCCGGCCCTGCGCGAAGATACCCAGCAGTTCCAGCGCCCTTTCCACGGCGCGCACCCGGTAGTACTCGTACTCGGCTATCCGTTGCCGCACAGGTAATCTGCCCCTGTCTTGCCAGGTAGGACGGGTGTCTCTTATTTGTCTTCGGCACGGGACCGGTACGCCCCTTCCGGCGTTGTCCCGTAGCCCGAAATTCGTATCTCACGGGCCCAGACGCCGCGCGGTGATGCCGCCTCGGCCGCCCGCCACACCCTCAACTACGCCGCGAGGGATGCCCCATACTTTGTCCAACAGAAACACGGTTAATCTGAAGGACCCCGGCACCGGCTAACCACTAACCAAAGTCCTATGCCGTGGGTTAGACCCGGGCTTGCTTTAGGGGGGTGGTAGAGTGAGGAGGATGGTCGCCCTGCTCGGCATGGCCCTGGTCATGCTCCGGGCAGGAGGTTGCCAGCGCCAGCAGCCGCATCGCCTCCCGCACCACCGTGTCAGCATCGCGGCGGCCTACCACGTCCCCCACGCCCTTCCTGCTGGTGTTTGATCAACCACCCAGGACCCCCACATTGACCATGTAAGCGCGCAGGTAGCGCGCCCGCCTTACCCCTCCTCGTACCGCTCCACAATGGTCATACCACGCTCGCGCAGTTCCACGCAGAGCTGCTGATACATCGCAGCGTCCGCGAACACCTTCTCAAGCGGCACCACCCCCGGCGAACTGATCCGACCGCGCAGGAGCATCCCCACCAGGATGGAGCAGGTGTACCCCGTGGTGCGGGCCATGGACGTCACCCGCCCTTCCGCATCGTAGAAGTCGACCATTTCGAACGTCCATGAGGCCAGTCTCCCCCTACTCTCCCCCCGCACCACCACGCGCACCACGGTCACATCGGCCTCATGACCTTGCTCAAGAAGAGGAGTCAGCAACGCACCCGTGAACCGCCGGGGCACCACCTCTACCCCATCTACCTTTACCGGCTCGCGTGAGAAAAAGCCGCAATCGCGCAGGAAAGCGACTTTGTCGCGATGGCCGGGGTAGCGCACGGTTTTCTCCGCCAGTTCCCGGAACCCCATCTGGACTCCGGTGCGCGCGAGCGTCCCCAGTCCGTACGTGTAGAACGCCTCGCACGCGCCCACCGGCCCGGGGAAACTGATGAGTT
>JACIYH010000058.1 GCA_014360055.1 Bacillota bacterium | reverse complement strand
GTGCTCATGCTGGGCGGGGTGGTGGCCACCCTGGTGGGCAGGTTCCTTCTCCCTGCCCTGCTCCCTTCATTTTGGGTGGTGGAGGCGGTGGCGGGGTTGCCCCCCGCCACCCGCCTCCTCCTCTGGGCTGCTCCGAGGTGGGGGGTGGGGCTGGGGGTGGTTGTCCTGGTTGCCGCGGGCCTGGCCCTGTGCGTGACGGGCAGGCTGGGATGGTGGGGAGACCGCGTGGCCCTGGCACTGCCCGGGGTGGGCCGCATTCTCCTGTGGCGGGAGCGGTCCAGGCTGCTCGATTCCCTCGCCCGCATGAGTTCCGCGGGCGGGCTCACCGGTGAGGGGGCGTCGTCCCTGCTCGCGGGGTGCGGTAACGGCTATCTGCGCCGGAGGTTGGCACAAGCCCTGGTGCAGGTACGGGCGGGCCTCTCTCCCGCCAGCGCTCTCGCTTCCGCCGCGCTGCCCCCCGCCCTGGCCGCTGCAGTCTGGGCGGCCCGACAGGCGGGGGAGGCGGGAGCGGTCTGCCGGGAACTGGCCGTCCACTGTCGCGGCCTGCAACGCCGGTACGAAAAGGTCACCCTGTCACTCCTGGAGCCGGGGCTCACCCTGCTGGCGGCCGCCGTGGTGGCCGTGGTGGCGCTGGCGGTGGTGCAACCACTGTACCTGGCCCTTGCTCACCTGCGCTAGGGGTCGCCCCGCAAAGCGGGAAGGAGGCGGGAACGTGTGGCGCCATCGGGTGCGGAGTGCCCGTGAAGAGGATGCGGAACAGTTGCTGAGGCGCCTCCTGGACGGAGCCCTGGCGCTGGGTGCCTCGGACGTCCACCTGCAGCCGCTCGGGGAGGCGGTGGACGTGCGGTATCGGGTGGACGGTGAACTGAGGGAGGGCCAGGCGCTGGCGCCTGGGGAGTGGCGCCGGGTGGTGGCAGTCCTCAGATTGCTGGCCGGGCTCGATCTGCTGGACGGCCTGCACCCCCAGGACGGACTTCTGTGCGTGAGCGGGTACACCTGGCGGGTGGCCCTGCTCCCCTGCGTGCAGGGAGAGAAGGTGACCCTCCGGCGGCAGGGAGGGCTACCCGACCGCCTGGAAAGTCTGGGGTTGGAATCGGAGGTGGTGGGTGGGGTGCGCTCCCTGCTGGAGGGTTGCGGTCTCCTGGCCATTACGGGTCCGGCCAGTTCGGGCAAGACGACCACCCTTTACACCCTCCTGAGGGAAGTGGTGGCCGCCGGCAAGTCGGCCATCTCCGTGGAGGACCCCGTGGAGCAGGTGATCCCCGGGGTGACCCAGGTACAGGTGCGGACCCGGGCGGGCTTCGGCTTCCTGGCCGCCATGAGGGCGGCGCTGCGTCACGACCCGCGCGTACTGGCGATAGGGGAGGTGCGTGACGAAGAAAGCACGCGGGCCGCGGTGAGGTCCGCGCTGGGAGGGCACCTGGTCCTGTGCACCCTCCACGCCGGGGCTGCCGGGGAGGCCGTCGAGCGCCTGGTGGAGATGGGTGCCACCCGCCGGCAAGTGGCGGTGGCCCTGTGTGGAATCCTGGAACAGCGGCTGGTCAGGAAACCCTGCCCGTCGTGCCAGGGTGCGGGCTGCTCTTCCTGCGGCGGTCGGGGATGGCAGGGGCTGCGGGCCCTGGCCCGGCTGGTGCGGGGTCTACCCTACGCCGGGCACGTGTGTGCGGACGGGCAGAGGGGGGATGTCCGCCATGATCAGGGGTAGCCACGGTCCATTCCGCATGGCCGGGGAACGGGGGCGATTCCCCATGCCCGGGGAACGCGGTCGATTTCCCGGGGCCGGGGATAGCCGGGGCGCATCGCTGGTAGAGGTGCTGGCGGCGGTGACCATAGTGGCCGTGCTCGCCTCGGTGGTGGCCGGGGCGATGCCGGGTGTTTTCCCGCGCGCCCGCCTGGACGCCTGGCGCAGCAGCATGAAGGGCTTGCAATCGGCCTGTGATATCTTCTACGCCCTGTGGGGCACCTACCCCGTGGCGGGGGAACACCCGGGAGCGGATGGTCCCCTTGCCTCTCCTCTCGACCTGGACGCACCGGGGGGTGACGGACGACCCTTTGGGGCCTCGCTCCGTTCCCGGCCCGTGGCCGACGCGGTCGAGGCGGGCCTGAGCAGGAACCCTGCGCCCCTCTACTACGGGGTCAACTGGCTGGGCCGGGTGTTCGCCACCACGGAGCCGCCCCCCTGGACGCCGGAAACCGTGGTGTTCCTGCCCGAGGCCCCCGGAGGTGTGCGCCTGGGCGGGGGCGACCTGTCCGGTGTCGACCCGCCGGGGTCGGGTGATGGCCAACCCGGGTCGGGCGATGGCCAACCCGCGCCGGGTCACGGCGAGCCGCCTCCGGGCGGCGAACCGGCGCCGGGTGACGGCGAACCCGCGCCAGGTGGCGGCGGAGAGCCCGCTGACGGCCTGCCAGGGGGAGAGCCGGCCGGCGACGGAGGCGTGGAACTGGTGGCCGGCGGTGCCTCCACGGGGGTCATCCTCTCTGCGGGCTGCCGCGAGGAGGAAGGTGCCCTGGTAGCGGCGCGGGGACCCACCCTGGTGCCGCACCGGTCACTGCCCATGCCGGTCTCGGGAGCGGGTGCGGCCCTGCTGGGTGACGGGCTCTATCTGCTGGGGGGCCGGGGCAACGCGGACGGCATCCTGTACCAGCCCGCCCCCGAGCGGGACTGGGAACTCCTGCCCACCCGCCTCCCCTATCCGGTGCAGGAGGCGACCGTGGCCACCGTGGGAGGCAGGGCCTACCTGGTGGGTGGAGGCGCCGGCGAAGCCGGTCGCGAGGTGTGGCGGTACGAGGGCGCCGGCAGGCCCCTGAATCGCCTGGGCTGCAGCTTTCCCGCCCCGTTGGCGGGGGCCAGCGCCTGCGCCCACGGCGGCAGGGTCTACGTGTTCGGAGGGTACCTGGGCGGGGTGGCATCCACGGCCGTCTTCGTCCTGGATCCGGACGCGGAGACCATCGAGCGGGTTCCCGCCGAGCTTCCCGTGGCGCTGGCCGGGGCCCCGGCGGTCTCCCTGGGCGATTACATCTACATTTTCGGTGGCCGCACTCCCAGCGGCTGGTCGGACCGCATCCTGAGGTACGCGCCCGCAAGCGGTCTGCTCGAGGACACCGGTGTCCGTCTACCCGTGCCCTGCGGGATTTCCGCTGCTGCCGCGCTGGGAGGCTCGGTGTACCTCCTGGGGGGAGCGTGGGGGGATCCGGCGAACCCCTCCGCGCTTGGCACCCTGTGGTGTTACACGCCCGGGGAGGGACTGGCCCGTCTCACTCCCGCCCTGGCCTTTGCGCCCGGATGCTTCGGAGCGGCCGGGGTCGCCTGGGGGGACGACGTCTACTTCTGCGGGGGATCGAGCAGCCCCACGGTGGAGCTTTCCCGGGTACTGCGGTTACGCTACCAGCCTGGAAGTCCGCGCCCCCTGCTCACATTGGCTGCCGCCCTCAGTTACCCGGGGGTGGTAGCGGGGAGAGCCGGCGACATCTACGTGGTGGGCGGGACTTCCGGGATGGGGGGCACCGATAGGGTGCGGCGGGTGACCCTTTACGATAGGGCCGAGCGGGTGCTGGGGTTCACGCTGCCAGGGCGCCTCATGAACGCCCCCTGTGCACGGGTGGGAAACCGTATCTTCGCCTTCGGAGGACGCGATACTTACGGAGTTTTGGGGCGCAGGTCGGGCAGCATCGTGATGGTTGACCTGGATACGGGGTCGGCCCGGCCGGTGGGCTCGTTGCCCCGTGCCGTTGAGATGTCGGGGGCGGCGCTGTGGGGCGACGCCGTGTACGTGCTGGGTGGCTGCACGGACGCGGGCCCCGTCGACCGCATCCTGCGCTTTGACCCGGGGGATTTCTCCGTGGAGGAGATGTCGGTGAGGCTTCCGTCGCCGCGCCAGCAGGCGGTGGCGGTGAGCGGGCCGGAGGGTATATGGCTGGTGGGAGGCCGCGGCCCGGCGGGGCTGCTCGACGAAGTACTGCTCTTCTCCCCGGCAGACGGCTCTCTTCGGCAGGTGGCCCGTCTCCCCGTCCCCCTGGAAAGGGCAGCCGCCGCGTTCTGGCAGGGTCGCCTCTATGTGATGGGCGGGCTCGCCGCCGGGGGTCCGTCCGACCGTATTCTGGAGGTGGACGCGGACGGGAGCGTCCGTGAGATGGTACGGCCGCTACCAGCCGCGGCCTGCGGGGCGGCGGTGGTGGTCGATGGCGTCATCTACCTGCTGGAGGACGGGGGTGCCCTGCTGGAGGTGGTGCCCCGTCCGGCGGTGATCTGGCGCCTTGACGGAGGGGAGGCAGAGGCGACCGGGTGGCGTCTGGCGGAGTGGAGCGGGACCGGTATCACCCTGAGCTTCCGCACTTCCCCCGATGGCGTGGAGTGGACTGCCGAGGCCGCAGATCCTGCTGAGCTTCCCCCCGGCAGGTACCTCGAGGTGAAGGCCACCTTCCTGCCCGAGGAGGGGGCCCGCCTGGAAAGGTTGCGCCTGGCACGCCCCTGAGCAGCCGCTGTTTCTGAGACCGGCTCCCGCCCGCGGCGCCGGCCGGGGCCCTGCACGGCGGGCGCTCCGCCGCGATGGGCCCCGGGCGGGACGCTCCATGGGGGTTGCGATTGCCAGGGCCGGGCCGGTAGCGTATGATCGGACCGGGCCCCCCTCGGGCCCGGCCGGGCCGGGGCGGGGACCTGCAGGGCCAGGCGGCGCATGTTGCGCCGGGGCTGCTGAGGTGGGGAAGATGAGCTGGTACCCGGGCCACATGGCGAAGGCCATGCGGTTGCTGAGGCAGAGGATGCGCCTGGTGGATGTGGTCCTCGAGGTGGCGGACGCGCGCGCCCCGGCGGCCTCTCGCAACCCGCGCCTGGCTGGGCTGGTGGAGGCCCGCCCCCGGCTGCTCGTGCTCACCCGGGCCGATCTGGCCGACCCCGCCTTGACCGACGAGTGGCTGGCGTATCTCGCCGCCCGGGGTGAGGAGGCGGTGGCGGTGGACGCGCGCACGGGGCGGGGCCTGGAACGGGTGCGTGCCTGGCTGGAGGGGTGCCGGGAGAAGCTGGCGCGCCGATCCTGGTACCGTCCCCTGCGCCTGGTGGTGGTGGGGGTCTCGAATGTGGGCAAATCCTCCCTGCTCAACCGCCTCACGGGCCAGCGTGTGGCGCGCACGGGGGCGCTGCCCGGGGTGACGAGGGGAGAGCAGTGGGTGCGGGTCACGGAGGGGCCGGGCGGGGGCACGGAGGCCCTGGACCTGCCCGGGCTCCTCCCGCCCCGGCCCGAGCCGGAGGTCGCCGCCACGCTGGTGGCCATCGGGGTGCTTCCCTGGCAGCAGGTCCCCTACCCGGAAGTGATCTCTTACCTGCTGGCCGCCCTGCCGGAGCGAGGCCGGATGGCGCTATGCGACCGTTACGGGGTAGAATGGGGACCGGCGGAGGACGTGCTGGCCGCCATCGCCCGGCGGCGGGGATTCTTCGGGGCCGGGGGGGCTCCCGATCGGGAGCGGGCGGCCCGCGCCCTGCTCAGCGATTTCCAGGCGGGCAGGCTCGGTCGCATCACCCTGGAACGCATTCCACCGCAGGGAACGGTTACAGTGGGGGTGTGAGGCAGGTGGCCCCGGACTACAGGTTCGAATTGGCCCTTTCCGGAGGCAGGGGTCCGGTGGCCGGCGTTGACGAGGCCGGCCGGGGTCCGCTGGCGGGGCCGGTGGTGGCGGCGGCGGTGATCCTGACCCCCGGGACGGTCATTCCCGGGCTGGACGACGGCAAGAGACTGGCCCCCGGGCTCCGGGTACGGGTGGCCGGCCTGGTGAGGGAGCAGGCCCTGTCCTGGGCGGTGGGGGTGGTGGACGTAGAGTACATAGAACGGGAAGGGATCCTGGCCGCCACCCATCTGGCCATGCGGCTTGCGCTCGAGGGCCTGACCGTACGGCCGTCCTTCCTGCTGGTGGATGGAGGCGTGCTGCCCGGGGTCAACCAGCCCCAGTGGGGGGTCATCCGGGGGGATTCCCTCTGCTGCTCGGTGGCTGCCGCCTCCGTGCTGGCCAAGGTGCACCGGGATGCCATCATGGAGGAACTCGATGCCCGCTACCCCGGGTACGGCTTCGCCCGGCACAAGGGATACGCCACCCGCGAACACCGCGCCGCCCTGGCCCGGCTGGGGCCTTCTCCGTGTCACCGCCTGAGCTTTCTCTCCTGCCCGGGAATACCCGGGGAGGACGATGAGGAGGGCTGGGATTGAGGGAGAACGCGACGGGCGCCCCCGGCCTGGGGTGGGCCGTAGACCACCACGTGCACAGCGTCCACTCCTGGGACGGCAGCGATCCGGTGGACGCCTATTGCCGCCGTGCGCTGGAACTGGGTCTGGGCGGCATCGTATTCACCGACCATGTGGAACTGGACCCGGACGGGAAGGGCTACCGGATGTACCGCTACGATGCCGCCCGGGCTGCGGTGGAGGCGGCCAGGCAAGAGTACCCCGGGCTGCACCTGGGCCTGGGGGTGGAGGTGACCTACCTGCGGTCCCTGGAGGGGGAGATCCGGGAGTTCCTGCGGGGCAAGGAGTTCGACGTGGTGATGGGTTCCCTGCACCAGGTGGGGGGCGTGGACTGTTCCGATCCCCGCGCGCGGGCTGCCCTCGAGGAGAGTGGGGTCGACTCCCGGAACCTGCTCGATGCTTATTCTGACGAGTTGCGGGCTGCCGTGGAGAGCGGCCTCTTCGACGTGCTGGGGCACATCGACGTGTTCCTGCGCCTGGGAGCGGACATGTGGCGGCAAATGGAGGCGGAGGTCGAGGGTCGCATGGGGGAGGTCCTCGACCTGGCGGTGCGGGCCGGGGTGGCCATCGAGGTGAACACCTCGGGGTTCCGCCACGGGGTGGGACATCCTCACCCGGGGGTGCCCACCCTGACCGCCTACCGCCACCGGGGGGGTAGCCTGGTCACCCTGGGTTCGGACGCCCACCGGGCTGCGCAACTGGCGTGGGAGTTCCCGGCGGTGGCGGGCATGTTGCGCGAACTGGGCTTTGGCCAGGTGTACTTTTTCCGTGCCAGGCGGCCCGCGCCCCTGCCCCTTCCCGGCACCGGTGGGGGACCGGGGGCCTGTCCACCCCCGTGAGGGCACGGCCAGCAGGTGAGGGCGCGGCCAGCATATGAGGCCAGGGCCAGGTGGGGTTACAGCCCCATTCGGGGAGGCCAGCTGTTACTTTTGTCCCGGCGGGAGCGGGGGATGCTAGATGCTGGGAAAGACCTGGGGCTGCACCCTCACCGGCCTGGACGCGGTGCCGGTACGGGTGGAGTGCGACGTGGGGGCGGGGCTCCCCGGCGTCCAGATCGTGGGGCTGCCGGGGACTTCGGTGAAGGAAGCCACGGCGCGGGTGCGCTCGGCGGTGCGCAACTCGGGGCTGGATTTCCCCCTGCGGCGCATCACCGTCAACCTGGCACCGGCCGACGTGCACAAGGCGTCTCCGGGGCTGGACCTCCCCGTGGCCACTGCTATCCTGGCCGCTTCCGGCCAGCTGGGCGGGCGCGACCTGGATTCCTGGTTCCTGGTGGGGGAGTTGGGCCTGGACGGGCGCGTGCGCGCGGTGGATGGCATCCTGCCCATGGCCATCACGGCAGCCCGGCTGGGCAAGGGGCTGGTGGTCTCCGCCGACGGCGCCCCTCAGGCGGCGGCGGTGGACGGGCTGGAAGTGCGCATCCTCAATCGCCTTACCGACCTGGTGGCCTGGTCACGGGGCGAAAGGGAACTGCCGGCACCTCCCCGGCGGGTACCCGAGGTGACGCCCGCGGAAGGCCCCGACCTGGCGGACGTCCGGGGCCACCAGCTGCCCAAGCGGGCGCTGGTGTGTGCGGCGGCCGGAGGTCATCACCTGCTGCTGGTGGGGCCCCCGGGGGCGGGCAAGACGGTGCTGGCCTCCTGCCTGCGCGGACTCCTGCCCCCACTCTCCCGGGAGGAATCCCTGGAGGTGAGCCGGATCTGGAGCGTGGCCGGGCTGCTGGGGGGAGAGGGGGGCCTGCTGCACCAGCCCCCCTGGCGTGCTCCCCACCCCCACCTGGGGCGGGCCGCCCTGGTGGGAGGGGGCCGGCACCCGGTGAGACCCGGGGAGGTGAGCCTGGCCCACCTGGGGGTACTCTTCCTCGACGAGATGAACCGCTTCGCCGGTCCCCTGCTGGAATCGCTGCGGGGTCCTCTCGAGGAGGGCCGGGTCACCCTGGGACGGCTGGGCGAGGGGGTCACCTTCCCGGCCCGCTTCATGCTGGTGGGAGCCATGAACCCCTGTCACTGTGGCCGGCTGGGGGACCCCGAGTACCCCTGCACCTGTACCGGCCAGCAGGTGCGGCAGTACTGGGACCGCTTGTCGGGTCCCGTGCTGGACCGTATCGACCTGCAGGTGGAGGTCCGCCGCATGTCCTGGGAGGAATGGCGTGACGCACCTGCCGGACCCCCCTCCCGGGAGGTCCGGTCCCTGGTACTGCTGGCCCGCGAGCGCCAGACCCGCCGCCTGCGGCGGGCGGGCAAGCGTCTCAATGCGGAGATGGGTCCGCGGGAGGTGTCGGCCTTCTGCCGGCTCACTCCCGAGGCGGAGAGGGTGCTGGCCGAGGGCTTCGCCCGGCTGGGGCTCAGCGGCCGCGGCTACTACCGCGTGCTCAAGGTGGCGCGCACCCTGGCCGATCTGGACGGCCGGGGGGAGGTGGGCGTGGAACACGTGGGGCAGGCCCTCCAGTTCCGTTGCCTGGGCCTCCTGCGCCCGGAGGCCGCCACCGCGGGGCCCGTGCCCCCGGAGGCGGCCGCCGCGGGGCCCGTGCGGGCGCTTGCAGACCCGCCCGCCGCCAGGTAGCCTCTCCGACCCTCTCGGCGAGCGGCCGCACGGGTGCCGGCCTTCTTGACGAGCGGCCTGCCGCCAGGTAGGGGAACGCCGCGCGTGCAGCGAAAATGCAACGTGGTGATCCGATCACAGGAGGGAACGCAGCCCATCGCGGCAGGTATCCCACCCCAGGAGGCGCAAGATGGAACGGTACAGCGCGGAAGGGTTGCGGCGCGTGGACCCGGAGGTGGCAGAGGCCCTCGCGGGCGAGTTGCGCCGCCAGGAGGAAGGGCTGGAACTCATTGCCTCGGAAAACTACGCTCCGCCCGAGGTCATGTGGGCGCAGGGCTCGGTGCTCACCAACAAGTATGCCGAAGGCCTGCCCCGGGCCCGCTATTACGGCGGCTGCGAATACGTGGACGTGGTGGAGGATCTGGCCCGGGAGCGGGCCAAGCAACTGTTCGGCGCCGAGCACGCCAACGTACAGCCCCACGCCGGCGCCCAGGCCAACACGGCCGTGTATTTTGCCGTCCTGCAGCCCGGCGACGTGGTGATGGGGATGGACCTGGCCCACGGCGGGCACCTGACCCACGGCCATCCCCTGAACA
This sequence comes from Bacillota bacterium, assembly GCA_014360055.1. GTDB lineage: Bacteria > Bacillota > Sulfobacillia > JACIYH01 > JACIYH01 > JACIYH01. The sequence goes on along the minus strand of JACIYH010000058.1, from coordinate 7,083 downwards.
TATCCGGTAAGTATTATCGTTTTGTACCGTACGGGGTGCGCCGGGACACGGAGACCATCGACTACGAGCGTGTGGCGGAACTGGCCCGGGAACACCGGCCCCGCCTGATCGTGGCGGGGGCCAGTGCCTACCCCCGTTTCATCGACTTCGAGCGCATCGCCGGGATCGCGGCCGAGGTGGGGGCCATGGTGATGGTAGACATGGCCCACATCGCCGGCCTGGTGGCGGCCGGGGTGCATCCCAGCCCCGTGCCCCACGCCGACTTCGTCACCACCACCACCCACAAGACCCTGCGGGGTCCCCGGGGCGGGCTCATCCTCTGCCGGGCTCGCTATGCGGCCGATATCGACCGCGCTGTCTTCCCGGGCACCCAGGGGGGCCCGCTCATGCACGTGATCGCCGCCAAGGCGGTGGCCCTCAGGCTGGCCATGGGCGAGGGTTTCCGCCGTTACCAGGAGCAGGTGGTAAGAAATGCCCGTGTTCTGGCGGAGGAATTGGTGCGGGAGGGATTCCGCCTGGTGTCGGGGGGCACCGACAACCACCTCATGCTGGTGGACGTGGGGGAGCGGGGGCTGACGGGCAAGAAAGCGGAGGAGATGCTGGGGGAAGCGGGCATAACCGTGAACAAGAACACCATCCCCTTCGACACCCGCGGGGCCAAAGTGGCGAGCGGGATTCGGGTGGGCACGCCCGCGGTCACCACCCGGGGCATGAAGGAGGACGAGATGCGGCTCATCGCCCGGCTCATCGGGGACGTCCTCCTGCGCCGGGTGCCGGCGGACCGGGTGCGGGCGCAGGTGAAAGAGCTTTGCGCCTCTTTCCCGATCTACCCCGGGTTTCCCGCCTAGCCCGGGCCTGGGGTGGGCCCGCTCGGGCACCGGACCCCGTCACCGCGCCCTGTCACGGGCCGTGTCACCGGGCGCTGGCGCTGGCAGGCCCAGCGTGGTATGATCTGGCAGCGGAAGGGGGAATGAAGTGGGAGAGGACGCCCGGCGCCTGATCCCCGCCGTGGGGAGCCTGCTGGCCGATCCCGGCGTGAAGGAGGCGGCCCGGGGTTATCCGCAACTCCTGGTATCCCGGGTGCTGGGTGAGCTGGCCGCGCGTCTGCGGGGAGAACTGGAACTGGGGGAGCGGGTGGCCGACCCCGCCGCCTGGATCAGGGACCGTTTGCCGGCCGCCCTGCGCCGGGCCCGCTACCCCCTGCGCAGGGTTTACAACGCCACCGGCGTGGTATTGCACACCAACCTGGGCCGGGCGCCCCTGGCGCCTGCCGCCCTGGAGGCGGTGGCGGCCGCCGCCGCCGGGTACTGCAACCTGGAGTTCGACCTGGAGGCGGGCGAGCGCGGGTCCCGCTACGTGCACGCGGTCGAACTGCTACGCCTCCTCACGGGGGCGGAGGACGCCCTGGTGGTGAACAACAACGCTGCCGCCGTACTGCTCTGCCTGGCGGCCCTGGCCCGCGACCGCGAGGTGGTGGTCTCGCGCGGGGAACTGGTTGAGATCGGGGGAGGTTTCCGCATCCCCGACGTGATGGCCCAGAGCGGTGCCCGCCTGGTGGAGGTGGGCACCACCAACCGTACCCGCGTGGCGGACTACGAGCGGGCCATCGGCCCGGAGACGGCCCTGCTGCTCAAGGTGCACCGCAGCAACTTCCGCATGGAGGGTTTCGTCTCCGAGGTCAGCTGGCCCGAACTGGTGGAACTGGGGCGATCCCGGGGTATCCCGGTCATGTTCGACCTGGGTTCCGGGTGTCTCTTCGACCTGGCGGGGGCGGGGGTGGGCGAGGAGCCCGTGGTACCCCGGGTGGTGGCCCAGGGGGGAGACCTGGTCACCTTCAGCGGGGACAAGCTGCTGGGGGGGCCCCAGGCCGGCATCATCGTGGGCCGGGCCGGGGTGGTGGATCGCCTGCGCCGGCACCCCCTGCTGCGGGCGCTGCGCGTGGACAAAATGACCCTGGCCGCCCTCTCGGCCACCCTGATCCTCTACCTGGAGCCCGACCCCGCCGCGCACATCCCCGTGCTGGCCAGCCTGACGGCCGACCCCGGCCGCCTGCGGGGGCGGGCGGAGCGCCTGCGCCGGCTCATCCGGCGCCGTCTCCTGCCCGGTGCCCCCGGTGAACTGGGCGTGGTGCCCGCGCGGTCCACCCCCGGAGGAGGATCGCTGCCGGGCGTCGAATTGCCGGGTTATGCCGTGGCCGTGCGCTCCCCGCGGGGGGCTTCCCGGCTGGCGGCGGCGTTGCGGGGCGCTGCGGTGCCCGTGCTGGGGCGCGTGCAGGGAGAGCAGGTCCTGCTGGACGTGCGCACGCTGGCGGACGCCGAGTTGCCGGGGGTGGCGGACCAGGTTGCATCCGTGCTAAATGCGGAGGCCCCCCGGGGCGGGTGACCCCGCGGCGGCGACCCCGCAGAGGTGGCCCGGCGGAGGTGGGGCAGCACGGGCGGCCGGCGGCCCAGTGGAGGTAAGCCAGCACAGGCGGCCAGGGCCGCCCGGCGGAGGTAAGCCGGTGGAGGTGAGCCAGTGGAGTACTTCCTGACCGAGGAACAGAAGATGATCAAGGACCTGGCCCGGCGGGTGGCCCGGGAGCGTATCCTGCCGGTGGCGGCAGAACTGGACGAGCGGGAGGAGTTCCCGTCCCAGCTCAGGGAGTGGTTTGGGGAGACCGACCTCATGGGGGTGGGTATCCCGGAGGAGTACGGCGGCCTGGGTGGAGGGGTGCTGGAGACCTGCCTGGCCGTGGAAGAGATCTCGTGGGCCTGCCCGGGCGTGGCCACCTCCTATGCCGCCAACTGGCTGGGCATCATGCCCCTCCTTTTGGCGGGCAGCGAGGAGCAGAAGCAGAGGTACGTCCGCGCCGTGGCCCGGGGGGAGAAGCTGGCCGCCTTCTGCCTCACCGAGGCGGAGGCGGGGTCGGACGCGGGGGCCATCCGCACGACTGCCCGGCGGGACGGCGATTTCTACGTGCTGGACGGGACCAAGCAGTGGATCACCAACGGCGGTGAAGCCGACATTTACACCGTCATCGCCCTCACCGCCCCCGAGAAGGGCCCCCGGGGGGCGAGTTGCTTTGTAGTGGAGAAGGGCACGCCGGGACTGGGTTTCGGCCGCAAGGAGAAGAAGATGGGCATCCGGGCCTCCGCCACCCGGGAGGTGGTTTTCACCGACTGCCGCATCCCGGCCACTCAGCTGGTGGGCCGGGAGGGGCAGGGCTTCGCCATCGCCATCCGCACCCTGGACCGGGCCCGGCCGGGGGTGGGGGCGCAGGCGGTAGGGCTGGCTCAGGGGGCCCTGGACCGGGCCCTGGCCTATGCGCGCCAGCGGGTGCAGTTCGGCAAGCCCATCATCACCTTCCAGGCCATCGGGCACATGCTGGCGGACATGGCCACCCAGATTGAGGCGGCCCGGGCCCTGGTGTACGCCACCGCCCGCACCATCGACGCCGGGGTGAAGGATTTCGCCAAGGAATCGGCCATGGCCAAGCTTTTCGCTTCCGACGTGGCCATGCGGGTCACCACCGATGCCGTCCAGATCCTGGGCGGATACGGGTACATGCGCGATTACCCCGTGGAGAAACTCATGCGCGACGCCAAGATCACCCAGATATACGAAGGCACCAACCAGATCCAGCGCAACGTGATCGCCCAGGAACTGCTGCGCGAGAGCGCCCGCAAGGGGTGACCCGCGGCTGCCGCGGGCCCGCGGGAGAGGAGGGGTGTTGAAGCGTGAGGATCATCGTGCTCATCAAGCAGGTTCCCGAGAGCACCGAGGTACGCATCAACCCGGAGACCAACACCCTCATCAGGGAAGGGGTGAAGAGCATCATCAACCCCTTCGACACCTATGCCCTGGAGGAGGGCGTGCTGATCAAGGAGCGCCTGGGCGGTACGGTGGTGGTGATGACCATGGGTCCCCCGCAGGCGCGGGAGGCCCTGCAGGACGCCATCGCCCTGGGGGCGGACGAGGCCATCCTCCTGTCCGACCGGGCCTTCGCGGGGGCCGACACCCTGGCCACCTCGCGGGCGCTGGCGGCGGCCGTGCGCAAGCTGGAGCCGTACGACCTCATCATCTGCGGCAAGCAGGCCATCGACGGTGACACCGCCCAGGTGGGTCCCGAGGTGGCGGAGTTCCTGGACATCCCCCACGTCACCTACGTGCGCAAGGTCAGAGAACTTGAGCCCGGGCGCGCCGTGGTGGAACGCATGGTGGAGGGCGCGGTGGAGACCGTGGAGATGTCGCTGCCCGGCCTGATCACGGTGGTGAAGGACATCAACCAGCCCCGCATCCCCTCCCTGAAGGGGATCATGAAGGCGCGGCGCGCCACTATCCCGGTGTGGACCCCGGCCGACGTTGGCCTCCCCGAGGAGGTGGTGGGACTGCGCGGTTCCCCCACCGCGGTGGAGAAGGTTTTCGTGCCGCAGGTGGAGCGGCGCGGCGAGGTGATCGAAGGTTCCCCCGAGGAAGTGGCAGAGGTCCTGCTCTCCCGGCTGCAGTCCGTCGGTGTGCTCTAGGGGGTGCTGATGATGGCTGATGGCGCTTTGAGCGATCTCATCCGGGTACTGGCGGATCGTTGCACCGGGTGCGAGGCCTGCGTGGGGGTTTGCCCCACGGGGGCCATCGAGATGCGCGAGGGCGTTGCCTGGATAGGCGATGCCTGCAACCTGTGCCGGGCCTGCGTGTCCACCTGCCCGGCGGAGGCCATCGAGGTGGCGGCGACCGCACGGGCCGAGGCCGCTGAAGGGCGGGGGGTATGGGTGTTCGTGGAGCACCGGCGGGGCCAGGTGGCCCCGGTGGTGTACGAGTTGCTGGGGCAGGCCCGCGGGCTCGCGGAAACCCTGGGTACCAAGGTGAGTGCCGTCCTGGCCGGCGAAGGGGTGGCTTCCGGCGCGGGGGCGGCGGCAGACCCGGTGGCGGGAGAGGGGGCCGGTCCCCTGGCGGCGGAATTGATCGCGCGCGGGGCAGACGAGGTGCTGGTGGTGGACGACCCCGCCCTGGCCGACCTGCGGGAGGAACCGGTCGCCACCGCCCTGGCGGACCTGGTACGGGAGCGCAAGCCCGAGATCTTCCTGTTCGGTGCCACCGCCCTGGGACGGTCCCTGGCCCCGCGGCTGGCGGCCCGGCTGGGCACGGGGCTCACCGCCGACTGCACGGGACTGGACATCGATCCCGGGCGCCGCATCCTGGTGCAGACGCGGCCGGCCTTCGGGGGCAACCTCATGGCGGTGGTGGTATGCCCGCACCACCGTCCCCAGATGGCCACCGCCCGTCCCCGGGTGTTCCGTCCCCTGGCCCCCGACGCCTCCCGGCGGGGCGAGGTGATCACCTTCCCGGTGGATGGGTCGCGACTCCTGAGTCGCACCAGACTGCTTGATTACGCCGAGGAAGTCACCGAGATGGTGAAGCTGGAGGACGCCGACATCATCGTGGCGGGGGGTCGGGGCCTGGGGGGGGCCGAGCACTTCTCCCTGCTTTTCGAACTGGCGCGGCTGCTGGGCGGGGCGGTGGGGGCCTCGCGGGCGGCGGTGGATGCGGGCTGGATCCCCTACTACCACCAGGTGGGCCAGACGGGCAAGACGGTGGCCCCCAAGGTGTACATCGCCGTGGGGATCTCCGGTGCCATCCAGCACCTGGCGGGGATGAGTTCCGCCGACGTCATCGTGGCCATCAACAAGAACCCCCAGGCCCCCATCTTCAAGGTGGCCAACTACGGCATCGTGGGGGACCTGTTTGCCGTCATCCCGGCTCTCATCGAAGCTATAAAGCGAAGGAGGTCCTGACGATACCCGGACTCCCATCTCCCGGCCACGCTTGCCTTCTGCGGGCGTGTTTGGCGCCACACCCGGGTTGTGTTAGGATCGCGGGGGAATCAGCATGCTGCGGGAAGCCTTTGAGCGCCTGGTGGTCAGGGCAGGAGAGGAGATCAGCCGGCACTATGGCGAGCGGCTGGTATCCCTGGCCGTGTTCGGGTCGGTGGCGCGGGGCACGCCCGGCCCTTTCTCCGACATCGACCTGCTGGTGGTGGCCGATCCCCTTCCTGCCGGCAGAGTCAGGCGCATTGAGGAATTCCGGGCCATTGAGGATCGGCTGGGGGAGGAGATCCGCGCGCTCGGCCGCCAGGGCATTCACACCGACCTGGCTCCTGTTTTCAAGACGCCAGCGGAGGTCCTGATAGGCAGTCCCCTGTTCCTCGACATGGTAGAAGAGGCTCGCATCCTCTTCGACCGGGGCCGCTTCCTTTCGGACTACCTGGCGAAACTGAGGCGGAGTCTGGGCCGGACGGGAGCGCGCAAGGTGCGCTGGCGGGGCGCGTGGTACTGGGATCTTACCCCCCATTTCGACTGGAAAGACGTGATGCGGGCATGATCCCACTCACTCTCGCCCAGAGCTACCTTATCAAGGCCAGGGCTCGTCTTAAGGCCCTCGACGTGCTGCTGGATGAGGAAGCTTATTCGGACGTTGTGCGGGAGGCCCAGGAGGTAGTGGAACTCGCACTGAAGGCGATTCTCCGTCAGTTGGGGATCGACCCACCCAAGCAGCATGATGTGGGCGGACTCCTCCTCGAGTTCAAAGACCTCCTTCCGGATGCGGTGCGAGAGCAGGCGGAGACCCTTGCTGCCACATCGAAGTGGCTCCGTAAGGAGCGGGAACTGGCCTTCTATGGCGACGTGGATTTCGTCCCCACGGCGGAGTACACCCGCGACGATGCGGAGCGGGCTATTCGCGAATCGCACGCGGTGGTGCTGGCTGCAGGCGAGGTCATCCCGTTGCCCGCACCGCCGCGACCACCCGACGACGATAGCGGGCCGGCGGAAGAGGCAGCCCGCGAGGGAGAGGCCTGACCCCGCGCAAACTGCTCTGGCCTGCGGCCTGTCCTGGACTAAGCCAGCCCGGCCCGGCGGCCGCGACGGGTGTTGACAGGTTGCTCCCAGCCATGTACAATCCTGTCGGATGGTCCCAGATCTTGTCGCATCACCCAATCCTGTTATCTGCAGGAGCAATGGAGGCAGCAGGTCATGGCATTGGGAAGCAGGCATACCTTCCGAACCGTCGTTGCGGCGGAGGGACACGGGCGCACCGCGCGCACGATGACGG
>JACIYH010000057.1 GCA_014360055.1 Bacillota bacterium | reverse complement strand
GCCCGCGACTTCCTCCACGGAGCACCTTGGCTGGTGAACCTGCCCGGCCTGGTGATTTTGCTGACGGTACTGGGGTTCAACCTGCTAGGGAATGCGCTCCGTGACGTCTTGGATCCCAGGTTGAGCAAAATGTGAAGGGGGCGCACGGAGTGCTTCGACAAGTAGAAGCCAGGCTTCTTGAGGCAGTCGATGACGGCGAAGTGCTCAAGCTCGCCCGAGAAATGGTCCGTATTCCCAGCGAGAATCCACCCGGTCGGGTGGCCGACATGGCCCGTTATGTGCTTTCCTTTCTAGAAGGCCTGGGTGTTGTCGCCCGGACGGTTGAGCCCGAGCCGGGCAGGGTGAATGTGCTGGCCAGCCTCGGCTCCGGCAGCGGCAGGGCGGGGCTCGTGTTCAACGGCCATCTGGATGTGGTGCCTGCGGGGCCGGGCTGGACGGTAGATCCCTATGGCGGTATGGTGCAGGGCGGACGGCTCTGGGGGAGGGGTAGTGCCGACATGAAAGGAGGCCTCGCCGCTATCCTCGGGGCGGTAGCCGCCTTGGTGCGGGCGAAAGTCGCCTTTGAGCGCCCGGTGGCCCTGATGTTCACGTGCGACGAGGAGACTGGTGGCAAGCTTGGAGCAGGGTACCTCGTGCGGAACGGCTATGTGAGCGGCGATATGTGCGTGGTGTGCGAACCCTCCGGCCTGAGGTTGATCCACGCTGAGGGCGGGCTCTGCTGGATGACCATCACCACTCACGGCCGGAGTGCCCACTCGGTGCTGGCCTGGAGAGGTGTAAATGCGGTCGAGAAGATGGTTCAGGTTCTGTCCGCGCTCGCTCCTCTCCAGAGGGAGCTGGGGGCGGTGCGCAATGCATCGGGCAAGCGGGTGGTGCTCAGCGCCAATGTTATCAGAGGAGGGGTTAAAGTCAACCAGGTGCCCGATGCATGTGAGGCGCTGCTGGACCTGAGGATCCCTGCGGGCGTCGATCTCTCCGCCGAGCAGGTGCTGGATAGGATACGGGCGGTTCTCGCTGACCTGAAGATGCGCGATCCGGAGTTGCGTGTGGAGCTTTCGCACGGGGATCCGGTGACGCCCTTTGAAGTGCCCCCGGACGCGCCCGTCATCGGCCTCGTGAAAGAAGCGTATCGCGACGTGACCGGTCAGGAATGCGCGCCGTGGTCGCCGCGCGAGGATCCACCAACTGATGACAGTGACCTCTATCACCTTTGGACTGCAGGCGGGATCCCGGGGGTGTACTTTGGGCCGGGTGAAATCGAGCAGGCCCATGTGGCCGATGAGTTCGTGGAAATCGAGCAGTTGCGGCAGGCGGCGAGGATATACGCTCTGCTCGCCTATCGGACATGTGCGAAGGGTGGCGGGGTTGCGTGAGACAGGGCTCTGTAACGCTCCCAGTCGTTGATCTCCATAGCGATGTCATGGTCGACGTTTACGCCAGGCGGCGCATGGGCGAACGCAGGGTGCTGGTTGATCGTCACCTTCCCCGCTGGCGGCAAGGGGGCGTCAACGTAATTGTCCTCACCGTGGGTGGCGACACGCCTTCATTTGCAACTCAGGGCGCGGATTGCGCACTGGAGAGCACTGTGGTGCTGCTCGGTGAGTTGCACCGCGAAGTCGAAGAGTCGGGGGGTGAATTGTTCCTTGCCCGATCCGCGGACGAAGTCCCCGGAGCGATCGACGCGGGGAAGACTGTGTTGGTGCCCGCACTCGAAGGGTGCTCGGCGCTGGGGGAGGCTGAGCCGGTTGCGGTGGCCGCCGCCCTGTCGGAGGCAGGGGTGGTGTCTTTCGGTCTGACCTGGAACGGCTCCAATCAGTTCGCCTGCGGCGCGGCGCTGAGGGAGGATGGGGGTCTGACCGCTTTGGGCCGCGAGCTCCTGGGGTTGCTGGAGGACAGAGGTGTGATCCTGGACCTGGCCCACGCTTCTCTACGTACCTTTTGGGATGCGTTCGAGGCGACCCGCGGGCCACTCATTGTGTCCCATACGGCGTCCAGGAGGCTGCGTGACCATCCGCGGAACATAGATGATGACCAGGTGCGTGCCGTGGCCGGGCGAGGCGGGCTTATTGGTGTATGTTTCTATCCCGCCTTTCTCGTGGACGGTGGGAAGGCCAGAGCCGAAGATGTGGTGCGGCACGTGCTACATTTTCTGGAGGTGGCCGGGCCGGAGCACGTGGGGATTGGAGCTGACTTCATAGACTATGCGGAAGACATCATCGGGAGATCGCTTCGGAGCTGTACCAGTGTGGATTACGGGTCCGTGCTGACCTACCCCTCTGGTCTTGAGGACGTGACTCGCTTCGGCCACCTGGCTGAATTGCTGCGGAGAGAGGGTTGTAGCGAGGACGTGGTGGCTGCAGTCATGGGAGGGAACTTTCTCAGAGTCTGGCGGACGGTGGGCCGGGAGCGGAAAGCTATCTGATGAGGTTGGGTATGCTTGCTTTCCAGGGCAGGGTTTCCCCTGTGGACTGCGGGGCTTGTGTTACGCTGGCCAGGGATTCGACCTTCAACTCACGGAAGGGGTACTGAGCAGGCGAGACGCCGAGGCGATAGGTTGAAGGTAGCGTGGAGACTGGGGTGGTGAGGCATTGAGGAGTGATCTGATCCTCCACTGTGTTGATTCCCACACCGGGGGCGAGCCTACCCGTGTGGTCGTGGGGGGACTGCCACCCATCCCGGGGGAGACCATGTACCAAAAGAAGCAGTACCTGGCGGCCCATTTTGATTGGCTGCGGCGGGGGTTGTTGCACGAGCCCCGCGGCCACAGGGACATGTTCGGGGCAGTGATCCTGCCCCCTGCCGACCCAGGAGCCGACCTGGGGGTGGTCTTCATGGACTCGGGTGGGTATTTGGACATGTGCGGTCATGGTACTATCGGTGTGGTTACCGTGGCACTGGAGACCGGCCTGGTAAGAGTCCGGGAGTCGTGTGTCGAGTTGGTCCTGGATACGCCGGCGGGGCCAGTGAAGACGTGCGCCAGAGTGGAAGGCGGCCGGACGCTGGAGGTTACCTTCCGAAACGTTCCCGCCTTCCTGTACTGCCGGGATCTGGTGGTTTCCGTGCCCGAGATCGGTAGGGTTACCGTGGATATCTCCTTTGGCGGGAACTTTTTCGCCCTAGTTGACGCCCGAGAACTGGGCCTGACCCTCGAGGCCTCCCAGTTGGGAAGGCTAATTGCAGCAGGACTGTCCATCCGGCAAGCGGTAAATGGGAGTGTGGATGTGCGGCACCCAGCCCGCCCTGAACTGGCCCACGTGGAGTTGGTCGAGTTTTACGGACCCGCGTTCTCGGGAGCAGCCGACCTGCGCAATGTGGTGGTGTTCGGCGCTGGCTCAGTGGACAGGTCGCCATGCGGAACGGGCACTTGCGCCAAGATGGCAGCCATGTATGCGCGGGGGGAACTGCAGATCGGTCAAGAGTTCCGGTACGAAAGTATCATTGGTTCTGTTTTCCGTGGCCGGCTGGTAGGTACTGCAAGGGTGGGACGACACGAGGCTGTGATTCCGGAGGTGACCGGCAGTGCATACCTGACCGCATTCCATCAGTTTATCTTCGATCCGCATGATCCGCTCAGGGAGGGCTTCTTGGTGTCTGGCATGGTAGCCGGGACGGTGAGCCTGTTCACCGCCGAGTAGCTGCTGCTTCAGGTGAGAGCGCTGGCCCGCAAGCACCCTCAAATCGGCGTAGACAGCATCGGCGAAGTATGGTCGTAGGAACAGCAACATGTTTTAGGGCGGCCGGGCTTGGTTGGAGGCCCGGAACGGGGCGTGCTGGCCTCCCGGCCCGGTGACGTCGGTGCTGGTTACGGAAAGCCCACCTTGACCCAGGTGTGTCCGCCGTCCGACGTCTTGAACAGGGTTCCGCTGGCAACGGCCCAGCCCACCTGCGGAGAGATGAAATACAGGCAGGTGGTTCCCTCCAGCTTGGTATCGGGCGTCACCGCGGTCCAGGTGGCAGCACCGTCGCTGGTAACGTAGAGGCTGTCGCCGTCGGTGGCGAACCCATGCTTGCTGTCGGGGAAACTCCATACGAATTCCTGGTTGATGGCGGACTTGACGGGTGTGGTGGGCTTCCAGGTGGCTCCTCCATCGCGGGTTACATAGAAGATGGTATGCTGTCCGCGGGCGTGGAAGACTACGGGCAGGATCCCTTCTCTGCTCCCGAAGAAGATGGCCGGCCTTGTCTCCGCTGACCCGCCTTCCGCAGTGTATCCCTGGGGGATGGGCAATGAACGCCGATGCCACGTCCTACCCGCATCGTGGGTGGCGTACAGCCACAGCTCGCGGCCGTAGTCGAATCCGGTCAGCCACCCGTTCTCCGTATCGACGAAGCTCAGGCCGGTCTTGATTCCGGCAAAGGGCAGCCCGTCCGGATTCTGACCGTCCGTCTCCGTGCGGGCGGCCAAAGTCCAGGAGGCACCCCCGTCCCCGGTCCGGTAGATTTCCACTGCCTCGTGTCTCGTGGCTACGCCGTCACGGACCAGTAGCCAGCCGTGGTCGCTATCGACGAAATCGAAGGAAACGCCACACGGTGCACATTGAGGATTGCTCAATTCGACTTCCGTCTCGCTCCAGCTCTTGCCCCCGTCCGTGGTACGAAAAATGGCCAGCGTTCCGCTGCGCTCCTTGGACATGGCAACCCAGCCCCTGGCAGGACCCAGAAGTGCAGATGCGGCAAGGGAGAAGCCGGTCTCTGCGTTCGGCGTCACCTCCACCCACCGGGCACCACCATCTTCCGTCCGCAGGACGGAGGTCCGCGTCACCGCCCAGCCCACAGTGGCATCTGCCATATACACAGAAGGCGTGTTGCGGAAGTCGACGGAAAACGCACCGCCAACACCACCGCCGGTGTGATCATCACCTGTAACGCCGTGAGTGGGTTGGTTCTGGGCCGCGAACCGGCCACAACCTGCCAGGGCCACCGTCAGCACCAGGACTACGGCCAGTACAGCTGCCATCGATAGCACACTGTTTGGTCGCACTGGAATCCCTCCCCAGGGCCGGCTCACCTGGCGGCCCACTCATGGACATTGACGGGCGGGAAGGGGGCAGCGTTCCCGGGTCCCTCGCGCGTGGCGCAGGTGAGCCGGTGCGCACAGTTGCGAGCCGTCACGCGGTTTTACAACGGGGTCTTCAACAGAAGAATACTGGCTTCCCTTATGATTCCGAACGCGTCTGTTGCGGTGTGGGCAGCAGTAGGGTTATGATGCAGCTCGGGAAGTAAGCTGGCGTTGAGGTGCATAGGGAGCGGTCAGGCGTGCCCGTAACGGTTCGAGACGCGTTGACGATGGAGCCGCTCCGCCGAGCCCGATTGGTGGCTGGAGGAGACGGACTGGACAGGGAAATAACATCTGTGAACGTCATGGAAGTCCCGGATATCATCAACTGGGTCAGGCCGGGTGCGCTGCTGCTCACCACAGCGTACCCCATAAAAGACGATCCGGGGGCACAAGCCAGGCTGGTGCCTGAACTTGCGGGCAAGGGCCTGGCCGGGCTGGGGCTGAAACCAGCCCGGTACCTGCCGCACATTCCGGAGGCAATGATAAACGCTGCGAACCAGTATTCGTTTCCCCTGATCGAGCTTCCTCCGGACGTTTCTTTTAACGATATCCTGCACCCGTTGTTGAGCGAAATCCTCAACCGTCAGGCGTACCTGCTTAAGCGTTCCGAGGAAACGCACAAGCGGTTCACTGCTGTGGCCCTCGCCGGTGGTGGACTTTCCGAAATTGCCGTAACGCTGGCGGAGATCGTTGGAGTTCCGGTGACCGTGGCGGACAGCAGCTTCAGGGTGTTGGCCTGTGCTATCCCCGGTGGGGTGGTAGGATTAACGAAGGGGGATTTTGAGCGTTCGCTCGCGCTTTTTCGCGAAAACAACGGCGTACGCGGGCTCCCTAATTCCCTTTTTCGGAAGGAGACGCTCCTTGGGGGCATGGTGGTTACGCAGGTAGTTCAGCCCATTCGAAGTTCGGACAGTGTATACGGGTACCTCTCGGCGTGGGAGGTAGAACGGCCTCTCAAAGAGGAAGATCTGGTGGCAATCGAGCATGCGGCAACGGTCAGTGCGCTGGCGATGATGAAAGAGCAGGCCGTGGCGGAGATCGAAAAGCGGTTCCGCAACGAGTTCCTGGATCGTCTGCTCACCGGGGATTACGAATCCCTCGACGCAGTGGTGGCCAGAGGCCGTATTTTTGGCTGGGATCTCACCCGCAGTTACGCCGTGCTCTTGGTGGCGGTGGACGGTCTGGATGAGGCATACCTCAAGGGCCTGGAACATGGGGAATTGCGGACACGAAAGCTCGGGACATCAGTCCTGCAGATCGTGGAAAGCGTGATTCATTCGGGAAGGCACGATGCGATCGTGGTGGATAAAGGTGGTCGCGTAGTGATCCTGTATCACCCCGATTCGACCGAAAGCTGCGTGGCGGCTACCAGGAGGCTGGCGGAATCCATCTTGCGCGCGGCAAGACTGCTCCTTTCGGACGCCACCGTGTCGGTGGGCGTCGGCAGGTTGTACCCCGACGTGAGCCAGCTCAGGTTTAGTTACCGGGAGGCCAGGAGGGCGATAGACGTAGCCAGCCGGATTCTGGGCGGGAACTGTGCCATGCATTTCGAGGACCTGGGCGCTTACCGGCTCCTGGCCCGGTTCTCCGACCGGGGAGAACTCAATGCTTTTTATCAGGACACGGTGGGACGGTTGGTAGCCTATGACGAGGAGAACGGGAGCGACCTCGTGAGGACGCTTGAAGTGTTCCTGTCGTGCAACGGGAACGCACAGCAGACAGCGGAGAAGCTGTACGTCCATTACAACACCCTTAGATACCGTCTCAGGAGGATAGAGGAGATCCTGGGGGTTGACCTCGGAAGCGCCGAGGTACGGTTTAACCTGCAACTTGGCCTGAAGGTGAAAAGGTTGCTTTCTTACTGACCGGCTAACCTTACCTGCTGTTTTGGGGCCGTCGCAATCGGGCCCTGTTGTTGTATCTTGTCGAACCGCAGGGCGCTCGGTTCGTCAAAGGTTGATAAAGGCACGCGCCTGCTTTCCTCGAAGTAACTTTCTCGAAACAATAAGGCGCGTGAATCCGCTTTGCGGGTCGGGGGGCGACGATGGAAACGGTAGTCATCGCTCTTGGTGGGAATGCCGTGCTTCAACCGGGGCAGAGGGGAACGTTCGAGGAGCAACTGGCGAACGTGGCGACCACCGCTCGAGCCATCCGATTGGTCCTGGAGGATGGCTATCGCGTGGTGGTCACACATGGAAATGGCCCTCAGGTAGGCAACATCATGCTGCAGAACGAGGAGGCCAGGGGCGTAGTTCCTCCGTTCCCCCTGGATGCTTGCGGTGCCGAAAGTCAGGGATTGCTGGGTTACATGCTGGTGCGCTCGCTGATCAGCGAACTGCGGACCCATGGCCTCGAACGAGCAGTGGTGGCTCTGATGACCATGACTGTTGTGAGTCCGGAAGACCCTGCGTTCCAAAACCCCACCAAGCCCATCGGTCCCTTCTACAGCCAGGCGAGGGCGATGGAACTTATCGTCCAAAGGGGTTACGAGATGAGAGAGGACAGCGGGCGGGGCTGGCGCCGGGTGGTACCTTCCCCCGACCCCCTTGAGATAGTGGAAGCGGCGACGATCCGGCGGCTTGTCGAGGAGGGAGTCGTGGTGGTTGCTTCCGGAGGGGGTGGTATTCCGGTGGTGAGGACCTCGGACGGCGGCATTGCAGGCGTGGAAGCGGTCATCGACAAGGATCTGGCTGCCCACCGACTGGCAGAGGTCGTAGATGCCGATGTCCTATTGATCCTCACGGACGTAGAGGCGGCGGCCCTGAACTACGGGACTCCCGCTCAGAAGGATCTGGTGGGTCGGATCCCTTATGGGGAGATGTTGCGGTATCAGCGGGAAGGTCACTTCCGCGCCGGAAGCATGGGACCCAAGGTGGAAGCGGCGTTGCGTTTCGTGGGTTCGTGCCGGGGCCGTAAGGCGAGGCGTGCGGTGATTGCTTCGCTCTACAGGGCGCGGGAGGCTCTCCGGGGTGAGGCGGGGACGTGCATTGTGGGCGATGAGGTCTGATGCGCCGCCACAGGCTTTGGCGGTAATCCCGCCTGAGTTTTCGTGATCATGTGGGCTGGGGTGTGCATGCGGGCGGTTTCCGTATCGGAGTACGTCGTCGACCTGGTGGGCGGTCCCCCGGTGGGAGGGCGAGCGGTGGCCGTGTTCGACAGGACGGCTTATGTGGGGCTCGGAGGTTGTGAGTTCCTCTGCCTGGGGGTTTCCTCGGTCGGCAACGGTCCCTTTACCGTCCTGATAGCCCCGACGGGGCAACCGCTGTCCGGTTTGGTGCAGCCTGGAGATGAGTGCGCAGTGGGTGGGAACTGCGTCCGGGTTGGGGCGCTTCACGTCACGACGGCGGGTGCACCCGTGTGGGCTTCGTCGTGGCACACCGCCGCACCCCGACCCGGTGATCCGGCCGTGCCAGAAGTGTGGGAAAGGCTTGCTTTGGCAAAGCGGATATTTCGGCAGGAGGGCAATGCCCAGAGCCTTGGCTGGATGCTGACTTTCTGTTCGGAGACTTGGTCCGGCAGGGGTGCGGTCACGTATACGTCCTTGGGGCTGGGTGCTGTTTGCCGTGGTCTGGCTCTGCTGCGGTCCGGGCTGGCGAGCGGTAGGGGAGCGCTCGTCGGGGAAGGTGCTCGTGCGCTGGTGGGGCTCGGGCCAGGGTTGACGCCCTCCGGTGACGACCTGTTCGCGGGGTTCATGGTTGGGGTTCAACTGGCCTGCCGCGTACTGGGCGTGGATGTGGAGGGGTGGCAGCGGTGGTGTGGCGCCGTCGTCAGGGATCTCGCGCCCCGGACCACACCCGTATCGGCGGCGTACCTGCAGTGCGCTGCCCGCGGGGTGGTGTCAGAGCAGGTTGACGGTTTGTTGAGTGCCTTGCTCGGTCGCGGGGTAGTCGCTGATGCAGCTCGGGGCGTGTTGCGCCTGGGTAGCTGGTCGGGGAGTGATTTGATGGCGGGCCTGTTGGCCGGAGTTGAAGCAGGACTGGCTGGCTTGGGCCGGCGAGGGGTGATCGTGGGTTGATCGTACGGCATGTGGTGCTGAGGAACACGTACTTTGACTCCGTCACGCTCATGAAGATTTCCTCCGCCGTGTCGCGGTTACCGGGCGTCAGACAGGCGGTGGCCGTCATGGCGACGGAGCCCAATAAAGAAACGGTCAGACGGGCAGGGCTGGCGGTCAAGGGTCTGGATGGTCTCTCTGCGACGGACCTGGTGATCGCGGTCGAAGCAGAGGAGGAGCCCGTTGCAGTTTCGGCCCTCAGGCGGGCGGAAGAGATGCTCGGGGGCGACGCGGGGCAGCGGCAGGCGGCGGCCGCAAGAGGGCCATCGGTTCCCAGGAGCCTTGACTCTGCTCGAGCTATCCTCCCCGACTCGAACCTGGTGCTGATTTCGGTACCGGGCCTGTATGCGGCCGCCGAGGCGGCCAAAGCGCTCCGCAGGGGATTCCACGTAATGTTGTTCAGCGACAACGTCAGCATCGAGGACGAATTGCGGCTGAAATTACTCGCTCGTGAAAAGGGCCTGCTCCTGATGGGACCGGACTGTGGCACGGCCATAATCAATGGCGTTCCTTTGGGGTTCGCAAATGCAGTCAGACGCGGCACCATCGGCATCGTAGGGGCGGCTGGCACGGGCATTCAGCAGGTTTCCGTGCTGATCGACCGCCTCGAGGCCGGGATATCACAGGCGGTCGGTACCGGCGGGCGGGACGTTTCCGCGCGAGTCGGGGGCATCGCCATGCTTCAGGGCCTGGCCGCCCTCGAAGCAGACGAAGGCACGCGTGTGATCGTGCTCGTGGCCAAACCGCCTGCTCCCGAAACTGCCGAAGCAGTGCTCGCTGCTGTAGCCAATTGTGAGAAGCCGGTGGTGGTAGTGTTCCTCGGCGGTAACCGGGAGGCAATACAGCGCGCGGGCGGGTACGCTGCAGACACCCTGGAGGAAGCCGCGGTGATGGCTGTGGCCCTCGATCGGGGAGAGAGTGCGTTCGAGGCGGTACGTGATGCGGGGGTCGAGCTAACCCCGGTTGCCCGGCAAGAGGTCGACCGGATGGCGCCCGGGCAGAAATTCCTGCGCGGCCTGTATTCCGGAGGCACGCTTTGCGATGAGGCTATGCTGCTCCTTCGGGAGAGGGTTGGCCCCGTTTATTCGAACACGCCCCTCGAACCAGGCTGGCGGCTTCGCGATTCGTGGGTGAGCACGGGGGACACGGTCGTGGACTTGGGGGATGACGAGTTCACGCGCGGAAGGCCCCACCCCATGATCGATCCTGCGTTGCGCCTGCAAAGGCTTGAGCGCGAGGCAAGTGACCCCGAGGTGGCCGTTGTCTTGCTGGATGTGGTGCTGGGATACGGGGCGCACCCGGACCCGGGCTCGGTGCTCGCCGAAGGTGTGGTCCGGGCGAAGGAGCTGGCTGCTTCCCAGGGGCGGTACCTCAGCGTCGTCGCCTCTGTGTGCGGAACGCGTGGTGATCCGCAGGATCTGGACAGGCAGGAGGCGGTGCTGCGCGCGGCGGGGGTGGTGTTGCAGCCGAGCAATGCCCGTGCGGCCCGCCTGGCGGGCCTGATAGCCAGCATGGCACGGGCACGCAGTTAGGATGGGAGGATGCTGCCATGTCTCCAGTGGTGGATCTGTTTCGCCGGGAACTGAGAGTAATCAACGTCGGACTCAGGGAGTTCGCTGATACCCTGCGAGAAGTCGGAGCGCAACACGTACACGTGGACTGGCGTCCTCCCGCCGGGGGCAAACCGGAACTGATGGCTGCCCTATCAGAGTTGGAAGAGCGGTTCGATGCGGTGGAATCGGCGAACAGAGAGGCCTTCGAGCGGATTTGCGGCTCCCAACCCGTTTGGATCGACGTGGCCAGGGCGGATGAAGTTGTTCCGGGGATGAGGCAGAACGTGGTCCTCCACGCCGGCCCCCCGCTCCGGTGGGAGGAGGCGTGCGGGCCGGTCAGGGGTGCCGTCATAGGGGCTTTGCTGTACGAGGGCCTGGCTGGTTCGCCTGCCGAGGCGGAGCGCCTGGTCCAAAATGGAGAAGTGCAGCTGTCGCCGTGCCACCATCACGGCGCGGTTGGTCCCATGGCCGGGGTTGTTTCTGCCTCGATGCCGGTTGTTGTGGTCGAGAACCGGGCATACGGTAACCGCGCATTCGCCACTCTAAACGAAGGCCTGGGCAAGGTACTGCGCTTCGGCGCGTATTCCGAGGAGGTCATCAGCCGCCTGCGGTGGATGAGGGACGTGTTGGCGCCTGCCTTGAGGGACGTGGTCCGGGCCAGCGGGGGCATCGACCTGAAACAGATCATCGCCAGGGCGTTGCACATGGGAGACGAGTGCCACAACCGGAACGCGGCGGCCACTTCCCTGCTGGTGCGGGGGTTGTTGCCGCACTTCGGTAGCGCGGGTGTCAGTGGTGCCGTGGTCGCTGAGGTGGGGGAGTTCCTGAGCCGGAACGACCACTTCTTCTTGAACCTCTCCATGGCTGCGTGCAAGGCCACCATGGACGCAGCCCACGGGATGCCAAACTGCACGCTCGTGACGGCCATGGCGCGGAACGGTACCCGGTTCGGCATTCGTGTTAGCGGCACGGGGGATCGGTGGTTCACTGCGGCCGCCCCCCGTGTGAACGGGCTCTACTTCGTGGGGTTCACGGCGGAAGATGCCAACCCCGACCTGGGGGACAGCAGCATAACGGAGACGGCGGGTCTGGGGGGATTCGCGATGGCGGCGGCTCCGGCCATCGTTCAGTTCGTGGGCGGGACGCCGGAGGATGCCGTGGCCCTGACGCGCGAGATGGGGGAGATTTGCTTCGGGCGCAACCAGACGTTCACCATACCCGTGCTGGGCTTCGTGGGAACGCCTGCGGGGATAGACGTGAGAAAGGTGGTGGAAACGGGGATCACTCCGGTCATCAACACGGGGATCGCTCACAGGGAAGCGGGGATGGGGCAGGTGGGTGCCGGGCTGACCCGGGCGCCTATGGAGTGCTTTGAAGAGGCTTTGCAGGCACTGGCGGGGTTGTGAGGATCGCCTGTAGGGAACTCAGGTGAGAAGGTGGTGGAATATGAAACCCGTTAGTGTTCCGTGGTGGGTGCGGGGAGACTGGAATGGCTTCTTCGGTCTCTTCACGAACAGCCTCACGAACATCATGGTGTTGGCGGGGCTGTTGAGCATGACGCTCAAGATGCCTGACTGGCTCGTTTACGGGCGCGTACTCCCCGCTGTGGGTGTTTCCCTGGCAGTCGGCAACCTCTACTACGCGTTCATGGCGCGCCGGCTGGCGCGTCGTGAGGGCCGCACCGACGTGACTGCACTCCCGTATGGCGTCAGTGTCCCTCACATGTTCATAGTCGTCTTTCTCATCGTGGGGCCGATCTACTGGAAGACGGGCGACCCACTGGTCGCGTGGCGGGCGGGAGTGGCGTGGTGCTTTATCGAGGCCGTCGTTGAGGTGCTCGGAGCAGCAGTTGGGCCCACTGTACGCAAGTACACCCCCCGAGCCGCAATGCTGGGAACGCTGGCGGGGGTGTCTCTAACCTACATCGCTATGAGGCCGGCCATGCAGAGCTGGGAAGTGCCGTATATCGCGATGGTTAGCCTGACCGTCATCCTTATGGGCTGGTTTGCCCGCAAGCGTTTTCCGGGAGACCTGCCTGCCGGCCTGGTCGCGATCATAGCTGGAACCATCCTTGGGTGGGCTACCGGCTACATGAGGCCCGAAGCGGTTGCACAGACTGTCGCCAGTATCAGACCAGCGTTCCCGGTTCCGGCGTTCTCGGCGCTGGCTGTCGGTATGAGGGAGATTGCACCTTACCTGGCCACTGCGATTCCGCTCGCCGTCTACAACTTCTTCGAGACGATGAATAACGTCGAGAGTGCTTGCGCGGCAGGCGACGATTACAACACGCGCGAGGCCATGCTAGTCGACGGTCTGGGGTCTCTGACCGGTGCTTTACTCGGCAGCATGTTCCCGACGGCAGTGTATATCGGGCACCCCGGGTGGAAGAGCGTGGGAGCTCGCATTGGGTACTCGGTCGCCACGGGCGTGGGAGCACTGGTCGTCTGCCTCCTGGGCGTTGTGCCTCTGCTGCTTACGGTCATTCCCCTCGTGGCGGTGTTACCGATCCTGCTTTATATCGGGCTGGTCATAGGGGCACAGGCGTTCCAGGCCAGTCCGAGCCGGCATGCTCCAGCTGTGGTGATGGGTATGGTTCCGTGGCTGGCCAACTGGGGCCAGTCGCTCGTCGATAACGCACTTTCGGCGGTTGGTTCGAACGCCGGTTTGGTTGGCTACGGGCGGCTGCTTGATGCAGGGATTGTGTATCGCGGTATGGAGGTTCTCGGCGGCGGTGCTATCATTGTCGGCATGATTCTGGCGGCAGTGACGGCTTTCGTGATCGACCACCGTTTCCGGGAAGCGTCCATCTACGCGTTTGGAGCAGCAGTGCTGTCCTACTTCGGGATCATCCACTCCGGGCGCATCGCGGTTGGGGCGGCTACCGGCCCTGCCGTGGGCTACCTGCTTATGGCCGCAGTATGCCTGTTGATGTCGAGGCTTCGCTCCGGCGAGCGGCCTGAGGGAGGGGAGGGAGACACCGTGGGTTAACACGACGGTGTGTGCTGGAGCGCCAGTGAACAACCGGGAGGATCAGAAGGGGGAGTCGAGCGATGGCACGGCTTCGCGTTGAAGCGCTACCGTATGAGTTCGAGTGCGACACCGGGCACACTGCCTTGTTGATCATCGACATGCAGCGGGATTTTTGTGCCCCGGGAGGGTTTGGGGAGAAACTGGGCAATGACATCTCACTGACCCGTAAAGTTATTGCCCCGATCCAGCGTGTTCTCTCTGCGTGGAGGGAAGCAGGGCTGTTTGTCGTGCATACGCGTGAGGGGCACCGCCCGGATCTGTCGGATTGCCCGGCCAGCAAGCTGCGCCGCAGCAAGCGGCAGGGTGCGGGCATCGGTGACCCCGGGCCGATGGGGAGGATCCTGGTGAGGGGTGAGTATGGACACGACATCGTGGACGAGCTTAAACCCTTGCCGGGTGAGCCCGTGGTCGACAAGCCGGGAAAGGGTGCATTCTACCAGACAGATCTGGACGTCATTCTGCGAACGCGAGGGATCAGTTCTCTCGTGGTTACGGGGGTGACGACCCACGTGTGTGTTCACACAACTATCCGCGAGGCGAACGACCGCGGGTATGAGTGTCTGTTGCTCGAGGATTGCGCTGCAGCGTTTGATCCCCGAGACCATGAGGCAGCCGTACGCATGGTCCACCAACAGGGGGGCATCTTCGGCTGGGTGTCCACGTCAGAGGCACTGCTGAAGGCGCTGGGTCAGTTGCGTGCGTGAGACGTTGTACGGTGGGGGTAGAGGCATGAGCAGGAAGGCGCTTGTTCCGTGGTGGGTGAGGGGCGACATTAACGGGTTCTTCGGTCTCTTCACCAACAGCCTGACAAACGTGATGACGGCTACCGGATTGCTGGCGTTCGCGATCAAGTTCCCGGATAACCTGGTATACGGTCGAATTGTACCGGGGCTTGTGCTGTCGATCGGTCTCGGAAACCTCTATTACGCCTGGCAGGCACGGCGCCTGTCGCTGAAGGAAGGCCGGGACGACGTTACGGCGGTGCCGTATGGGGTGAGTGTCCCCCACTACTTCATATGCAGTTTCCTGGTGATGGGGCCGGTGTACCTGAAGACGGGGGACTGGTACCTGGCGTGGTCGATCGGCGTGGCGTGGAACTTCGTGCACGCGATCATTGAGATCGCCGGGGCTTTCGTCGGTGGCTTCATCCGGCGGGTGACACCGCGGGCCGCGATGCTGGGAACTCTGGCGGGTGTGGCGCTGACGTTCATAGCCATGCGCCCTGCCATGGAGGTCTGGGAGGTGCCCTATATCGGCCTTGTGTGCCTGGCCATCATATTGATAGGGTGGTTCGCACGCAAGTCTTTTCCGGGTAACATCCCGGCCGGCCTGCTGGCGATCCTGGCGGGCACGGTGATCGGATGGGCCTCGGGGTACATGAAGGCCGAAAGCCTTGCGCAGGCAGTGGCTGGATTCTCCGTGGCGGTCCCTGTCCCGGGGCTGGCCGCGATCATCAACGGGATGCAATACATTGGGCCCTACCTGGCAATGGCCATTCCGCTGGCCATCTACGACTTCCTCGAGAGCATGAACAACGTTGAGAGTGCCGAGGCAGCGGGTGACAGGTACAACACGGTAGAAACCATGCTGGTTGCCGGCATAGGGACGCTGGTCGGGGCATTGTTCGGCAGCCCGTTCCCGACGCTGGTTTACATCGGCCACCCGGGCTGGAAGAGCGTCGGCGCGAGGGTGGGGTACTCCTGGGCCACCGGGGTAGGTATCCTTGTGGTCGGGTTGTTTGGTATCCTGCCGCTCTTGCTGGCGTTGATCCCGCTGGTGGCTATACTGCCGATTCTGCTGTACATCGGCCTCGTGATAGGGTCCCAGTCGTTCCAGGCAACGCCGGCAAGACACGCGCCAGGTGTCGTGCTCGCGCTTGTACCCTGGATCGCAAATTACGTGCAAAACCAGGTAGACAACGCACTCACCGCGGCGGGCACTTCGGCCGCCCAGCTGGGGTATGATGCTCTGCGGGGTGCGGGTGTGGTCTATCGGGGTATGGAGGTGCTGGGGGCAGGTGCCATCCTGGTCGGAATGATCCTCGGCGCCATCTGCGTGTTCATTGTCGATCGGAAGTTCAGGGAGGCCAGCTACTATGCGCTGTTTGGGGCAGTGTGTTCCTTCTTTGGCATAATACATTCGCCCCACCTGGGTCTCGGGGCAGCGTGGCAGCCCGCGATAGGCTACGTCTTGATGGCGCTGGTGTGCTATCTGATGGCCGTGTACCGGCCGAGCGAGAACGTATTGGAGTTGAGTGACGAATGATGGGCGAATGCTGAGATACTGAGATACTGAGATAGGGGGGCGGGGTCGTTCCAAGGTGTGACCCCGCCCGTCTTGTCAACCGGCCGGAGGTTCTGCTGCCGAAGGCTGATGATGCGGTCTTTGATGTCCGGGTACTACCGATGCCTCTGCCGCGGCAGGATCTCGCCACGACGAGGTTGCCGATCCACGCTAAGGGTGGGTATACCATGGCCATGATGATCCCCAACAAGCTGTTCTCACTGCTGGCTGCCAGGGCGTGCCCCCGGCAGGTTATGAAGTCGGCCAGGTCGTCGATTGTAACGTCCCAGCCTTCCCCCTGGCAGAGCCTGAGGGCCGCTGGCAGGTCGCGTGCATCGAGTTGCCTTACGGACCATCGGTGCGGAATCATTAGAATGATGCTCCCGCGATACCCTGGAGGAAACCGGCCGCCGCGGATCGGTCGGGTCTGATTGCCGCCATTGTACCACGCCAGGGCGCGGAGAGGGAGGCGCCGCGGCGTCCGCCACCTGTGGCGGAGCAGGATTTGTTTTCCGGCGCGTGGTAAACGAGAACGGTGCGGTGGCCGGCAGG
>JACIYH010000056.1 GCA_014360055.1 Bacillota bacterium | reverse complement strand
CCGTTTCTGCCCGGCCGGAGTATGCCGGGAACTCTTCGCGTTCCGTATTGTGGCCGAGGCCTGTCCCGGCTGCGGAGCCTGCCTGCGTGCCTGCCCCCAGGAAGCCATCAGCGGGCAACCACGCCAGCCCCACGCCATCGACGGGGCCCGCTGCACCCGCTGCGGCATATGCCGCGACACCTGCCCGTTCGCTGCCATCGTGGTAGAACCCCGCGTGAAGACCGACCCCGGGGAGGTGAGCGAGCGTGGCTGACCACGTCAGGGATAAGGAATCCAGCGTGGCTGACCACGTGATGGAGAAGGAAACCAGCGTGGCCGGCCTCATGACGGTGGACGGCCTGGCCCTACCCATCAGGCCCGGCGACACCATCCTCGCCGCCTGCCGGCGGGCGGGCGTAACCATCCCGACCCTCTGCTACCACCCCGGCCTGGAACCATACGGGGCGTGCCGGCTATGCATCGTTGAGGTCACCCACGGCGGCCATCCAGACCAGCCCGCCCCGGGCCGGGCGGTCGCCTCCTGCACCACCCCGGCTCAGCCGGGCATACAGGTCTCCACCAGGTCTGCCCGCGTACTGCGGGTGCGACGCGCGGTCATCGCATTCCTGCTGGACCGGTGCCCCCGTTCCGAAACCCTGCAGCAACTGGCCGAAGACCTGGGGGTACCTCCGCCACCGGGTGCACGAGCAGGGCCCACGGCAACCCCTGCGGCCGCAGCCCCACCCACACCCGTGGAACCTCCCGCCGGGGCACCCGCCCTCCCCCCCGTGCCACCCGAACTCGAGCAAGCGTGCGTGCTGTGCGGCCGATGCGTACAGGCATGTGAGAAATTGGGGCATTTCGCCATTGGGTTCGCAGGCCGCAGCGTCTTCCGGCGGGTCATGCCCCCCTTCGGTGCCTCCTCTGAAACGTGTGCCGCCTGCGGCGCCTGTGCAGAACTCTGCCCCACCGGTGCGGTCCGCCTGGTGATCGAGTCTGGCCGGCCCCGTGTTGAAGCCGAAGGTCGCACGCCCAGGGTCGCGGCCCCCACCGCCCACCTGCCCGCCTGGCGGACCACCGTCCCCCTCGCCACCTGCCGCTCCTGCGGCCGTCCTCTCTGGAGTGGCCGCCTGACCACATCGGCTCCCGCGG
Source organism: Bacillota bacterium (assembly GCA_014360055.1). Classification (GTDB taxonomy): domain Bacteria; phylum Bacillota; class Sulfobacillia; order JACIYH01; family JACIYH01; genus JACIYH01. The sequence continues at coordinate 15,477 of JACIYH010000056.1, read as the reverse complement.
GGATGGCCGACCTCTGCCCGGCCTGCCGACGCAAGGAAGCGTTAGCGCTGGCTTTCGGGGTGTCCAGATGACGGGATCATCCTCATGAGCGGAGGAGCAGATTCAGGGGGATGATGCGGAAATGCCCGTGCTGCTGCGCACGGGCAGGGGGCCGAAAGCGAGGCAGGCCGGCTCCCGCACGTATGCGACTCTGGACCCGATGCGCTGGGCGTCAAGTTCCACGCTGGCTCACCTCATCCATAATGTCACGCAGAGCGCGCTTGTACCGGGGATATGCGTCCCGGTACCTCTGGGCAACCGTCTCAATGAAATCCGTTACACGTTCTTCGTCACGCATGTATATCAAGCGACCGGTGCTGATTGCCTTAAACGAGAAAATGGCATCGTCGGGGTCGAGCACGACCACGTCAAAGGGATGCCCGTCCAGGCGGCCCATGGCTGTAACCACGCGGGCCTCAAGCCGTTCCCTCCCCAATGGATCGCCCCGGGCGGAGATGCCGGGATGAGATACCAGAGCGAGGTCGATGTCGCTGTCGGGCCGACACGGGCCGAGCGCGGAGCCGAAAAGGTAGGCTCCCGCAACCTGAGGGAAATCCGGCAGAATGCCCCGGACCCTTTCCTCGACCAGCTTCAGATCAACGGTAACGAGTTGTCCGATACCGATCTCCCCCTGTCCTGCGGCGTCCACCTTCCACGGCGACAACCACTGATATAGGGCAGCGCCGCTGCAATGACCCACGCTACCATTATATCCCACAGTAAGGACCTCGCATAGTCACCTTACGCGCATCGCGAGGTATGACGGGGCGTGGACCCCGACCGGTATGTCCATGAGGAGCGGGAAACGCGGGAGCCCTGGCGGACCCCCTCGGCAAACACAGGCTGGTCGCCATCGATACCAACTGCCTCGTGTATTATCTCGAGGGTGGCCCCAGGGCGGGAGAACCGCAGGATGCCCTATCCGTCCCTCTTGAGCAGGGACGGCTCCGCGCCGCTGCAGAGGTACACCAGAATCCTTTCCCACACCTTACGTATGGCCCCGGTGACTTCAGCATCGGTGAACTCTACCACCGGCTTGCCCCGCACGATCGCTTCCGTCATCACGGGGTCGTAGGGAATCCGTCCCACCACCGGCACTCCCCGGGCCCCACATTCCGCCTCTATGGCTTCTGCTCCTTCAGGGTGAAGGTCGTAGCGATTGGTGCAGGCCACTGCGGGAACGCCGAAGTGCCGGCTGACGTCCAACACCCTGGCCAGATCGTGTGCTCCGGACAGGCTGGGTTCGGTTACCACCACGGCTAAGTCGGCGCCGCTCAGGGCAGATATCACCGGGCAACCGATCCCCGGAGGGCCATCCGTGATGATCAGATCTGCCCGTCGCTCCTGGGCCAGTTCGCGCGCCCGCCGGCGCACCACGCTCACCAGGCGACCCGAGTTCTCTTCGCCCGGCTCCATGCAGGCGTGGACCATGGGGCCACAGCGGGTGTCCGACACGTACCAGCGCCCCAATAGTTCCTCCTTGACGGTGACGGCCCCCGCGGGACAAATGCGCTCACAGACGCCACAACCCTCGCAGGAAAGGGGATCCACCTGCAGCTCCCGGATGGCATCGAACCGGCAGTGAGCCTGGCAAAGGCCGCATCCCGTGCAGGCGGCAGCATCGATGGAGGCCTTCCGTGAAGCCCGGAACTCTTGGGTCTCCCTCACTTCGGGGTGCAAAAGCAGGTGCAGGTCGGGGGCGTCCACGTCGCAATCGGCCAGCACCAGCCCCGCGGAGGCGCACGCCAGGGAGGCGAAGGAGGCCGCCAGGGACGTCTTGCCCGTGCCTCCCTTACCGCTGATCACCACTACTTCTTTCACACCCCGACCCCCTCAACCCATTTCGCGACCCGGGTCCCTCGACCAAAGCTCTTATGCGACGGAAAAGGACTGCGAACCGCCCCGCCCATTCGCCGTCCGTCCGTACCAGGGGAATGCCCCGGGCGTAGCTCTCCGCAATGCGCCGATTCTGGGGGATCTCCATCAGCACGGGAATACGCTTTTGGCGGCAGAACGTCCACACACCTGCGTCGCCCATATCGGCCCGGTTGATCACCAGTGCTGCCGGAATCCCAAGCTTCTCCACCACCCCAACCATGAGCTTGAGGTCGTGCAGGCCAAAGGGAGTGGGCTCGGTGACCAGCAGGCAGAAGTCAACCCCCTTCAATGCTTCCACCACCGGGCATGAGGTGCCGGGCGCCACGTCGATGATCACTATCCCGTGGTCGCGGGCCTCCTTCTTCACCGCCCTCACCACCGGGGGTGCAAACGCCTCCCCCACGTTCAGACGCCCGTGGGCAAAGGCCAGTTGGTCAGCCCTCCCCGCCTCTACCACCCCTACGGGGCGTCCTACCTCGGTGATGGCCCCCTCAGGGCAAAACAGGGCGCACGCCCCGCAGCCGTGGCACAACTCGGCGAAGATCAGCACCTGGCCGGGGAAAACCCCCACAGCGTGCTGAGCGCACACGTCGGCGCAGGTGCCGCAGTAGGTGCACCGCTCCCGGTCGACGCTGGGAACCGGGATCTCCACCGCCAACGTCCGCTCAATACGCGGTTTGAGGAAGAGGTGGGCGTTGGGCTCTTCCACATCGCAATCCAGAAACTGTACCGGGTGCTGTGCGGCGATGGCAAGGGCCAGGTTGGTGGCCACGGTGGTCTTTCCCGTGCCCCCCTTGCCGCTGGCCACCGCTATGGTCATGCCTTTTCTCAGAGCGACCACCCCGTAACTTCTTCCTGCCTGCCATGGGGACCCCAAACTGCTGCGGTAGCCAAACGTTGCGTGGGCCCAGGTGCGAAGCCCGGGGCCGGGGGTGCGGGGAACGGAGATGCGGGGGCCGGAGATACCCCCGGCCCCCACCCCCGCCTCAGTCCTCCTCTTGGGATTCCTTCTGCTCGAGGTCACGCAGCCGCTCTTCGATTTGCCGCAGTTCCTCGCGCAGTGCCCGGGCTTCTTCTTTCAGAAAGGCGGCCTCCTCCGTTTCCGTCTCGTCGCCGCCATCCTGATCATTTCCCGCCCCGGCGCCATAGGGCACCCCGTAGTAGCCCGGGGCAGCCCAGGGTGCTCCCACACCCCAGGGCGGCGCCCAGCCTGGCACACCCGCCCAGCCCGGTGCACCGGCCCACCAGTAGCAGCCCCAGCCCCGGCGACCCCAGCCGCCGCCGGGCCAGGCGAACCTACCCCGACCCCCCCAGGGGCCGGGTCCGCCCTTCCAGAAGCCGGGTCCGAACCAGAATCTGCCTCTAGGCACGCCTCTTCACCTGCCTTCTTCCAGCTCGGCCAGCCTCTTCTCCACGGCTTCCAGTTGCCTGCGCAGGGCTGCACCCCATGCCTTCAAGGTGCGCTTCTCGTCGTAGGCAGGCCCGTAGCCGGGATAACCCCAGGCATACGGCCACAGGAACCCGCGGTAGCCGGCCCACCAGCGCCATCCCCATCCCCGGCCCCACCCCAATCCCGGAATGGGATTGGCGAACCCGGGCACAGGGAATCCGGCGCAGAACCCCGCCGCCCTGCCCGTCATGGGACCGAGGCCGAGGGGACCGGTCCGATCACCCCACGGCATGACACTCACCTCCTCCATGAGGGTGGTCACAGAAACTTTCGCCCGGAACCAGTTCTCCCCGCAGGAAAGCGCTCACCACGCCCTCCACGGGACCCTCCACCCCCACCACCGTCTTGATTCCCCGCTGCTCGAAGAGGGCCTGAGCACGGGGGCCCATGCCTCCGGCCATGATGCACGAAACCCCCATCTCCCCCAGATACACGGGCAGGAAGCCAGGCTGATGCCCCGGGTTCGGGATTACCTTCTTGCCCATCACCAACCCGTCCCGCACTTCAAAGATAGTGAACTCGGGACAGCGACCGAAGTGCTGAGCCACCACACCGCCCTCAGATGCCACCGCGATTCTCACCGGCCATTCCTCCCCCTTGTGGCCCCTACATTAGCCCCGGCCGCCGGCGCGGCCACCACCCCGCCCGGGGCCCATACCGCCTCTGCCCCCCATGGGGCGGCCCATGCCGCCACCAGCGCCCGCGCCGCCACGGCCCATGCCACCACCGGGGCCGGCGCCGCCACGGCCGACGCCGCCACCCCAACCCACGCCACCACCGGCTCCGGCACCGCCGCCCCGAGCCATGCCGAAGTGGCCGGGCACGGTGGCCTCGTCAAGGGGGACGAGTTCTCCGCGCAGGAACGCCTGCACCGTCTCCCTCACCGTCGCACCACTTGAGGCGTAGACCCGTACCCCGGCGGCGCGCAGGGCACTCATGGCGTTGGGACCCACGTTACCCGCCGCCACCGCGCCCACGCCGCTACGGGCGAGGAGTTGCGCCACCTGTATCCCCGCTCCGCCCGCCGAGTTGAGGGCCGGGTTGGGAATGGCCTCCGACTCCAAACTCTCCGTGTCCACCACCACGAAAAGGGGGGCAAGCCCGAAGCGCATGTCCACCGCAGCATCCAGGCCCTGGCCCTGGGCCGCCACCGCCATCTTCAACGCCCTCACTCCTTTCCCGATAGCGGAAGCAGGGACGAGAGCAGGGGGAGCATGACCCCCTCATACTGCTCGATCTCCCCGCTATCGCAGAGCTCGGCCAGATGCGGGTCCAACGGTATTTCCCCCAGGAAAGGAACCCCCGTCTCCCTGGCTACCCGCTCACCCTGGCTGGGTCCGAACAACCTCAACTTCTCGCCGCAGCGAGGACAGGTGGCGTACGTCATGTTCTCCAGCAAGCCCAGGATGGGCACTCCCAGCATCCCCGCCATCTTGATGGCCTTCCTCACCACCATCACTGCCAGGTCCTGAGGCGAGGACACCACCACCAGTCCATCCAGGGGCAGTGACTGCATAACGGTGAGCGGGGCGTCACCGGTACCAGGAGGCAGATCCACGAGCAGGTAGTCCAGTTCACCCCAGGCCACATCGGTCCAGAACTGCCTGACTGCTCCCGCTATGAGAGGTCCCCTCCAGATGACGGGGTCGTCCTCATGGGGGAGGAGCAGGTTCAGGGACATGATGCTGATGCCGGTCCTGGTGCGCACGGGCAGGATGCCGAAGCCGAGGGAGGCCGGTTGCTCCCTAACGCCGAACATGCGCGGGATACTCGGGCCGGTGATGTCCGCGTCCATGATCCCCACGCGAAACCCCTGCCGGGACAGCCTCACGGCCAGGAGCGCGGTGACGGACGATTTGCCCACGCCACCCTTGCCGCTCATCACCGCCGCCAGCCGGTCAATCTGGCTCAGCTCGCTCGCCTTGAGCTTCTCTATCGTGCCACGACCTTCTGTTCGTTCTCCTCCCTGGTCACCCATGCGCCGCTACGCCCTCCTTCCGAGTACATGCCGGACAATACCCGAACAGGCATATCTCGCTGTCAGTAACCACAAACCCCCTTCCGCGGAAACCACCGCCCCGCACGCCCTCCTGATCAGCATCGAAGACGCGGCCACAGTTTAAACACACGAAGTGAGCATGGGACGGGCCCACCAGTTCGTAGCGGACGCATCCGTCCCTCGCCCGCAATTGCCTGACCACACCCAGCTTTGCAAAGAGCCGGAGCGTCCGGTACACCGTGGCGATAGCCACCCTCTTGGTCCTCAGGGCGCGATAAATCTCTTCCGCGGTGGGGTGATCGCTCCCGGCCAGCACCTGCAGCACCGCCCGCCGTTGAGGCGTAATTCGGCAACCGGCCTGAACCAGGCGTTGCAGTGCCCGACCACCGGCCCACCGGCGCTCCTGACTCCGCTCAGGAGCCCCTGGCAGCTCCTCCAGGACATGCCCAACGGCCTGAGGTGCGCGCTGCCCAAAGCGCGCATCTGCAGAGAGGGACGGGGCGCCGGCCATCCGATCACCCCCTACGTTCGGGACATATGCCCGTTACCGAGTATACCCCGTTTATGACCGTATGTCAACAACCGCTACCTTGACACAGCCGGTACGGTGCCATATATCCCATAGCACGCTTGGGGCAAAGTAACCGGCGCCGCTCCTGCCTGCGGCGGGTCCGGCCTACCTTAGGTGGCGAGAAGAACCTGGGCGAACAGGGCGTCGTCGGGCGACTCCAGGATGCGTCTCACCAGGCGGTCGATCTCCTCCTGATACCAGGCCAGGTCCTGTGGAGACACGGGGTGGCCCTGTTCTATCTCTTCTTCGATGCGTTTGAGTTCGGAACACTTCTCCAGCACACCGGGCAGCACCTTGAGGAGCAGCTTCCCCCTGCGGTTGGTGAAGCAAAACACGTGGTCGCCCGCATCATTAACCACCAGGTTGCCTTTGCCCAGCGTGCAGCCGGTGAGGTACTGCACGGCGTCGGCCGCAGAAGAAGAGCTGTACATCACCACCGTCTGGGCACCTTGCTGGTGGCGGTCGAAACCCAGTCTAGCCCGCGCCAGCATTGAGGCGCGATAGCCCAGGGCCAACTCCGGACACAGGTGACCGTGGAAGGCCACCACCCCCAGCAGTTCCCCTCTCACCAGGGCCATCCCCGGTCCCAGGGGCCCGGCCTCGGCGCCCCGACCGGCTGCGCGGTCACCGGGCCCGGCCACCACGCGGCCATCCCTCACCCGGAAGTCGAGCCACCAGACGGATGGAGAAATCCCCGGGGCGGCATCCTGCCGCACCAGCACCAGGTTGTACACACCGCCCGTGGTCCGCACCAGGTAGTGGTACTGCAAGGGTGACGGCTTCTCGGTCCGCACCACCTCCACCACCTCGTAGTGGCGACCACCATGGCGGAAACCCAGGGGCACCTGCTGGCGGTTGTCGAACTCCACCTCCACGCGGGCGCCGATGTGGTCCACCTCTCCATCCCCTACCAGCCGGAGGATGCGCTCCCTATCCATGGGCACAGCCTCCTTCCAACTGGCGCAACGCCTCCGCGGGTGTTTCTGCGGCGGCTGCCCGGCGGAACCAGCCCGGGGCGTACGTCGGTCGGCCCACAGTCCAGGTCGGAGCCCGTTTCCCCCACCACACCCACCACCTCGCCCTCGCCCACCTCCAGGCTCACCCCGTCGAGGGCCTGCAACCTTCCCCCCGGCACCCCGGGTTCTCTCATGCACCGGTAGCGCGGCTGCCCGCTCATCTGCCGGCGCCCCCAGCCTGGCTCCAGCGGGCCGGATAAGGCCGGAAGCAGTCACCACAGACTACATGGCCATCCATAAGGTGAGCGCGGGGCTCCACGACGCCTTCCCCACACATCTCGCACTGGACGGACCGGAAACGCGCGCCCGCGGGGGCAGTTCAAGCCGCACCTGGCGGACTGCGAACAGTTCCCCTTCGGGGGCCTCCAGGATGCGTGCGATCCTCTCCGCCTGCGTTCGCCGGTAACGTTCCTCCTCTTCCGGCGTGGCGGTGCCCGCCCTCACCTTCTCGAACAGCCCCTCGTCCTCCCGGTCACGCCCCATCGCCCCGTAACGCAGGGACACCCGCACGCCCGCCCCATCCTTCCGGCGCAGGAAGGTGTACACCTGCTTGCCCGTGTCACGCAGGATCAGGTTCCCCTTCCCTACCGTGCAGCCCGTGAGCACCTGGACCGCGTCCACCCCGCAGGACTCCGTCTCCGCTATCACCACTATCTCCTCGTCGGCCGCACGCGTTTCTCCCAGGACCCGCAGCCCGGTCTGAGCGGCGCGGAACCCCAGGGCCAGGCCGGGGCACTGGTGACCGTGAAACTCCACCGCCCGCTCCCAGGGCGTAGGTTGCCTGCACATCAGTTCCACCCCTCCGTGCTACTAAATCAGGATTCGTGCTACGAAGGGGTTCGACGTTCCCCCCTATTTCTCCTCCCCGCCGCCTCACCCCGGGGCGTGGGCCAGTATCTCCTCCCGGCTGGGGCGAGGCTTCCCGCCCAAGGGCCGCGAAGCTGCAGGGCTTACCGGTGCTGGCTGGCCTGAAAAAGGTAATCGCGTATGGCCTGGTGGAGGGCCTCCGCGCCCAGGTTCGAACAGTGGAGTTTCCATTCGGGCAGGCCACCCAACTCCGCCGCCACATCCTGGTCGGTAACCTGGAGCGCTTCCTCCAGCGTTTTCCCCTTCACCATTTCCGTCAGGATACTGCTTGTCGCTATGGCCGCAGGGCATCCAAATACCTCGAATTTCACGTCATCCAGGCGACCATCCCGAACTTTGATGTAAATGCGGAGGTAGTCACCGCAGGACGGGTCGCCCAGGGTGCCTACGCCGTCTGCTTCGGGAATGCACCCCACGTTGCGGGGGTTCAGGAAGTGATCGATCACCTTTTCTGCATACATTTGCCCGTCACCGGCCTCTTCCGTGATACCTGCCAGCCCTCACCTGCCGCAGCGGTCCCCGCCTTCACAGGGGGGAGTGTCGCACCGCTCCGAACGCCCGCAACAGGTCTTGCCTGCAGGCCTGGGCGCCAGGCGCGAAAAATGCGCAGCACTCACCAGCCGCTTGATCTCTTTGCCTCTGCAACCCGGACACTCAACGGGGTTGTCGGACGAGGTGGAAACCAAGGTCTCCCACTGGTAGCCGCAGCTTGTGCATCTGAACTCGTAGATCGGCACCCTCCCACTCCCTTGACCTGCGACTTGATTGGGATCGATTGCCGGCCAGCCCTGCCAGGCGCAGGTTCCACACACCGCGCCTCGCACCACTGCACCTGCCCGCGCGCGGTCTGCCAGGGGGGACAGCGACACGGTCAACCATAACCGCCATACGTCCATAAAGAATATAGCAGAGCATGAGGAAGCCATCAACCCAGAAGCGGCGCACCAGACCCGGCCCAGGTTCACATCGGATGGCAGGCCCCAAGGCCCTCGCAGCGCTTGACAGAAGGGCACGGGTGCCTAATTTATTAGAGGTGGCTTATATACTTATGGAGCGGGAAGGAGACAACCGGACGCTACAACAGGAAGCAGCGCTCTTCGCAGCCCTGGCCGACCCCACCCGCCTGCGGCTGCTCCAACTGCTTTCCCGGCAACGGGAGGGACATGCCCTCTGCGTCAACGCTCTGGCCTGTCGCCTGGGGGTAAGCCAGCCGGCGGTATCGCAGCACCTGCGGGTGCTGAAGCAGGTGGGGTTGGTGCGCGGCCAAAGGCGCGGCTACCGGGTGCACTACTTCATCGACGCCCAGGGGTTGGCCCGCTGCCGGGAATTGGCCAACCGCATACTGCGGGAACCAGAACCCAAGCACGAGGAGGACAGCAAAGGTGAAGGCTGATCCCGACGACCGCCATCGCGGCCGCCCTGGTCCACCGACCGCGGCTCCTCTTCCTGGATGAGCCCACGGCCGGGCTCGACGTCATCCACGCCCGTGCCCTGCGCTCCCTGGTGCGCAGGCTCAACCAGGAGGGCGTGACCGTGTTCCTCACTACCCACTACCTGGAGGAAGCCGACCAGCTCTGCGACCGCGACTCCCATCAACCCATCTCGGGTACCATGCTGACAACGCGGCGGGAGGTTCTTTATGTGGGGCAATGCGGGGGAGCGCGATGCGACCGCAATGCCGGGACTGATGTCAATGCCGGGACTGGTGTCAACGCCAGGACTGGTTGACTGCCCACCATAATTGTGATAGGTTGAACGAAGAGCAGTGAGAACCAGTATCACATCGATGAGGGTGGCAAAGGTAATGCGGGAGTTCGACGTACTGGTCGTGGGCGGGAGCACCGGAGGTTTTACGGCGGCCATAACGGCGAGAAGGCACTACCCCCAACGCCACCGTGGGCCTTGTGCGCAAGGAAAAGCAGGTCCTGATACCGTGCGGTGTCCCCCACATTTTTGGAACCATCGGGTCTCCCGAGAAGAACCGGACACCTGATCAGATCGTGAGCGACAGCCAGATCGCGCTCCTGGTGCACCGTCACCCGGGGGGAATGCCGGGTGCCATGCCCCTGACCAGGCCTGCTGCTCAGAGAGCGTAGGGGAGTTCATCAATCTCCTGCGCGTGTATGATACAAAAAGGTGTCACGGCCGACCGCATCGCCACCTCCCAGGTGGGAACCCACCCCGCTCTGACGGCATCACCCATCGCTTACCCTCTCTTCAATGCCGCGGAAACAGCTCTCAGAGAGATATAGGAGGGTACCATGATCCGGGTACTCGACGAACGTTGCACCGGCTGCGGGACCTGCGTGAGCGCCTGCCCGGCGGGGGCCATATCGGTCCGCGAGGGAAAGGCTCACCTTGACGTCGAGGTGTGCACCTCCTGTGAAGCCTGCGTGGCAGCCTGCCCCCAGCAGGCCCTGGTCGTACCGGTGACGCCTGATCGGGTGACACCCGTCCCCATGACGCCCCGCCCGATGACGCGCGGACCGGTACCCTCCAGGCAGCCAGCACCTGGGCAGCTGGCCCCCAGGGAACTCCGCCCCCGGGCTGTCGGGCAGAAAGCAGTCTCCCGGCGGGAAAGCACCGGTGAGGCGCCCGCTGTCAGGCCTGGCGTGGTACCCACACTGGGTGCGCTGCTGGGCCTCGCCGTACGCGAGCTGGTTCCGCGCCTGGGCCCCCACCTGCTTGACGTCGTTGACCGCAGTGCAAGCCCGCGCGGTTGCGGGCCACGGGGAGGTAGAGGCAGGCGGGGCCGGTGCCGGAGAGGATATGGCGGCGGCGGCGCGAAAGGGATGATGGGGCGAGGCAAACCACGGGGGTGAGCAGGGGTGCCCGATCAACTGGGGCAGGCAGACCGGGTGAGCGTGACCGTCCTGCTGGAGGATTCGGTGGCACATGCCGACGTGCTCGCCCGGCACGGGCTTTCGCTCTGGGTGGAAGTCACCTCGGGCAAGCACACTTATAATTTCCTGGTGGACGTGGGGCAGGCGCCCGATACCCTGACTGAAAACATGTCCCGGTTGGGAATCGAGCCCAGCGCGGCTCACGCCATCGTGCTGACCCACTGCCACTACGACCACACCGGGGGCCTGGCGGAGGTCATCCGGCGCACGGGGAAGAGCGACATCCCCCTGGTGGCTCACCCTGCCATTTTCCGGCCCAACTTCGTCCTCAGGCCGCGTCTGCATCACGTGGGTATGGGCAGGGCGGACAGCGCCGACGAACTCACCCGGGCGGGGGCTTTACTCATCTTGACCCGCGACCCCCTCTCGCTCATGGAGGGGGTAACCACTACCGGCGAGGTGCCCCGCGTCACCGACTTCGAGGAAGTGGGCGTGCCGGTGTGGACGGTCCGGGACGGCCGCCTCGTGCCGGACACCATGCCAGACGATATCTCCCTGCTGGTCAACCTCAAGGAGCAGGGCCTGGTAGTCATCACCGGCTGCAGCCACGCCGGGATTATCAACATCCTCAAACACGCAGTGGCACTAACGGGTGTAAAGCGCATCCGTGCCGTCCTGGGTGGACTCCACCTGGTGGGTGCCAGCAAAGAGAGAATCGGCCGCACGGTGTCCGAGTTGATGGACATCGCCCCGGATCAGGTGGTGTCGGGCCACTGCACGGGCACCGAAGCCCAGTTCGCACTGCGGCAAGCCCTGGGTGAACGCTGGCGGCCCCTGGCCACCGGCGCGCGCTTCCAGTTCTGATTCATCCATTTACCACGAACCGAGGCGCGGTAACTTCATGCCCCGGTCCATGCAGGCGCCAGAGGCGCCTTCCGCGTTGGCGACCACACGGATTGTTGTCTATTTTGCTCGCAGCCAGCAACCCTCGCTTCCGTGCCCACGGGCACCGCGCTCAGGGCCAGCTCCTGCAAGGGGAAACCCCGCAGCGATTGATAACCATTCTCAGGCACTGGTGATCACGGTCAACCTGCATCCGCAAAGTAGGCCCCAACCGCAATAGGCGCAGGCATACGAGCAAATCTTGGGCGGAATGTTGTTGATGCCCAGGCTCCCTCCCAGGCGCCTGGAGGGAACCGGCCCGAAGGTGAGCATGGCACGGTCACCCCAGTCTGTCGGTCAGGTCCCGGTCTCTCACCCGAACAGGAACTGTCGCACCGCTGCCCACAGACCACCCCTGCCCACGCTGCGCCCTCCCATCGAGCTACTGCCGGGTTCGGGCTCCCGCAAGCCTTCAACGTTTCTCACCTTATGCACAACTGTCTATAAGGCCCCCATCTCGTCCACCGACGGTAACACTTCCTCCACCAGGATGCGGTGGGCCATCCCCCGTCCTCCATTTCGATCAGACGAACGGCGCAGGCTGGCCTCGCCGGTCAGTCGTTTCACCCTGGCCTCGCGCCCACAGCGAGCCCGCTTAACATCACCATCCGCCCCTCGGCCACCCCTCCTGGGAGGACTGATAACCATTGTCACTCCATAACCGGATAATGCCCGGTGTCAAGATGCCCGCCCTCCTGACCTGCCAGGTCGCGGCCGCCCACGGGCCCGCAACTGCACACGGGCCAAGGACTGCCCACGGGCCCACGACTGCCGGCGGGCCCACGGCCGTGCGCTTGCCCTCCTGGCCGACCACCGGGTCCGCGTAGCGGCACGCCGGCCCTGGCGCCGACGCCAAACCAGGAGCCCGGCTGCAACCGCCCCTGCCGCCAACCAGGGCCAGCTCGCATGGCGCTGCGGCGCTGCTACCGCGCCGGCGGCAACCAGAGGCACCGTCACGGCAGGTACACCAGGGCAATACACCTCTACCTCCCCTACCCGCTGGCCCGCCCCCACGGGAGCCTGGAGAGAGGGGTCCCACCGCACCACGGTCCTCACCCTGCCGTCAACCGACGCCGCCTCTTCCGGAAGCAGGGGAACCACCACGTCCGCCCCCGCCACGCCCTCCACCACCACCCCGTCAGTGAGAGGGCGGGAGCCAACCGGCTGGCCGGAGCGGACGACGGTGACAGGGCGGTAGCAGGCAAAGGCGTGGTCGAGCAAGGCCCGCACATCCTTCCAGAACCCGAGCCCGGCCCCCAGCATGACCACCACCAACTCGAGCTGCCCCCGCCGCGCGGAGGCAACTACGCAGTGCCCTGCCGCCCTCGTGTACCCAGTCTTGATGCCGGTTCCGTCTTCATCCGCCAGCAGCTTATTCTCGCTGTGTAGCACCCGGGTGGAGTTCTTCGCCGGCCAGGGCATCTGCCAGCGGCGGGTCGACACCAGTTCACGGAATGTGGGGTTCTTCATGGCATGAGCCGCTATGGTGGCCAGGTCGCGAGCGGTGCTGTAGTGGTCGGGATCATCCAGACCGTGGGGATTCACGAAGTGGGTGTTCTGGCAGCCCAGATTTCTGGCCTTCTCGTTCATCAGCCGGGCAAACTCCTCCACCGAACCCGCCACGTGCTCTGCGATGGCGACGGCGGCATCGTTGGCCGAGCGGAGGATGAGGGCGTACAGCAGGTCACGCAGACTCTCCCTCTCTCCCTCCTCGAGGTAGATGCGGCTTCCCTCGACGGTGGCCGCCCGACGGCTCACCGTGACCAGGTCATCGGGGTTGCCCCTCTCGATGGCTATCAGCGCGGTCATGATCTTGGTGGTGCTGGCGATGAGGCGGCGCTCGTCAGGCGCGCGGGCATAGAGGACGCGGCCCGACCCGGCATCCATCACCAGCGCGGCGCGGGCGTCCACGTCCGGCCAACCCGCTGCCGCCTCAGAACCACCCCTCGTCCCCGACCCACCCACCGCAGCCGATGCAGACACCAGCACCGCCCCAAGCGAGGCTACCACCAGCAGCCCCGCCCTGATCGCCACCCTCGCCGCCGCCCCGAGGCTCAGAGCTCTGCCCAACCGCACTGTCCACCTCCGCCATCACCTCTGCCGTCACATCCGGCTTCCACGCGCACCTCCGCCTTCACTTCCGGTGCCCGCGTCCACCTCCACTCCGGCTCCGACCGCCGGAGGCACACCTGCCCGGTCTGGTCTGGGCTTCGCCCACGGGGTAGAATGCTCCTGCCGACTGAATATCCCGCGCAGGTGCCCGCTACGGGGGGTAATAGGGAATCAGGTGCGAATCCTGAGCGGTCCCGCCAGTGTAACCGGAAAGCGGGCGGCACGAATGCCACTGAGGGTCCGACCCGACGGGTGGAAAGGCAGGCCCGGGTGAGACCTGCAGGGTCACCCCAGCCGCCCGGGGAGAGGGCCGGGCGCGGGTTTCACGCGTCCCCCCTTCAACACCAGGTAGGTGGTGCCCGCCCAGGTGATGCGGCGGGCGAACAGGGGGACCGGCCAGAGGGGCACGGCCAAAAGGTCGGCCAGCGGCGTCAGTACCGCGGGCCAGACGCCCCTGGCCCCGGCGCGGAGCGGGGGAAGGGCGGAAAGGAGGATGCGCAGGAGGGCGACCAGAACCAGGGGCAACCAGGCCTGCCCCGGCGATCCGCCACGCACTTCCACCGCTGCCCCCCACACCAGGGCGGCCGCCACCCAGTGGGTGAGGTAGGAGACCGCGTATGCGACGGGCGTGTGGTGGCGGAGGGTAAGCAGCCAGCGCAGCACGGCGCCCAGGCACTCCGACCAGGCCGGGTCGCCCGTGCGGACATGCACCCACCCCCGCGGGGCGGCCCGATACCCGGCCGCCTGCACCAGTTCCCCCAGGCGGGCGTCGTCCGCCAGGTACCCGGCCAGGGCGGCCACCCCCCCGACTTGCCCCAACACGGCACGCGGCAGGGCCACGACAGCTCCCGTGACCGGGAGCCGGGACGCCAGCCTGGTGGCGGGAAGCAGGAACGTCCCCACCTGGGCGTTGGCCCAGGCCTCAAGGAACAGGGCGGGCAGGGACTGCCCGCCGGTCCAGCAGGGCAGGGCGTAGGCCAGACCGGTGCCCGGCTCGGACAGGGCGCGCACCAGGTCCCGCACCAGTCCGGAGGGCGCCTCCACGTCGGCGTCGCAGAAGAGCAGGACCGGGTAGCGGGCCCTCCTTACCCCTGCGGAGAGGTTCCGGACTTTGCCGGTCGCTTCCGGGGGCAGCCCGGGGTCATCCGCGACCTCCCGGGCCGACACGACGATTACCTCCAGGGGACCGGGATAGCGCTGCCGCTCCATGCTGCTGACTGCCGGCCACCGCCCCGGTCCCCTCGCGTCCCCGGCCACGGGGATGATCACCGACACCCCCGGCCAGGCCCCATGGTCGGCCGGAGTCTCGTCCACGGCCCTGTACCTCCCACATTCTGGAAGCTGCTGACGCCTATGATTCCATTCGGGCTCCCGGCCCGATCTCCTGCCGGCGGGATGATCGTTCCCCCAGGACGGTCACCGTACCCGGCACCAGCACGTAGGCACGATCGCTGCCCACGCGCGGGGCACGCTCGCCAGCACCCGCAGATATTACTCCATCGACCGCTCCCCACGCGCGGGGGACGCTCACATGCCGGCGGGTCGCCGGGCGGCGTAATTGAGAAGCCCTCCCGCCAGGAGCACTTCGATCTCGCGCGCGCTCAGGGAGTGCCGTAGCAGCACCGTTTCACCGCGACTCCGGTTCCGGGCAACCACCTCCCGGCCCGAGCGCAACTGCTGCCCGACGTCCTCGATCACCACCTCTTCTCCAGACTCGACGCGTTCGTACGCGGCTGCTTCCGCGAACTCGAGCGGGAGTA
>JACIYH010000055.1 GCA_014360055.1 Bacillota bacterium | reverse complement strand
GGACCTGGTGAGAGAAGCGCGTGACCTGGTGGGGCAGGGGGCACGGGAACTGGTGCTGGTGGCCGAAGACACTTCCCGCTACGGCCTTGACCTTTACGGGCGGCCGGCCCTGCCGCGCCTGCTGGAGGAACTGGCGGGGGTGGACGGGGTGGCCTGGATCAGGGTGCTCTACGCCTACCCCTCCGGGTTTCCCATGGAGGCTACCCGCCTCATGTCCCCGGGGGGCAGGGTGGTACCCTACCTGGACCTGCCCTTGCAGCACGTGAGCGATCGCGTGCTGGCCCGCATGGGCCGGCCCTACCGCGGCACAGAGGTGCGCCGCCTGCTCGACCGCCTCCGGGAGACAGTGCCCGGTATGGTGCTGCGTTCCACCTTCCTGGTGGGTTTCCCCGGGGAAAGCGAAGAAGACTTCGGCCAGTTGATACGCTTTCTGGAGGAATACCGGCTGGAGCGGGCCGGCTTTTTCCCCTTTTACCCGGAGCCCGAGGCCCCGGCGGCGGCCTTCCCCGATCAGATCCCCGAGGGGATCAAACAGCAGCGGCTGCGCCAGGCGGAAGCCACCCAGCAGGCCATCACCGCGCGCGCCAACCGCCGGCTGCTGGGGGAGGAGGTGCAGGTGCTGGTGGAAGCCCGCAGCCGGGCGCGCAGATTGAGGGGTACACCCGGGACCGGAGGAGTGCCGGGTAGGGCGGCAGGCCCGGCAGGGAAGGGCGACGCCCTGCCCGTTGCTGTGGGCCGCTGGTGGGGCCAGGCCCCGGAGGTGGACGGCCAGGTGCACGTGCTGGGCGCGTCCGAAGGACCGGGGACATTCATACGTGCGCGCGTGGTCAAGGTGCGCGGCTGCGACCTCATCGCGGCCGGTTCGGGCCAGGGCGAGGGTGCCGGGGCCGCGACTGGGGCGGGCGTTTGCGAGGATGCGGACCGGGATTAAATTGGCACCCGGGCGAGAAGGCCATTTGGGAGGGTGTGTGCTATAATACCGGTTGACGTAATAAATGTTACGTCTCCGGCGTGCTCGTGAGACACCGTTACGGGCGTCGGCGCGGTGGTAAGGCGCCGTTACGGGCGGCCGGCGCGGTCGTGAGCCGGGGTTACGGGCGGCCGGCGTTGGCGGTCGTCCGGGAAAGGGGGGTACGCAACCGGTGGCGGGTTACCTCAGGCGCGCGCTTATCGCGGCCCTGGCGGCGGCGTTCACCTTCGCCGTGCTGTGGTGGGCGGCGGCCGGCCTGGGCTGGATGCGCCAGGACCGGCCCGTGCAGCGCCTCCTGGATTCCCGTCCTGACCTGCTTTCCTACCGGCTGAACTGGTCGGGGGATACCCTGCAGGTGGAGGTGCTGCCGGAAGCGGGAGTGGACCTGCCCGTGTTCTACACCTCCCTGTACCGTGAACTGCAACTGGCCCTGGGCGACCGTCCCTTTGAGTTGCGCGTGCAGGACCGCCGGGACGCCACCCTGCGGGAGACCATGCGGGTCCTGCGCCTGTACCTGGAGGAAGCCCAGGCGAGCGGCCGCTTCACGTGGGCGGACGACATGGTGAACCAGATCGCCGCCCGCCAGGGGCTGGAGTGGGCACGCCTGGGCCTGGACAGCGAGCGCCTCTACGTGGAACTGAGGCACGGAAGCGCCTATCTCTACGAAGTGATCCCGCGGGTGAGGCAGTGAGGTCGCCGTCCGTTGCCGGCTGCGGGGCCCGGGCAGTGAGTTAGCCCTACAAGACGGGGGAATGGCAGGTGCGCAAGAAGGAACTGCTGGTATACGCGGCCCTGGGGGCGGGGGCGGGAGTGGTGGCCTACCTGGCCACCCGCGAGGTTAACCTGATCCCGGTCGTGGTACTGGCGGGCCTGCTTTACTTCCTGATCTACTCCACGGGGGCGGGTAGGGCCCTGGGACGCCGGTTCGTGACCCAGGTGTCCGAGGGAACCTGTCCCCGGGTCACCTTTGAAGACGTGGGCGGACAGGGGGCGGCCAAGAAAGAACTCCTGGAGGCGCTGGAACTGGTCAACCGGCCCGACCGGGCGCGCCGTCTGGGTATCCGCCCCATCAAGGGTATCCTCCTGGCCGGCCCGCCGGGGACGGGCAAGACCTTGCTGGCCAAAGCAGCCGCTCATTTCACCGATTCCGTCTTCCTGGCCACTTCGGGCTCCGAGTTCATCGAGGTGTACGCGGGCGTGGGTGCGCAGCGGGTGCGGGAACTCTTCCGGCGGGCCCGCGAGCAAGCCCGGCGGGCCGGGAAGAGGAGCGCGGTGGTGTTCATCGATGAGCTGGAGGTGCTGGGGGGCAGGCGGGGCCGCTACTCGGCCCACCTGGAGTACGACCAAACGCTGAACCAACTCCTGGTCGAGATGGATGGACTTTCCATAGATGATGACGTCCGCCTGCTGCTCATCGGCGCCACCAATCGTCCCGACCTGCTCGATCCCGCCCTCCTGCGGCCGGGGCGTTTCGACCGCGTGGTACGGGTGGACCTGCCCGACCGGGAGGGGCGGCTGCAGATCCTGAAGGTGCACACCCGGAACAAGCCGCTGGCCGCGGACGTGAGTCTGGAGGCCATCGCCCGGGAGACCATGGGGTTTTCCGGTGCCCACCTGGAGAGCCTGGCCAATGAGGCAGCCATCCTGGCCATGCGCGAGGGTTCGGCGCAGGTGGAGCAGCGCCACCTTCGGGAAGCCATCGACAAGGTGGTCATGGGGGAGAAGCTGGAACGCAAGCCCCGTCGGCAGGAACTCTTCCGGGTGGCCGTGCACGAGGCAGGTCACGCCCTGGTGAGTGAACTTCTCAACCCCGGTTCCACGTCGTCGCTGACCATTTCCCCGCGGGGAGGCGCACTGGGTTACGTGCGCCAGTCCCCCCAGGATGACTTCTACCTTTACGCCCGCAGTGAACTGGAAGAGCAGATCTGTGTCCTGCTCGCGGGGGCGGTGGCGGAGGAACTGGTGCTGGGCGAACCCAGTACGGGCGCGGCCAACGACTACGAAACCGCCTGTCAGGCCGCGCGCCGCATGGTATACGCCGGCCTCTCCGCCCTGGGGGCGGTGGACCCGGACCTGGTGTCCGGCGACGCCGTACAGCGGGCCATGTCCGACATCATGACCCGCCAGAGGGAACGGGCCCAGGCACTCCTGCGCCCGCGGGAGGAAATCGTCCGGCGCCTGGCGGGACGGGTGCTGGAGTGTGAAACTCTGTCCGGGGAAGAGATCCGCGGCATCCTGGAGGGCGGGCGCCGCCCGCCCTGTGGCACCACCCCCACGGTCCGCCTGCTCCGTTCCCCCTCGGGGCGGGCAGGAATCACGTCCCGGGGACAGAATTCTCCTGCCGGGGTGAAGAAGCCGGCTTGATCGCGGAAATAGTGGCGGTGGGGACGGAGATCCTCCTGGGGGATATCGTCAACACAAATGCCTGCTTCCTGAGCCGGCGCCTGGCCGCCGTCGGGGTGGACGTGTACCACCACGTGGTGGTGGGGGACAACCCCGGGCGCATGGCCGCTGCTTTCCGGCAGGCGCTGGGCAGGTCCGACCTGGTGGTGGTCAGCGGGGGACTGGGCCCCACTGAGGACGACCTCAGCAAGGAGGTCATGGCGGAGGTATTGGGGCTGCCCCTGGATTTCGATGCCGCCGTGATGGCCGGCATCGAGGATTTCTTCCGGAAACGGCGGCGCCCCCTCACCCCCAACGCCCGCAAGCAGGCCCTGGTACCGCGGGGCGCCACGGTACTGCCCAACCCGGTGGGGACCGCGCCCGGGCTCTTCCTGGAGGCAGGCGGAAAGATGGTGTTCCTGCTGCCGGGCCCGCCGGGGGAACTGGGCGCGGTGTGGGAACAGCACGCCGAGCCCCTCCTCCGCAGGCTGGGGGTGGGAGGGCAGGTCATCCTGAGCCGTACACTCAAGGTGTGTGCCATGGGGGAGTCGCAGGTGGCCCACCTGGTGGGGGATCTCTTCGCCTCGTCCAATCCCACCGTGGCTCCTTACGCCAAGCCGGGAGAGGTTCACCTGCGTGTGACAGCCAAGGCGTCCGGGCCCGAGCAGGCCCGGGAACTGATGGCCCCGCTGGAGGCGGAAATCCGCCGGCGCCTGGGGTGGCGGGTATTCGCGGTGGATGACGGGACCATGGCCCACGCGGTGGGGGAACGCCTGGTGGCGGCGGGGCTCACCCTGGCGGTGGCGGAAAGCTGCACGGGCGGTATGCTCGGTGCCCTCATCACCACGGTGCCCGGTTCCTCCCGCTATTTCCTCGGCGGCATCGTCGCTTACGCCAACCAGGTGAAGGTGTCTCACCTGGACGTGCCGGGGGAGCTCATCCGGGAGCGGGGCGCCGTATCGGAGGAGGTGGCGGGTGCCATGGCCGCCGGGGTGCGCAACCGGCTGGGAGCAGATGTAAGCCTGGCCATCTCCGGGGTGGCGGGACCGGGGGGAGGAAGCCCGGCCAAGCCGGTGGGTACGGTGTGCTTTGCCCTGGCCCGCCCGGAGGGCTTGTTTACCTGGTCCGAATTCCTGCGCGGGGACCGGGAAGAAGTGCGGGGGCGCGCCTGTCAGGTGGCCCTTACCACCCTCTACCGTTACCTGGTCACCGGCAATCCCGAGGGGGAGTGACCTTGCGGCTTTTCGTGGCGCTCGAACTCCCCGCGGGCGTCAGGCGTGCTCTGGGGGAACTGGTGCGCCGGCTGGCCTCCAGCGGTGCCGACGTGAAATGGGTGGAGGAAGAGAACTTCCACCTCACCCTCAAGTTCCTGGGGGAAGTCGAGCCCGCCCGGCTGCCCCGGTTGGGCGAGGCCCTCTCGCGAGTGGCGGGGGAGACGGCACCTTTCCGCTTCACCGCGGCGGGCACGGGGGCATTCCCGTCGGTGCGGCGCCCGCGCGTGATCTGGGTGGGGGTGGACCGGGGAAGGGACGGGTTGCGCGAGCTTGCTGGCCGGGTGGAGGCGGCGCTGGCAGAGCTTGGCTTCCCCCGCGAGGACAGGCCCTTCACGGCCCACCTCACCGTGGGACGGGTGCGCTCACCCCGGGGCGGGGAGGCGCTGGTAGGGTTGCTGAGCAGTACCGCCTTCCCCGAGCGGGAGGTGGCGGTCGAGGAGATGGTGCTGTTCCAGAGCGTGCTGGGCCGCGGGGGTCCGGTTTACACCGCCCTGGGGCGTTACCCCCTGGGCGGTGCGGGCGGTGGCACGGGGTTGTCCGCCCCGCGGACAGGGTGATATACTCAGCGCAGGAAGCGGCTCCCGACCAGGAAGGAGGGGACCGCATTGGATAGAGACAAGGCCCTGGAGATGGCCCTTTCCCAGATCGAAAGGCAGTTCGGGAAAGGGTCCATCATGCGTCTGGGAGAGGCAACCGCCCGTATGCAGGTGGACGTGATCCCCACGGGATCCCTGGCCCTGGACGTGGCCCTGGGTATCGGGGGCATCCCCCGGGGGCGGGTGGTGGAGATCTACGGTCCGGAGGCGTCGGGCAAGACCACCGTTGCCCTGCACCTCATCGCCGAGGCGCAGAAGATGGGCGGGGTGGCGGCTTTCATCGACGCCGAGCACGCCCTGGACCCCGTTTATGCCCGTCGGGTGGGGGTGGACGTGGATAACCTGCTCATCTCCCAGCCCGATACGGGCGAGCAGGCCCTGGAGATCGCCGAGGCCCTGGTGCGCAGCGGCGCCGTGGACGTGGTGGTCGTGGACTCGGTGGCCGCCCTGGTACCCCGGGCGGAACTGGAAGGGGAGATGGGCGATTCCCACGTGGGGCTGCAGGCCCGACTCATGTCCCAGGCCCTGCGCAAGCTGGCGGGCGCGATCTCCAAGACCCGTTGCGTGGCGGTGTTCATCAACCAGTTGCGGGAGAAGGTGGGGGTGATGTTCGGCAACCCCGAGGTCACCCCGGGAGGGCGGGCGCTCAAGTTCTATGCCTCCCTGCGGCTGGAGGTGCGCAAGCAGGAGAGCATCAAGCACGGCACGGAAGTGATCGGGACACGCACCCGGGTCAAGGTGGTCAAGAACAAGCTGGCTCCTCCTTTCCGCCAGGCCGATTTCGACATCATCTACGGCGAGGGGATCTCCCGGGAGGGCAGCATCCTGGACATGGGCGTGGACGCCGGGGTGCTGCAGAAGACCGGTACCTGGTACACCTTCGGCGACCTGCGCCTCGGGCAGGGGCGGGAGAACGCGCGCGACTACCTGCGCGCGCACCCGGAGACGGCGGCGGAGATAGAGCGGAAGGTTCGCGAAGCGCTCAGCGTGGGAATGGTCAAGGTGGCGGCAGCGGGTGAGGAAGAAGGCTAGCCGCCGCGCCGATGGGCGCTGCCCCGCGGGTGGGCGCCGCCGCCAGGAAGGGGCGGGACCTGGCGCCGGCGCGGATCCCGGGGCTGCCCGGGATTATGCCTTGCGGCTGCTGGCTCGCCCCCGTACGGAACACCAGCTTCGCATGGCCCTCGCGCGCAGGGGCTACGACGGAGCCGTGCAGGATGAGGTCATCGGACGGCTGCGGGAACTGGGTCTCCTCGACGATCTCGCCTACGCGCGCGCCTACATAGGGGAGGTCCTGACCCACCGTCCCGCCGGGGCGGCGGTGCTGGCCCGCAAGCTGGCGCAGCGGGGCGTGAGCCGGGAGCACATCGCGCAGGCCCTGGCCGAGGTGGGTGACGCAGCGGGCCTCGAGGCGGCCAGGCAGGCGGCGCTGGCCTGGCTGCGCCGCAACCGGGGGCACGCAGAACTCGCGCGCCTGGCCGCCCACCTGGCCCGGCGCGGATTCGAGTGGGAGCTGGTGCGAGAGGTGGTCGCGGAGCTACTGGATAAGGAAGCCGCGGGTGACGGCATTCCGGGCGAAGACACCCTGGGTGACGAGATCCCGCGCGAAGAGAGCGCGGGTGGAGACATTCCTGGCGAAGGGACTCGGCGGGGAGATGAACTGTGAGACTCCTGGTGGTAGCTGACACTCACCTGCGGGGGACCGCCCCCCAGGGACGGCGGGACGACTTCTTCGCCACCTGCCTGGCCAAGCTGGAGGAAGTGGTGGACCTCACCGAGAGCCTCGGGGTGGATGCCCTCCTGCACCTGGGAGATGTGTTCGACCGCCCCGACCTGGCCCCCGGGGTGGTGCGGGAATTCGTGCTGGTGCTGCGCCGCTGCCGGGTGCCCGTTTACGGTATCGTGGGGAACCACGACGTGTACGGCCACAATCCTGACAGTCTCCCCCGCACCCTGCTGGGTCTGGTGGAGGCGCTGGGAGGCCTCCGGCTCCTCGCGCGGGGCGAGGTGGTATGGCTGGGGGGCGGGGGCGACCTCAGCGTCCAGCTCACGGGGGCACCCTTCCGCTATGACATCGATAGCGGGGACGGGGAGGATTACGTGGTGAAGAAAGAGGCGGGTGCCGATGTGGCCATCCACATGGCCCACGGCATGCTCCTCGAGAAACCCTGGGTCGCCGGGCTGGACTACACCCTCATCGATCGGGTGGCCCCCCGCACCGAGGCGGATCTCACCCTGGTCGGTCACTACCATCTGGGCTACTCCCGCCTGCCCCTTCAGCCGGTGCCGGGGCGCCTCTTCGCCAATCCCGGGGCTTTGGTGCGCCTGGACGCCAGCCTGCCCGAGATCACCAGGCACCCCCAGGTGCTGCTGGTGGAGGTGGAGGGCAGGGGCATCAGGCTGCGCGCCATCCCCCTGCGTTCGGCCCGGCCGGGCGAGGAGGTGCTGGATCGTTCCCTCATCGAGGCGGCAGCGTACCGGCAGAAGGGGCTCGACGACTTCATCCAGCGGGTGCGGGCGGCCTGGGACGGGCGCCACCTCCACAGCGTGGAGGACGTGGTGATGGCCATCGCGGCGGGCGAGGGTTATCCGGAAGAGGTGAAGGTGGAGGCGCTGCGCAGGGTGGGGCTGGCCCGCGAGCGCCTGGCGGCCGGGGGTGGAGGATGGCCGTGAGGTACATAGTAGAACTGGAACTGGAGAACTTCCAGTGTCATGCCCACACCCGCCTCACCTTCAGCCCGGGGCTGAACGTGATCGTGGGCCCGTCCGACCAGGGTAAGACCGCCCTCCTGCGGGCCCTGCGCTGGGTCCTCTATAACGAGCCCCGGGGGAGCGACTTCGTGCGGGTGGGAGCGGACACCTGCCGGGTGACGGTCACCTTCAACGACGGTACCCGCATCACCAGGGAGAAGGGCCCCCGCACCAACCGCTACGTACTGGAGAAAGACGGTAAGAGGGACGAGTCCCAGGGAGTGGGGGGGAGCGTGCCACCGCAGGTGCAGGCGGCCCACGGCATGGCCCCCCTCAAGCTGGATGCCGATACGGAGATCCCGCTCCACCTGGGCGGGCAGTTGGAGGGGCCCTTTCTCCTGGAGGCACCGGGTACCTTACGGGCCAAGGCCATCGGTCAGGTGATCGGCGCCCACATCATCGACGCCGCCATCCGCGATGTGCTGGCCGATGAGGACCGGGCCGCCCGGGACGAGAGGGTACTGGAGCGGGAGATCGCGGCCAGGGAGAAGGATCTGGAAGCGTTTGCGGACCTGCCCGAGCGGGAGCGGGCCATGGAGAGGGTCGAGGAACTCCTCGACCGGGTCGAGGAGGCGCGACGCCGCGCGGATCAACTCGTCGACCTGAAGCAACGGCTGGCCCGCAACCGCGGCGAGGCCGCCCGTCTCGAGCAGGTCAGGGCCCGCCTCGCCGGCCTGGAGGAGGCGGAGAGGGCACTGGCGGAGGCCGAAGGCCGCGTGCAGCGCTATGTGCGCGTTCGCCAGGTGGCGGCCCGCTGGCAGGACAACACCGCCCGCCGCGGGCAGTGGGAGCGGGTGGCGGCCGGCCTGGCCGGCCTGTCCCGGGCCGAGAAGTTCTGGGAAGAGGCGGCGGAGCAGGCTCTCCGGTGGCAGAAACTGCAGGAGGTCCGGGTCCGCCTGACCCGCAAGGAGGAGCAGCTGACCGCGGCCACGAGGGAGCGCGAGCGCGCGCGACAGCAGGTGGAGGATTTGCGCACGCGGTACGGCCGCCTGCTCCTCGAGTTGGGGCGGTGCCCCACCTGCGGAGCCGCCATCACGCCCGCCCAGATCCCCGCCATACTGGCCGACGTGTTCGGAGACGAAGGGGGTAGATAGTTTGAACCTGGAGGGGGAACTGGCCAGGCTGAAGGGTCAGCTGCAGAACGCCCGTACCCTGAAGGACAGGGCGGAGGGCCAGTTGCAGGCGCTCGAACAGGAGAAGAAGGCCATCCTGGCGGAGATGGCCGCCCTGGGGGTGAGCCCGGAGCAGCTGGATGGGGAGGTGGCCCGGCTGGAGAAAGAGATCGCGGACCTGCTCGGACAGGCCCGGGCCCTCATCCCGCGCGAGTTGCTTGCCGGGCCCGGGCAGGGATCGTCCCGCTGAGGAAGGAAGTGGCCTCTTGCGCGGGGACGTGATGATGAGGTGGTAACGCCGGCGGAGGTAGAGGTACGGGAACTGGCGAAGCGCGCCCGCGCCAGTCTGGAACAGCGACGGGGCCAGTACCTGCAACTCAAAGCCGACCTCGAGCGGCTGAAGGGAGAACTGGCGGAGAGGCAACGCTACCGGGAGCTGTGCACCCAGGTGGCGGTCCTCCTGCGCACGGCGGCCGAGCAGGCGCGCCGCGACGCGCGCGAGCAGGTGGAGTTACTGGTGACCGACGCCCTGCGCTATGTCTTCGGGCCCCACCTCGAGTTCCAGGTGGTCACCCAGGAGCGGGCGGGGAGGTCGGAGGCCGAGTTCTACGTGGTGTCCAGCTTCGGCAGCCAGCGGGTGCAGAACCGGCCGCAGGACGCGCGCGGAGGCGGCGTGGTGGACGTGGTTTCCCTGGCCCTGCGTGCGGCCCTGCTTTTGCTCGCGCGACCGCCGCTGGAAGGTCCCATCGTGCTGGATGAACCGGCCAAGCATGTCTCCGAGGAGTACATCGCCCGGGTGGCGTCCTTCCTCAAAGAGACAAGTTCGTCGTTCGGGCGGCAGGTGATCATGGTCACCCACAACCAGCACCTGGCCCATACCGGGGACCGGGCCTATCTGGTCGAGATGAAGGACGGCGTGTCGCGGGCGCGGGAAGTGGCGGTATCCTTGACATAGGGAAGGAAAATAGCTAGAATTCCTACGGATGGGAGCGCAGACTACCGCTGTTTATCGATAGATGGGCGCGTACAGGGTGTCCGCCACGCGGACACATCGGTAGGCATGTGGTAATCTGGCCGGAGGCTTCCTTCCGGCCTTTGTGTATGCGTGCAGAGGGGAGGTGACGGTGATCGACTGGTACACCGTCCTGGCGATGGTGGTTTCTCTGCTGGTGGGACTGCTGGCAGGATATTTCGTCCGCAGGCTGGTGGCGGAAGCGGCCATAGGTTCGGCGGAGGCCCAGGCCAAGCGTATCATCGAGGAGGCGGTCGAACAGGGGGAGGCCAGGAAGAAGGAAATCCTCCTGGAGGCCAAGGAAGAAGTTCACCGGTTGCGCACGGAGGTGGAGCGGGAGTCCAGGGACCGCAGGGTGGAACTGCAGCGCCTGGAGCGCCGCCTCATCTCCCGCGAGGAGCAGCTCGATCGCAAGCTGGACAACCTCGAACGCAGGGAGGAAGTCCTGGCCGCGCGGGAGCGGGAACTGGCTGCTGCCAGGGAAGAACTGGCGGCCCTGCGCGCGCGGCAGCGGGAGGAACTGGAGCGCATTTCCGGGATCTCCAGCGAGGAGGCCCGGCTCATCCTGCTCAAGAGCGTGGAAGAGGAAGTGCGTCACGAGGCCGCCCTGCTCATCCGTCAGATAGAGCAGGAGGCGAAGGATGAGGCGGAGAAGCGGGCCCGGGACATCGTGGCCCTGGCCATCCAGAGGTGTGCGGCGGACCACGTGGCGGAGACCACCGTGTCGGTAGTGGAGTTGCCCAATGAGGAAATGAAGGGCCGTATCATCGGCAGGGAGGGGCGGAACATCCGCACCCTGGAGACCCTGACCGGGATCGACCTCATCATCGACGATACCCCCGAGGCAGTTATCCTCTCCGGGTTCGATCCCGTGCGCCGTGAGGTGGCCCGCATCGCCCTGGAAAGACTGGTGGCCGACGGGCGTATCCATCCCGCCCGCATCGAGGAGATGGTGGAAAAGGCGCAGCGGGAGGTAGAGGCGCGCACCCGGGAAGAGGGCGAGCAGGCGGCCCTCGAGGTGGGCGTGCACGGCGTGCACCCCGAGTTGATCAAGCTGCTGGGCCGGCTCAAGTTCCGTTCTTCCTACGGACAGAATGTGCTGCGGCACTCTCTGGAAGTGGCGTACCTGGCGGCAGTGATGGCGGCGGAGCTGGGGGTGGACGTGCAGGTGGCCAGACGGGCGGGGCTGCTGCACGACATCGGCAAGGCCATAGATCACCAGGTGGAAGGGTCGCATACTGCCATTGGAGTGAACCTGTTGCGCAAGTACCGGGAGTCCCCGGAAGTGATCCATGCGGTGGAGTGCCACCACGGCGACGTGGAGCCCCGCACCGTGGAAGCGGTGCTGGTGGCGGCGGCGGACGCCATCTCGGCCGCCCGTCCGGGGGCGCGCAGGGAGACCCTGGAGGCTTATGTCAAGCGGCTGCAGAAGCTGGAGGAGATCGCCGACTCCTTCGAAGGAGTGGACAAGGCATACGCCATCCAGGCCGGCCGCGAAGTGCGCATCATCGTCCAGCCGGAGAAGGTCGACGACCTGGGTGCGGTACGCCTGGCCCGCGACATCGTGAAGAAGATCGAGAGCGAGCTGGAATACCCGGGGCAGGTCAAGGTGACCGTAATCCGGGAGACGCGGGCAGTGGATTACGCCAAGTGAGGTGGGGGGCCTGCCGGCCCCCCTCCCACCGGGAAGGGAGCATACATACGGGTGCGGCTGCTCTTCATCGGGGACGTGGTGGGGAAGCCGGGCCGGCAACTGGTGGCCCAGCTTCTCCCCTCTTTTTTGCAAGAGGGGCAGGTTGACCTGGTGGTGGCCAACGGGGAGAACGCCGCCGGTGGTCTGGGCATCACGCCTGAGGTGGCGGCCGAACTCTTCGCCCTGGGAGTGGACGTGCTCACCAGCGGCAATCACCTCTGGGACAAGAAAGAGGTGATGCCCTTCCTCGACCGGGAAGAACGGCTGCTGCGGCCCCTCAACTGGCCGGGAGACCCCCCGGGAAGGGGTTCCCTTATCATGCAGAGCCGCTCGGGGATTCCCGTGGCGGTGGTGTGCGCCATGGGGCGGGTTTTCGCGCCTGTCCTGCTCGACTGCCCGTTTCGGGCCCTGGCCCGGGAGGTGGAACGCCTGCGGGCGGAGGCACGGGTGGTACTGGTGGACTTTCACGCCGAGGCCACCTCGGAGAAGGTGGCCATGGGGTGGTTCCTCGACGGCCGCGTGAGTGCGGTCATCGGCACCCACACCCACGTCCAGACGGCGGACGAGGCCGTTCTGCCCGGGGGCACCGCCTACATCACCGACGTGGGCATGACGGGGCCCTGGCACTCGGTGATCGGCATGCGCACGGAAACCATCGTGCAGAGGTTCCTGGACCAGTTGCCCAGCCGTTTCGACGTGGCCAGGGGACCGCGCCAGTTCAATGCCGTGGTGGTGGACGTGGACGAGTCGACCGGGATGGCCCGCTCCATCAGGCGACTTTTCCACCGGGAAGCAAGCTCCCCCGCCGGCCCGGCACAGGGAAGTCTGGATGCAGGTCCATAGCAAGGGATCATTGGCACAATAATTTTGCTATTGCCAAGACAGGTCACTTATGGTAAGATAACACCCAGAGCCAAACCCAAAACGCAGGCGGGGAGGTAAAGGACGTGGCAGAGGTCTTGAAAGTCTCGTCGCGGTCGAGTCCCAACGCAGTGGCGGGAGCCCTGGCGGGAGTCGTCAGGGAGAAAGGGTCGGCGGAGGTACAGGCCATCGGAGCGGGTGCCATTAACCAGGCGGTCAAGGCGGTGGCGATTGCCCGCGGGTTTGTCGCCCCGGGCGGTATCGACCTGATCTGCATCCCCGCGTTTACCGACGTGAACATCAACGGTGAGGAGAGGACGGCCATCAAGTTCATCGTAGAGCCCCGCTGAGGGCGCCGGCGGCGCCCGTGCGCACAGGGTTGGCCCGCCGCCCCGGCGGGCTTTGTTTTTGGCGGGCGGCGGCCCTCGTTTTTCGCGGCCGGCGCGGACGGCCTTTGCGTTTGTGGCCGCTTGGGACCCCCCGGGCGCGGGGGCACCGCCCTGTCGCCCACCTGTGCGGTGGCAGGTATTTGCATGGCGGGGGAAGAAATACCCTCCGTGATCCCAGGCACAAAGGAGGGGTGCGGGAATGGATTTCGCGCTCACCGACGAGCACCGTATGGTCAGGGAGATGGTGCGCCAGTTCGCAGAGAAAGAGGCGGCCCCGCGCATCAAGGAGCTGGACCAGAAGCACGAGTGGGATACGGGGCTGGTCAAGCGCATGGGCGAGCTGGGCATCCTGGGCCTCGTCTTCCCCGAGAAGTACGGGGGCGGGGGCATGGACTACATCAGCCTGGCCATCGCCTGTGAGGAACTGGAACGCATCGACACCTCCCTCCGGGTGGTGATGTCGGTGCACATCGGCCTGTGCGGGCTGGGCATCCTGCAGTGGGGCACGGAGGAACAGAGGCAGAAGTACCTCTCCCGCCTGTCCACCGGGGAATCGATCGGGGCCTTCGGGCTCACCGAGCCCAACGCGGGCACCGACGCAGCTGCCCTGGAGGCCACTGCCACCCGCACGGAGGGCGGGTACATCCTCAACGGCGAGAAGACCTGGATCTCCCTCTCCGACGTGGCGGACGTGTTCCTGTTCTTCGCCCGCACCGAGCCGCCTGAGGCGGGCCACCGGGGCATCTCCGCCTTCATCGTGGAACGCAACATGCCCGGGTTCTCCTCCCGGCCCATCCACGGCAAGATGGGTATCCGGGCGGGCAATACCGGCTCTTTCGTGTGCCAGGATGTGTTCGTCCCCAAGGAGAACCTGCTGGGGCAGGAGGGCGAGGGGTTCAAGATCGCCATGTCCTGCATCGACAACGGCCGCTACACGGTCGCGGCCGGGGCCACCGGGCTCATCGCCGCCTGTATCGAGGCTTCCGTAAAATACGCCAGGGAGCGCAAGACCTTCGGGGTGCCCCTGGGCAAGCACCAGCTGGTGCAGCGCATGATCGCCCACATGGTGCGGGATTACGAGGCGGCGCGGCTGCTCGTCTGGCGGGCGGGGTGGATGAAGAACCAGGGCCTGCGCAACACCAGGGAGACGGCCCTGGCCAAGTGGTACGCCACCTGTGCTTCCTTCAACGCCGCCTCCGATGCGGTGCAGATCCATGGCGCCTACGGGTATTCCGACGAGTACCCCGTGGAGCGGTTTTTGCGCAACAGCAAGGGAGCCGTGATCTACGAGGGTACGCGCGAAATCCTGGAGATCATGGTGGGCGAGTACGCCCTGGGCTACCGCCAGGACCGGCCGCTGCGTTGCGAACTGCCGGGCTGGCCCTACGAGGGATAGGGGGAGTGGACCCTGGCCGGTAAGAGAGTAGAGTTCTGGCAGGGTAACGAGGCAATCCTGGAGGGGGCGCTGGCTGCCGGCGCCCGGCTTTTTGCCGGTTACCCGATCACGCCGTCTTCAGAGATAGCGGAACTGGCTGCCCTGCGGCTTCCGGCCGTGGGGGGCGTGTACCTGCAGATGGAAGACGAGATCGCCAGCATGGCGGCCCTGGTGGGCGCCTCCCTGGCCGGGGCGCGGTCTTTCACCGCCACCAGCGGGCCGGGGTTCTCCCTCATGCAGGAGAACCTGGGCCTGGCCATCGCCCTGGAGGTACCCTGCGTGGTAGTGAACATCCAGCGCAGTGGCCCCTCCACCGGCCTGGCCACCCGGCCCGCGCAGGCCGACCTCATGCAGGCGCGCTGGGGCACCCACGGGGACCACCCCGCCGTGGCCCTGGCCCCGGCCACCGTTCAGGACTGCTACGACCTGGCCGTGCGCGCCTTCGATCTGGCCGACCTCCTGCGCCAGCCCGTCATCCTGCTGGGGGACGAGGTGATCGCCCACGCCCGCGAGCGCGTGGTGGTGCCCGAGTCCCCCGAGGAGGACCGCGGAGCCGGGGGCAGGCGGGAGCCCGCGTGCCCTCCCGAGGAGTACCGCCCCTTTGCCGCCGGTCCGGACGGGGTGGCACCGCTGGCCTGGTTTGGTTCCCGGTACGTGTTCCACGTCTCCAGTTCCATGCACGACGAGACGGGGTTCCCCAACGCGCGGCCCGATAACGCCGCCCGGGTGATCGCCCGCCTGCACGAGAAGGTGGCCCGGCACGCCGCCGAGCTGGAACTCTACCGCATTTACCAGGGCGAGGGCGCCCGTTACCTGGTGGTGGCGTACGGGGCGTCGGCCCGGGCGGCGCAGGCCGCCGTGGCCGAGGCCCGCGCGGCCGGGATTCCGGCCGGGCTCTTCGTGCCCCTGGCGGTGTGGCCCTTCCCGGCCGGCGCCCTGCGGCAGGTGGCGGCGGAGGCGGAGCGGGTGCTGGTGGCAGAGATGAGTTACGGCCAGCTCGCCCTGGAGGTGGAGCGCATCCTGCACCGGGAGGTGGTGGGCATCCACCGCTACGATGGGGAGATGCTCACTCCCGAGGAAGTGCTGAAGGGCCTGGAAAGGGGGGCGAGCCGGTGCTGGTGACGAGTGCCCGTCCCTACCTGGTGGAGCGCAACCTGCCCCACTTCTGGTGCCCGGGGTGCGGCAACGGCATCATCCTCTCCGCCGTGGCCCGCGCTTTCGCCCGCCTGGGCTGGGAGCGGACCCGGACGGTGGTGGTCACGGGTATAGGCTGTTTCGGGCGGGCCGATGACTACCTCAACGTGAACGCGGTACACGGGACGCACGGGCGCGCCCTGGCCATCGCCACCGGCATCAAGGCCGCGAATCCCGGCCTGCACGTGGTGGCACTCATGGGCGACGGCGACTGTGCCACCATCGGGGGGAACCACTTCCTGCACGCCTGCCGGCGCAACCTCACCATCACCGCGGTGGTGGCCAACAACCTGAACTACGGCATGACGGGCGGCCAGTACTCGGCCACCACGCCCGCGGGCAGCACCACCTCCACTTCGCCCCTGGGGCATGCGGAATCCGGGCTTGACCTGTGCCGGGTGGCGGCGGCCGCCGGCGCCATGTATGTGGCCCGCACCACCGTCTACCACGTTCACCTCCTGGACCGTTACCTGGAGGCGGCCCTCACCCACCCCGGCTTTTCCCTGGTCGAGGTGATGTCCTCCTGCCCGGTGTACTTCGGCCGCTACAACCGCCTGGGGGGCCCGGTGGAGATGATGGAGCGCTGGCGGAAGGTGGCCGTCCCCCTGGAGAAGTACGGCGAGTTGCCGGAGCCCGAGCGGGAGGGCAGGGTGGCCGTGGGCGTGTTTGCCGACCACCGGGGGGAACCCTTTGAAGAGAGGTACCGGCGCGTGCAGGAAGCTGCCCGGGGCGCGCGGGCGGGCGAGGTGAGCGAGCGATGACGGGCCATTCCGGACAGCCGACCGTCGACAGGCAGCGTTCCGCCTGTGCCGTGGCCACCGAGAGGCAGGGTCCGGCCGCCAGCAGCCGGCGCTGGGAAGTGATCATCGGCGGCGAGGGTGGCCAGGGCGTGGTGCTGGCGGGGGCCCTGCTGGGGGAGGCGGCGGTAAGGGCCGGCCTGAACGCCGCCCACACCTCGTCCTACGGCATCGCCACCAGGGGCGGTTTCACCCGTTCGGACGTGATCGTGGCGCCCGGGGAGGAGGAAATCGCCTATCCCCGCGTGCGCCGGCCCCACGTGGTGGTGGCCCTCTCCCCGGAAGCCGCCTCGCGCCTTCAGCCCCTCTGCGGGCCGGACACCCTCCTCATCCTTGACCCGGGGAGCGCCCCGCCCTCGCGCCCGGCCGCGGCGGGGGATTCCCGCTCCGCGGGCCCGCGGGCGGCCGGGGACGCCCGCTGCGCGGGTACGGCGGCGGGATA
>JACIYH010000054.1 GCA_014360055.1 Bacillota bacterium | reverse complement strand
CATCGCGCCATTCCAACCCCCTTCCCCTTCCGACCATGTGTCTGTCCGCCCCTCAAGCCAGGGGCCTGACCTGGATGCCACCGCCTATCTGGGATCTGAGTTCAAGGAGGTCCTGATGCGGCATCTCTGTAGCGGGCGGCAAGGCGGGTGGCTTCGTCCGCGACCATCTGGCGGAGGTCGGGCGGGGCCAGCACCTCCGCGCCGGCGCCGTACTGCAGCACCCAACGCTTCACCTCGCCCAGGCCGCCCACCCGCATGCGCAGGATGAGCGAGCCGTCATCCTGCTCCTTCAGTTCCTGGGTGGGATGCCAGCGCTTCCCCCTGATGTATCGGGCCTGCTCGGGGGCGAACCGGATCACCACCTCGCGGGGCTCGCCCCTCTCGATGCGGAAGCTGCACGAGAGGTATTCGCGCAGGCTGAAGTCCCCGGGCACGGTGAAGGTCTTGTCGGTGATGCGGTATTCGCCGATGCGGTCCAGGGCGAAGATGAGCACCTGGCCCCGCAGGTGGCAGTGTCCGATCACGTACCACACCCCGTCATACAGGTGCAGCCCGTAGGGATCGATCTCCCGTTGCGTGTGAGCGTCGCGGGAGGCGGTGTAGTACTCCATCCACACCGTGCGCCGCTCGGCCCGGGCACGGTCCAGGTCCGCGAACACCCGGGCGATGCGCGCCTCGTCCCCCCGCAGCGGCTCCACGTCGAAGGTGATCCAGTCCACCATGTCGCGGGCATCCACCGTCACCTCGTCGGGCAGCAGGGCGGTGAGCTTGAGCAGCGCCCCGCACACCTCCCTCTCGTAGGGGGTGCCGCGACACTGGCGGAGCAGCTTCTCCGCGAGGAATATGGCCACCGCCTCACCTTCGGTGAGCCGCAGGGGCGGGAACTCCGGCGCACCGCCCACGTAGTAGTAGCCGCGCTTCACCGGGTCATAGGCGATCTCCGCCGCCAGCCAGTCTCTCAGCTTCTCTATGTACCGTTCAGCCGTCCGCCGTGAGCACTCGAGTTCTTCGGACAGGGTCCTGGTGTTGGGATAGCGCTTCTCTTTGATCAGGCGATGGACCCTGAGAAGCCTCCAGGTAACATGGCGGTCAGGCTGGATGCCGGGCTGCCTTGCCTGTTGCACACGCGCCACCTCCGCACCTCAACTCGGCGCGCCCGCTCCCGGGCACGTCAGGCTCGACTGCCTCGCACATATCCAGCTTAGCGCACCCACCCCGTCATTACGTGACGGACCACCTTATACCTGACCTACCCTGTTGCCCCCTCCGCGTGACCGAACCCCACCGCCGACGCCCGCCTGCTCGCTCACCGTCCTCCTTCGCTGACGCCCCCCTGTCCCGTGAGACCGACCGCCACCATAGCAAGTGCCCACCGCACGAACGCCACTCCCCACCCGTTACAGGGAGAAACGATACTGCCCCAGGCCGAAGGTGGCGTTCTTGCCCACGTGGACCAGCCAGCCGAACGCGAGCAGGGGCAGGAACTCCTCCAGATCGCCCCGGTAGCACACCTTGCCCACCAGCCCGCCCAGGTCCATGGCCGCCTTCTGCCTGGCCGAATACCGCTGCCAGCTTTCCCACCTGAGGCTGAGCGGCTCGGTGACCACCCCCTCCGCCCGGGAGATCATCCCCCGGAAATCGAGGTCGACCTCCACGCCGTGGTAGAAGTAGGCAAGGGTGGACAACCGCCGGAGGAGTGCCCGTACCAGCACGTGGAACTCGGGCACCCGCACCAGTTGCGCCTCGTGCTGGAGCCGCGTCATGGTGACGAACTCCAGCTCGAGGGCGCGCCGCGGCAGCCCCCGCGCCCACTCCTCGAGTTCCTCACCCCGCACCACCACGTCGGCGTTGCAGACCCGGCCCGTGCCGCCGTCGAACACCTTCTCCTCGCGCTCCTCCAGGGGATGGATGCCGTTGACGCGGCGCAGGAACGCGCGTCCCCGCTTCCCCCCGCTCCACAGGCCGATACCCTCCTGACCCAGTTCCCTGAAGACCACGATGAAATACGGCAAATACTCGATGGCCCGCCCCACCAGTACCAGATTGAACTCCAGGTCCTCCCCCGGGTTCACCACCGTGCGCTCATCGCCGGGCGGCCGCAGCACGAAGGGCCGGGCCACCTGGTCGAAGTTGCGCAGACGTTCGGCGTCGGGACCCGGCCCGCTCTCGAAGATCACCCCATACGGACAGGACGGCCGCAGCACGCACTCCGGGCAGCGACCCTCCCTGAGGGAACAGCTAACCCGCTTGAGGACGGTGCCCAGGGCTCCCCGGAGGACACCTCCCTTGTAGGGCGGCAAATGAATGGGTGTGCGCGCCTCCAGTACGAACCGATACCGGGCCACCCGCAGGCCCTCGAGCAACGTCCCCGCCCCCTGTGTCTCCCCGCGCTGTGTCTCTCTGACCTTACACGGGGTGATTCGACACCCGAACTGATAAACCCTTGTTTGACAACTTTAAAATGTGGCGCTTTAATTTCCGGTAAGTCAAAGACGCGCGGGGGGTACACACCCGGCGCTGCCGCCGGGCGGTTCCATCTCGGCCAGGGCGGCCACGGCGAGGTCAGTCAGCAGCACCCGATAACGGAAAAGACCCCGCCCGGTGTCCAGCAGCGCCTGGCGGATGGGCCCCTGCAACTCGTCGATGGTCACCCAGCGGGCGCACGCGATCTCCTCCCTGTCCTCGGGATCCAGGGCGATTTCTGCAGCCTCCTTGCCCTCGGGACCGGGGGCGATTTCTCCAGCCTCCGGGCCGGGCGAGGCCGGGCGGGCGGCAAAGACGTGGCTCACCCAGGCCTGCTCGCGACGGCCATCCCCCTCGCCCGACACGAAAGTGGCATCGATCCTGAGGAGGTATCGCGCCAGCCGCACGTCCAGGCCCGTCTCCTCCCTCATCTCACGCCTGATGCCCTCCTCGGGGTCTTCGCCGGCATGAACCCCCCCGCTGGGAGCCCGCCACACGCCCGGGGGATGGAAATGCTTGCGGATCACCGCCACCCGGCCGCGGTCGTCCACGATGAAGCAGGTCACGTCGTGGGCCCGTCCGTCGCGGCGGCTGGCCAGCACCATATCCATCTCGGGGCACGATATCTCCTGTCTCGTGCTGACCACCCGCGGGCGGCCGTACCTGGCGATCAACGGCGCCAGTTTCTCCTCAGTCAGATACACGGTTTGACTCTCCTTACGCGGCCCACCGGCCCACTGCCGCTCTGCTTGTGCGGCCCCGACGCTAGCGGGCGGGCAACTGCAGCGCCGCCGCCGATGCCACCGCCCGCGCCCCCCGCATGCGGCCCGGAAGCACCACGGGGATGCCCAGCGACCTGGCCACCCGGACGGTTTGCTCCGACAGGTCATGGCCGATCTCGGCGGCGACGATTACCACGGCGTCGCACCCGGCTACCTTGTCACGCACGTGGGCGGGATTCAGATCGGCCGAGACAAAGCGGCACTCGGCGCCCAGTTGGGCGAAGGCGCCGCGGTAGGGCCCTGCGCCCACCCGGTCACCTCCCACCACCGCCACCCGCATGCCCTCAAGGGGGAGTCGGGCCTCCTCCTCGGCCAGCAGTTCCGCCAGGGGACGCCCCTTCTCGGCGGCATCCGCCTCCGCCAGCTGGCGGGTGGCCTCCAGGACCTCCCGCAAAGCCTCTTCCGCCACGGCCAGGCCGGGGCATGCCGCCACCGCCAGCCGGGCCAGGGTGCGGGCCCGTGCCAGGTCGCCGCTCCGCTTTCTTGCCAGGCGGGAGAGCGCGGCCAGAGCAGCCCCGGCCTCGGTGGGGCGATCCAGTTCCTCGGCGAGATCCACTTTCTCAAGGAGGACTTCCTGGTCGCCCGGGACCCGCTCCAGGTAGCGATCCACGGCACCCAGGGCGCGGGCCAGTTCGCCCGTGGGGCGACACTCGGTGCAGATCGCATCCAGTTCCGCCCGGGCCTTCTGCGGTCGCCCCAGGCGCAGCAGGCAATCCATGGCCAGGGCCCGGGCCGCGGTTCCGCCGCCGGCCTCCTGCCACTCCCGGGCGGCCCCCAGGGCCTCCTCCCATCTCCCCGCCCAGAACAGGCAGGTGGCCAGGCCTTCCCTGGATTCCAGGTCGCCCGGGTCCGCCTCCAGCGCCTGCCGGTAGAGGTCCGCCGCCCGATGGTAGTCCTCCCCCTCGAGGGCCAGCGCCGCCGCCTCCCGGTAGCATTGCGCGGACCGGTAACCGTGCTCGGCAGCCCGGCAAAGGTGATCGAGGGCCGCCGCCGTATCGCCCGCCCGGCGTGCCGCCTCGGCGAGCCAGAAGTAGGACTCTCCGTCGTAGGGATTGCCCGTCACCAGGCTCAAGAGCAGATCCCGGGCTTGCTCGATCTCGCCGCGCTGCAGTGCCACCCGCGCGGCCAGGCGCTGCCGACGGGCGTCGTCCGCGGGAGCCATCTCGGCCTCCCACCGCCCTAGCTGCTGCAGAACGTCTTCCGCTTCCTCCATCGCCTCCCCGCCTCCCAGGGCGAGGAGCGCCTCCGCCAGGGCGAGCCCCACCTCCACCGTCCACCGGGCCACCCCGCCCGAACCCCGCCCCGCCGACCCCGTGCGGTCGTCCCGCCCCCCCGTCCCCGCACGCGTGGCCTGCCCCGCCTGCCCCGGGCGCTCGGGCCCCGGGGACCCCGGGCGCACGACCTGCCACGCGCACCTGAGGTGCTCGACCGCCTCCGCCTGCTTTCCCAGGGTGCCCAGGGCAATCCCCAGCTGATGACGGGCGAGCACGTAGTCGGGAGACGCCTCCACCGCCCGGGCGGCTGCTCGCTCCGCCGCCTCATGCGCACCCAGAAACATCCGTATCTGGGAGAGGCGGGTCCAGAGGGCAGGCAGGGGGTGGCTTTCCGCCAAGCTCTCCAGCCGCCCCGCCGGGTCCTCCGGCCAGCGACCCAGCAGTTCCTCCAGGGGAGCCTCCGGGCAGAGGGCGCGGAAATCGCAGGGGCCGCACCACTGGTTTTCCGCCGGCAGGAAGGCGGTGTCACCCGCCACCTGCTCGACCAGGTGGCCCAACTCCTCTTCCAGGGCGGGCACGGCCTCGGCAGTTATCTCGCCCGCCACCCGCTCCCCTTCCGGCAGGTAATCGTAGACCATCACCACGCGGGTGGGCGGAGTCTCGCGTTCGGCCTTCCACACCATCAGGGGATACACGCGGGCGGCCAGGTCCTCCTCCCCACCCTGGCTGCGCCCGGTCTTGTAATCCACCACCCGTAGCACGCCCTCGCCGAGGTGGTCCAGACGGTCCACCTTGCCCGATACCCGGTGCTCGCCCAACTCGAGATACATGTTGCACTCCAGCCGCTTCACGTTCACCTCGGCGGGCCGCGCCCGCAGGGCATAACGGTGCAACATCTCGTAACCC
This sequence comes from Bacillota bacterium, assembly GCA_014360055.1. Classification (GTDB taxonomy): domain Bacteria; phylum Bacillota; class Sulfobacillia; order JACIYH01; family JACIYH01; genus JACIYH01. The sequence goes on along the minus strand of JACIYH010000054.1, from coordinate 11,581 downwards.
TGCCGGTACCAGCGCTCCCTCTCCTGCCGCCCGGTGAAAGCGGGTTGCGACCCCTGGTCAGCCCAGGCCTGATCGTACAGTCTCAACAGGGCGTTGCGGGTCCGCTGGTCGGGGGGAAGCGTGTAGAAGGTGCGCAGGACGGCATGGACGATGCTGCCCAGCGCCAGGTACGGGCGCGGTTTCACCATGGGCTTGAGTTCCGGCTGCACCTCGCACCAGAACTGGAAGGGACAGCGCAGCCAGGTGTTCAACCTGCTGCAACTCACCTGCAAGGCATCACCCCCCGCCCGTGCACCCCGCGTCCAACACCTCCGCAACCCGCCTGCACGCCATCATCCCCCGGGGCGTGCCCCACCCCGCGCCCATCACCTCGGCTCCGTCCGCGGCTCGCCCGGCTCCGACCCGGGACCGTCCCCGCGCATCAGCAACCGCAAGGCTTCCTCCCGGCGGGCCCACGGGACGAGCAGGTGGTCATGGGAGTACGCAGACAGGGCACCGCAGGTGATCCCCGCCTGCGCCAGGCGGGCGGTTACTCCAGCCAGGAACCCCACCACGTCCCAGGGCAGGGGCGTGAGACAGGTGAGGAGCGCCCACCCCGCCTCCACGCGGGCGCCAGGAATGCTGCCCAGTCCCCCCGGCTCCATGGGGCCTCCGCAAGCACTGTCCAGTCCCCCCGTAACCATGGGACCTTCGGCGCTGCGCGGTCCCCCCGCCTCCAGCGCCTCCCGGGGCGCCACCACCGTCACCTCGAAACCGTCGTCGCCCCACCACAACGGCGCCACTCCGGCCACGCCCGCCAGGGCCGCCAACACCCGGGACCCCGCCTCCCTCGGAAAGGCGGCAATTACCATCTCTTCTGGCATCAACTGCCACCTGGCCTCCGCAACGAGCTTCCGGGTCCTGTCCAGGTCGTCCACGACCTTCCTCTCCCCATCCATCCCGTGCTCTCAGCCCGATGCAAGATCGGGCGCCGGAGTCTAGAGGGCACAGCAGCGGGGGTGCGCCCGTTCCGCCCACGGGCCCAGTCTGCCATGCTCGTCCGTCCTGGTTTGATTCGCCAGAATGCTCAGCAATCCTGCCCGCCCGGCGCCCATCCCGTGCGCCCGGACCATCTCCGGCTTCGGGCCGTCCCACGTCCACCCCTTCCCGGGCTCGACACCTCCCGGGTCGGGGTGCACAGGGTCCGGGCCGTCTGTGGGTGCTGGCCGTATGCGGGGAGCATCGAGGGGATATTTTCCCTGGATCCCGCGCAAGCAAGGAGTGAAAATTTCACGTTCTCGCGGAGCAGACCCCCCGGAGGCAAGTGAACCGGTCTTCATCGCGTCCCTGGTGCATCATTCCCGTCGAGCATCCCGTCCGGCTTAGCACGTCCTGGTCGAATTTGGGCCTGTAAGCGCCTTGCCTGGCAATATCTGGGCCTCATACGGGGCTTACAAGACCTCCGCCGCCGGTTCCCCACGGGATTAAAGTGAAGAATTCCTCGTCTCTTCTCGGGAGAAGCAGTGAAATTTCCCTCCTCGCCCGGCGTGCGCCGGAAGGATCGACCCACCACCGACAGACCCCCGCGGATGGCCCGTGGCGGACCCGCAGGCCCCCGGCGACCTCGCGCCAGGCGCGGAGCGGTCTCGTCAGATGACCGACCTGGGATACGGAGGAAGACTGCCCGAGTGGGGCGAAACCAGGCATCGAGAGCACACGCCGCTAGGACGAGAAGGGGCGATTGGCATGGATCTCATCGCCAGGGTCGCGGGCTGGGCGGAGGAAATGCTGGGGGGAGAATCACCCCTGTGGCTCCATGTGCGGAAGGTGGTCGAACTGTGCGGGCAAATCCTGCCTCCCGGGGCGATGATGCCGGGAGCGGCAAGCGCGTCCCGGACCGCGGGAGCGGCAGGCGCCGCGGGGACGCCGGGAGCGGCAGGCGCGGCCGCAACGTCGGGAGCAGGGACGCCCGTCGATCGGGAGATCCTGCTTCTGGCTGCCTACCTCCACGACGTGGGCTATGCCACCGGCCCGCCCCCCGGGCACGAAGTGCGCTCGGCTGAGATGGCCCGGGAGTTCCTGCTTTCCAACGGCGTGCCGGCTGAGCGCGTGGAGCGGGTGGTCCAGACCATCCTCGCCCACGTGCGTCCCGTGTACGGGGAGCAGCGCGAGCAGCTGAGCCCGGAAGCGAAGATCCTGTACGATGCCGACAAGCTGCAGAGGGCCTCCGGGCTGACCGCGCTGAGCGTCATCTGGGAGGCGGCCCGGCAGAGTCCCGACCAGAGCCCGGCCGACTTCCGGTCGCTCCTGGCCCAGGCTCGCCGGCAGCAGGAGGACGTTTACGGCTCTCTTTACACCGACCGTGCCCGGCAACTGGCGTCGGAGGGTTACCGGGCCGCCCTCAACTTCATCGACGCCCTTTCCCGCCTCGTCTGACCAAGATCCCACGCCCTTGGGGCGCCGGCGCAGCCGAACCGGTCAGCGCGCGCACCACTAAACGGCCGGCACGCCGCCGGCGAGCCAGCACCGCGTCCTCACGGGGGAGCGGTGGGTCAGGAGTGCCGCCGCAGGACGTCGGCGCAGCGCTCGCACAGGTCGGGGTGCTCGGGGTCGGCGCCCACCGTCCCCGAGTAGACCCAGCAGCGCTCGCAGCGGGTGCCGGGAGCTCTGAGCACGCCCACGCCCACGCCCGCGGCGGGACCGCGCTCGCCCACGGCCCAGCCCAGGTAGCGGGCCGGGTCGGGTTCATCTTCCCGCAGCTGTACTCCCGATACGATGAAGAGCGCCGGCAGTTCGTCCAGGTGGCGGCGCAGCAGTTCGCCCACCGGCACGGCCACCCCTGGGTGGCCGCCGCCCCGCATCGGGGCCTCGCCGTGGACTGCGGGACTCTCGCCCGGGGCTGCGGGGCCGCCGGCCAGCTGGCCAGCCGGCGTGGTACCGGCAGTGGCGGGGCCGGCGGCCGGCTGGGCGCGCGGGGCGGCACCTTGGGCGGCGGGCTGGGTGGGCGGGAGGTAGATGTGGAGGGAGGCCTCGAGGGACTTGCCGATGTGCTTGGGGGCACGGGCCTCCTCCAGGGCCTTCTGGACCACCTCGCGCACGGCCAGCAGGACCTCCCACCGGCGGCCCAGTTCCTCGTCCTTCCAGGCCGGATCCGGCCGGGGCCATTCCGTGAGGTGTACGCTCCAGGGGTCGTCCTCGCGGCGGGGCAGATGCTGCCACACCTCTTCCGCCGTGAAGGGCAGGATGGGCGCCAGCAGGCGCACCAGGGCGTGGCCGGTGTGGTAGAGGACGGTCTGGGCGGCGCGCCGCACAGGGTCGGTGGGCCCGGAGCAGTAGAGGCGGTCCTTAACCACGTCGATGTAGATCTCGCTCATATCCACGGTGCAGAAGGTATGCACCACCTGCTGGGCCACGTGGTACTCGTACTCGGCGAAGGCACGCGTGGCGCGCTCCACCACCCGGGACAGGCTGTACAGGGCCCAGCGGTCGACCTCCAGCAGCTGGTCGTAGGGTACCTCGTCGGCACCGGGCCGGAAGTCGTAGAGGTTGGCAAGGATGTAGCGCAGGGTGTTGCGGATCTTGCGGTACACCTCGGCCAGCTGCTCCAGGATGACGGGCGAGAGGCGCACGTCGTCCCGGTAGTCCGAGGCTGCCACCCACAGGCGCAGCACGTCGGCGCCGTACTTATCCGTCACCTCGACGGGTTCGATCACGTTGCCCAGGGACTTGTGCATGGCCCGGCCTTCGCCGTCGAGGACGAACCCGTGGGTCACCACCGTGCGGAAGGGCGCCTGCCCCCGCGTGGCCACCGCCGTGAGCAGCGAGGACTGGAACCACCCCCGGTGCTGGTCGGACCCCTCCAGGTAGCAGTCCGCCGGCCAGGAGAGATCGGGCCGCTCCTCCAGGACGGCCACGTGGCTGGACCCGGAGTCAAACCACACGTCCATAATGTCCATTTCCTTGGCGAATGCCGTCCCGCCGCAGGAGCAGGTGGTCCCGGGCGGCAGGATCTCGGCGGCCTCGCGCCGGTACCAGGCGTCGGAGCCCTCGCGGCGGAAGAGGTCGGCCACGGCGGCGATGCTCTCGGGAGTAATCAGGGGCTGGCCGCAGGAGGTGCAGTAGAAGATGGGGATGGGCACCCCCCAGGCGCGCTGGCGGGACACGCACCAGTCCGTGCGCTCGCGCACCATGTTGCGGATGCGCTCCCTCCCCCAGGCGGGCACCCAGGTCACCTGATCGATGGCCTCCAGGGCCTGGTCCCGGAATCCCTCCACGGAAGCGAACCATTGCTCGGTGGCGCGGAACAGGAGCGGGTTCTTGCACCGCCAGCAGCAGGGGTAGGAATGCAGCGTCCTGCCGGAGCCCAGCAGGGCTCCGCGCCGCTCCAGTTCTGCGATGATCTCGGGGTCGGCGTCCCGGTAGAACTTACCCTCCAGCCACCCCGCTTCGGCCGTGAAGCGGCCCCGGCCGTCGATGGGCGAGAGGACGGGCAGGTCGTAACGCCGTCCCACCTCGAAGTCCTCGGGGCCGTGACCGGGGGCGATGTGCACGCATCCGGTCCCCTCGTCCAGGGACACGTACTCGGCCGTCACCACCACCGACTCCCGGTCGAAGAAGGGGTGCCGGCAACGGACGCCCTCCAGGTCCTTCCCCTTGAAGGTGGCTTCCACCCGGCAGGGCTCCAGGCCCAGGTCGGCGCACGCGTCGTCCACCAGGCTCCGGGCCAGCACCAGCTTTCCCCGCTCGGTGTCCACGAGGGCGTAGGTCGCCTCGGGGTGCAAGGCGATGGCCACGTTGGCTGGCAGCGTCCAGGGGGTGGTGGTCCAGATCACCACCCTGCTGTCGGGCGGGAGCACGCCGCGGCCGTCGCTCACGGGGAACGCCACCCAGATAGAGGGCGACTGCCGGTCGTGGTACTCGACCTCGGCCTCGGCCAGGGCGGTCTCGCACGCGGCACACCAGTGCACCGACTTGAGTCCCTTGTAGATGTAGCCGCGGCGCGCCATCTCGCCGAAGACCTCCACCTGGCGGGCCTCGTACGAACTGTCCAGGGTCAGGTAGGGCCGGTACCAGTCTCCCATGACGCCCAGGCGCATGAACTGGTCCCTCTGGACGTCCACGTAGTTCAGGGCGTAGTTGCGGCAGAAACGGCGCAGTTCAACGGGGTCCACCTCATGGTGATCCAGCCCCAGCGCCTTCAAAGCGGCCAGTTCGATGGGAAGGCCGTGGCAGTCCCAGCCGGGCACGTAGGGGGCATCGTACCCGCTCATGGAGGCAGCACGCACCACGAAGTCCTTGAGGACCTTGTTGAGCGCGGTACCCATATGGATGGGGCCGTTGGCGTAGGGCGGGCCGTCGTGGAGGATGTACCGGGGCCTGCCCCGCCGGGCCTCCCGCAGCCGACCGTAGAGGTCCCTCTCCTGCCACCACCGCAGTAGCTCCGGCTCCCGGCGGGCCAGGTTGGCCCTCATGGGGAAATCGGTACGGGGAAGATTGAGGGTATGATCGTATTTGCCATCCTTGCTCACTTCTGCAGACACTCCTTCATGCGATCGGCCACCTGGTCCGGGGTGAGACCGTGGACGAGTACTGCCTTGTCGCGGGCGGTGCGGCCCCGGATGATCTCGACCCGTTCCGCAGGGACGTCCAGTATCTCTGCCAGCAGGCGACGGCAGGCCTCGTTGGCCTGCCCCCCCTCGGCGGGGGCGGTAACCTTCACCGCCAGGGCTTCCCCGCGCACCCCCACCACCTCCTGCCGGCGGGCGTGGGGATGCACGTGCACCCTGAAGACCACGCCCTCCCGTGTTCGGCCCATGGGCAGGGGGCCCTTTCCTCCCGTCGCGTCCGCCCTCATCACGGGCCGTCATCATCCTCTGCTGCGCCCGATCCCGCCGGGGCATCGGACGCGCCGGCAGGACCGGACCGGTCGGCGGCCTGCTGACCCGCCGGGCGGCCCGCCCCGCCCGCAGGGTTGCCGGCGAGAGCCTGTTGACCCGCGGGGCGGCCCACCCCAGCCGCGGGCTGGTCGGTGGCGGCGGCCTGCTCCGCGGCCACGTCACCCAGCAGGTCGAGTTGGGTCATGAAGAGGCTGCGCACCCGCGCCTTGAACGTGTGCACCTGGCGCTTGAGATCCTCGAATTCCTCCTGGGTGCGCTTGACGCGCGCCTGCGCCTCGCGGATGCTCAGTTGGGCGCGGGCCTCGGCCTCATCCATGATCTCCTTGGCCTTGGTCTGTGCTTCCTTGAGGATGATTTCCGCCTCGCGGCGGGCGTTGGCGCGTACCTCGTCGGCGGTGGCTTCGGCCAGGATTAGTGTCTGCTTGAGGGTCTCTTCCAGGGCCTGGTAGTTGGAGAGGCGGCTTTCCAGTTCGGCGATACGCTCCTCCAGGGCATTCTTCTCCTTGAGCAGGACTTCCATGTCGCGGACCACCTGGTCCAGGAACTCGTCCACCTCGGCCTCCGCGTAACCGCGGAAGGCCCGGCGGAACTCCTTGTTGTGGATATCAAGAGGGGTAAGCACGCGGGGAACCCTCCCTTGCCTTCAAACTTCTACCATCTTCGACAGGGCGTGCCCCGCCTCCTGCGAGGATCATTCACGGGGACCGAAGATGGCGGTCCCGACCCTGATCATGGTCGCCCCCTCCTCGATGGCCACCGGGAAGTCCTGGGTCATGCCCATGGACAGCTCCCTCATCTCCACCCCCGGGATGCACCATTCCCGCACGCGCGCGGCCAGTTCATACAGGCGCCGGAAGCAGGGACGGGCTTCCTCCATATCCTCCACCAGGGGGGCTATGGTCATCAGCCCCTGCACCCGCACCAGGGGCAGGGTGGCTACCTCCTCCAGCAGGGGACGCAGACCCGCCTCGCTCACCCCGAACTTGGAGGGCTCGCCGGACACATTAACCTGGACCAGCACCCCCACCTCCCGGCCCTGCTCGGCCGCCCTCCTCTGGATTTCCCGGGCCAGCCGGCTGCTATCCAGGGAATGGATGAGATCAAAGGACTTTACCGCGTATTTTACCTTATTAGTTTGCAGGTGTCCAACCAGGTGCCACGACACCGGCAGGTCGGACAGGCGCTCCTGCTTCTTTTGGGCCTCCTGCACCCGGTTTTCTCCCAGGATATGCACGCCCGCCGCCACTGCCTCCCGGATGCGGGCATCGTCTACGCCTTTGGAGACGGCCACGACGGTGATTTCCTCCGGCCTCCGCCCCGCCCTCAGGGCGGCCTCGGCCACCCGCTCCAGCACCCGATGGTAACGCTCTGCCACGGACAAATCCACGCTCACCTCGCCGCTCCCCTCTCCGTGCCCCCGCCTGAGCACCCGCCCGACCGCGCGGCGTGACTCCTGAATCCAGCGCGTGCTGGATCGCCTGGGGGATGAAGTCAGCGGGGACACCCACCTTGACCCGACCACGGAAACCCCTGCCCAATGACGGGGGCTTCTACCGGACGATGGAGCCTTCTCGCACCAGCCAGGGGTTGGTGATGACCTGGCTGCCCTCGGGGATTCCCTCCACCGCCACCAGGCCCTCCTTCTCCCCCCTGACCTCGACTTTCACCCACTGCGCCAGGGTCTTCTTGACCACGAATACCCCCGGCTGACCGTCCCTCTCCACCAGCGCCCGCCGGGGGACGATCATCCCCGTGGCGCGGCGCTTGATGATCTCCACGGTCACCGTCCGCACCCGCAGCAGTTCCTCCACCCAGTCACTGCTCACCAGGGTGATGGTGCCGTACGTGCGGTCGTCCCCGGGATGGTGTGCCTCCGGCCGGGTGACGATCTCCCGCCCGCCGGGTAGCCGCACCAGAACCCGCGCCAGGCCGGCCAGTTCCGCCACCTCGGGCGGGGGAAGCACCACGCACAGGCGCAACTGGCTGGTGTCCACCACCCGGGCCAGGGCCTGCCCCACTGCAACCACCTCGCCCTGTTGCAGTTGGCGCGGGTGGGGTTTGAGGGCCAGTACGCCGGGTGCCGGCGGAGACTTCCCCGGCTCGTAGCGCAGGTGGCCCTCGGTCCCGTCCGTGACCAGGCTCACCACCCCCGGCGCGGGCGAGACCACCTGGTGGCCGTCCACCTGGCAGACCGGAGTGCCCGTGCGCACCCGGTCGCCTTCCCGCACCCCCAGGCGTACCACACCTGCCACGGGGGCGGTGAGGACCCGTTCCTCGCGGAGGACGGCGGCTTCCCCGCTCACCACGGTCTCCAGCCGCCCCGGTCGCGCTTCCACTACCTTCACCAGGCGGGGTAAGAGCACCGGCCGGGCCCAGTGGTAGAACAACACGCCCACCAGGGCAACGCCTATCAGGACCACCAGCCCGGTGACCACCCGCCGCCCTCTGGTGGAGGCAAAGGGCGGTTGGCGGCGCGCGCGGGCGGAGGAACCCCGCGGTCGCCGGCCCCCCAGGGGTCGGGCCATGGACCGCCGCTCCCGCCGGGCACCGGCGGCACGACTGCCCCCCCGGCCGGTGCCACGACTGGCCCCGGGGCCACCAGCTACGGCTCGACTGCCCCCGCGACCGGCGGTCGTGCCCGCCCCCGCGCCCCGCCGCGGGCCGGAAGGTACGCGCCCCCGGGGGGAGGAACTCCCGCCGGTCGACCAACGCGACCGGCTCACGTACGCCGGGCCAGCACAGCCGCCATGCGGCCCGTCACTCCCCCGTCCCGCCGGTGGGACCAGAAAAGATCGGGGTGGCAGGCCGTGCACAGGCCGGCGCCGTAGACCCGGGATGCGGGGACGCCCGCCCTCTGCAACAGCAGGGAGATCGTCCCCGCCAGATCCAGGTACAGCTTGCCCTCACGCCTGTCCAGCACCCGCCGGGCCTCCTCGCCCAGGCGGGCTTCCACGCGGGCGCGCACGTCCTCCCCCACCTGGTAGCAGCACCCACCGATGGCGGGGCCAATGGCGGCCAGGACATCCGCCGGGCGGGTCCCCGCCACGGCACCCATTGCCTCCAGACCCCGTTCCACCACGCCGCCCACCGTGCCGCGCCAGCCGGCATGGAGCAATGCCACCACCCGCCGGGTGGGGTCGTACAGGTAGACGGGAGCGCAGTCGGCGCAGAACACCGCCAGGGGTAGCCCGGGCCGCCCCGTCACCATACCATCGGCCTCTCCCAGCAGGCTCCACTCCCCCGGATCGGGCGCGTGCGGGTCGGGACCCGGCATTGGCCCCACCGGGAGAACTGTCGTACCGTGCACCTGCCGCACCACCACTGCGGGCCGCGGCAGCCAGGCTCGTGTCAGGGCGGCGCGGGTCCGCCTCACCTCGTCGGCGGTATGAAGGGGACCGGGGGCGAAGCCCAGCGGACGCAGGGTGAACAGCGCCAGGCATCCGGCCTCCTCCAGGGGCCGGATGCGCAGCACAGGTACGCCCCCGTCCTCGCTCCGCACGAAACTCACGGGAAACCACCCGGGTTTGGTTTCGTGCCCCCCACGGCGGCCTCCTGCTCAGACCTCGACCAGGATGACGTCCTCGCCGATCTTCCTTATCTTTTCCCAGGGTATGACGTAATCGGGCTCCCGTCCCAGCAGACCCAGGGCACGGGGGCTTCCCGGCACCACCATGGCCAGCAGCCGGCCGCTCTGGGGGTCCAGTTCCCAATCCGTGATGAAGCCCAGGCGGCGGCCGTCCTTCACCGTCACCACATCCCGAAAGCGCAGGTCCGACAGGCGCATGCGGCCCCCCGCATCAAATCTATGAGGGGCCGGCGTAAGCCATCCCGCCAGGGGGGGCCGGCGGGTGCCGCGTGCTCAGGGACGCGCCGACCCCTCCCGCCACCTCTGCACCCAGGCGCCGGGGTCGACGCCCCGCCGGCGCAGCCAGTCCAGCAGGAAGGACCTCACCTGGATCCGTGCGGGCGCCATTCCCCCCGTGTCCACCGCCAGCAGGAGGGCCGTCTCCTCCGGAGACAGCGGGAGGGTACCGGGCGGGGTCACCCGGGAGTCAAGGAAACACAGGGGTGGGAAAAGCACGCACCACCAGTTCTGGCCTTTCCCCTCCCCCAGGATCACCCGCAGCGCCGGGTAGGTACCCGCGGGAAGGGTCAGGCGGCCGTAGTCCCGTTCCGGAAACGGAAAGTAGCCCACCTCGACGGTAACCCCGTAGTCCCGCCCCGAGGAGGCGACCAGGTGCTCCAGAAGGCGGGCCAGTTCCTGCCGGTTCGCCTCCAGCACCGCCAGCGCGCCCGCCGTATCCCGCACCCCTCCCCACCGTGAGGCCAGGAAGCTCACCACCGCGTCGCGCGCCCGCATCTTGAGGGCCTGGTCCTCGGGATCGTCGGTGGCAGCCAGGACGTGCAGGCGTACCAGGTTATAGGGGTTGTACGCGAGCACGGGTCCTCCCGGTAACGCCGCCTCCGCGGCGGGTCGCACGCTGGCGAGCAGGCCCGCACCCCCCACCAGCGCGGCCAGCAGCACCGCCCCCAGGGCGCGCACCACCCCGCGCCGCTCGCCCCCATGAGCCACCCACCTGCCCTCACGTGGCCTGCCGGGCACATGCGCCTCGCCGCTCCCCCCGCCGGGCCTGGGCAAAGGCTCCTTGCGGTTGCCCGTGGTCTGCCCGTCAATCGAATCTGTCACCCGTCTGACCTCCTCAGTGCTCCACCCTCTTGCTCCCGCCCGCACGACTCTCACATCCTGGGGTGGGGCCCCACCGCCGCCTCCTTTGGGGTGTGGCGGCGGTGGGCGCCGCCCGCCCGCACGGCTTACATGTGCTGGCGCATGTGGCTGAGGGCGGCCTTTTCCAGCCGGGAGACCTGGGCCTGGGATATGCCGATCTCCTCGGCTACCTCCATCTGGGTCTTGCCCTCGAAGAAACGGAGCATCAGGATCAGCCTCTCCCTGTCCGACAGCTTCTCCATGGCCTCTCGGAGGGCAATCCCTTCCAGCCAGTTGCTGTCCTCGTTGCGCTCGTCCGAGATCTGGTCCATCACGAAGATGGGGTCTCCGCCATCGTGGTACACGGGTTCAAAAAGCGAGATGGGCTCCTGGATGGCGTCCAGCGCGTAGACGACTTCCTCCTCGGGAAGCTTGAGTTCTGCCGCGATCTCGGCGATCGACGGCTCCCGGGCGAACTTGCCCACCAGGGCGTCCCGCACCTGGAGCGCCCGGTACGCCACATCACGCAGGGAGCGACTGACCCGGATGGTGTTGTTGTCCCGCAGGTAGCGGCGGATCTCCCCGATAATCATGGGCACCGCGTAGGTGGAGAACCGTACGTTCTGGCTGAGGTCGAAGTTGTCGATGGCCTTCATGAGGCCGATGCACCCCACCTGGAACAGGTCGTCCACGAACTCGCCCCGGTTATTGAAGCGCTGGATGACGCTCAGGACCAGGCGGAGGTTCCCGTAGATCAACTCCTCGCGGGAGCGCTGGTCCCCCTTTTTCATCGCTTCGAACAGCTCCCGCATGCGTGCGTTGGACAGGACGGGCAGGCGCGAGGTATCCACCCCGCATATCTCCACCCGATTCATCCGCCAAAACCCCCTGCCGTGGACATCTGCAACAACCAGTATGCCCGGCACCAGGACCCTTTATGCGCAACGTTGCATGTCAAATCGCACTAATATGCAAAGGGCAGCCCTGCCATTTCTGGGCT
>JACIYH010000053.1 GCA_014360055.1 Bacillota bacterium | reverse complement strand
AGGATGCCGCCCCGCTCGACCCGCAGGGACACGTCGCGCACCGCCTGCACCTTCCCCTTCTCCGTGGGGTACACGGTGGACAGGCCGCGTACTTCGAGTAGGGCACTCCCGGGCATGGTCAGTCCACCTTCAGCCGGGGATCCAGCAGGTCACGCAGGGCTTCGCCCACCAGGTTGATGGACAGCACCAGCACCACCAGGGCCAGGCCCGGCATGGTGGAAAGCCACCACGCCACCAGCATGTGACTGTGACCGTCGTTGACCATGGATCCCCAGGCGGGAATGCGGGGCGGGATGCCCAGCCCCAGGAAGCTGAGGGACGACTCCATGACGATCATGTTGCCCATGCGCAAGGTCCCCAGCACCAGGATGGAGTGGACGATGTTGGGGAGGATCTCCGACACGATGATGGCGGCGTGAGACCGCCCCAGGGCGCGGGCCGCCTCCACGTATTCCCGCGTCTTCTCCGACATCACTTCCGCGCGGGCCAGGCGGTAAAACTCCACCCATCCCTTGAAGCTCAGGGCCCAGATGAGGTTCCAGAAACCGGGACCGATCATGGCCATGGCCCCGATGGCGAAAATCAGGTAGGGGAAGGCCAGCAGGAGGTCGGCGAAACGCGACATCACTTCGTCGAAGGGCCCCCGGAAGTAGCCCGCCAGCGTGCCCAGCCCGGTGCCCACCACCACCGAAATGACGATGGTGAGCAGGCCCACCAGCAGGGATACCCTGGCACCGTATATGATGCGGGACAGGATGTCCCGTCCCAACTGGTCGGTACCCAGCGGGAACTCCCCCGTCCAGGTGGGGGGCTGCAGGCGCTGGCCCAGGCGCACTTTGTCGGGGGGATGGGGGGCCACCCAGGGGGCAAATACCGCCGCTACCACGTACACCAGGATGACCACGGCACCGATGACGGCGCTGGGGTGGCGGGCCAGCCTGCGCAGGAAGATCCCCAGGTTGCGCAGCGACATCTGTAGCTGGAGACGGGTGAAGTCCCAGGTACTCCGGTGACGTTCCAGTGTGACGGGCAGTTCCTGCAAAGCCCCACCCCCGCCTACAGGCTGATCTTGGGGTTGAGATATGTGTAGAGCACGTCCGTGGCCAGGTTGACCAGCACGAAGGTAAGCGCGTACACCATCACCGACCCCTGCACCAGGGGATAGTCGCGGGCGAAGATGGCGTCCACCACCAGGCGGCCCAGTCCCGGCCAGCCGAAGATGGTCTCCACGATCATGTTGCCGCCCAGCAGGGTGCCCACCTGCAACCCCACCACGGTCACCGTGGGGATGAGGGCGTTGCGCAGCGCGTGGCGGATCACCACCGACGCCTCCGCCACCCCCTTGGCCCGGGCCAGCAGCACATAGTCGGTACGCAATACCTCCAGCATACTGGAGCGCACCACCCGGGCCACCACGGCCGCCACCCCCGCGCCCAGGGTGACGGAAGGCAGCACCAGGTGGCGCAGGGCATCCCACAGGGCAGCAAGGTTCCCCGTGATCACGGCGTCCAGCACGAAGAGCCCCGTGATGGTGCGGGGCTCCAGGCCATAGGCGATGCGGCCCGAGGTGGGAAACCACCCCAGGTGAAGGGAAAACACGATGATGCAGATGATTCCCAGCCAGAAGGCGGGCATGGAGATGCCCAGGAAGGCACCCGCCATGCTGGCCCGATCGAGCAGGGAATACTGGCGGACGGCGGAGACCACCCCGATGGGTAGAGCGACCACCAGGGCGAACAGCATGGAGAACACGGCCAGCTCCACCGTGGCCGGGATGGTCTCCGCGATGACGTCGATCACCGGGCGAGAACGGAATATGGAGTACCCCAGGTCCCCCCGCGCCAGCCGTCCCAGGTACAGGGCGAGTTGCACCGGCAGCGGTTTATCCAGGTGGAACTGGGCCCGCAGCATCTCGATCTCCGCCTCGGACACGCCCCCGGCCTCCCCGATCATGATGTCCACCGGGTCACCGGGCATGAAGCGCATGAAGGCGAACACCACGATGGCGATGCCCACCATGATGGGGAGGGCAGCCAGGACCCGCTCCAGTATCCGTACTCCCCGCACGACGATCCCCCGCTGATTTCGGTGTGTGACGACCTCCCGCCGCCCGGCGGGCAACGACGGTTACTTTACCGCGTACCCGGCTTCCTTGAGCAACTGCTTGGCCTTTTCGGGATCGTAGGGATAGGGCTTGAGGTCGGGGTTGAATCCGAAGCCGCTGGGCAAAAAGCAGGTGGCCAGTCGCGTGGCACCACCGCCGTACACGGTCTTGAGGATCTCATCCCAGTTGATCGCGTAGTTCATGGCCAGGCGCACCCGTACGTCGTCGAAGGGCGGCTTGGCGACATTCATCTCCACCGCGTAGCAGCGCGTACCCTGCACCTTCTTCACCTGGACCTTGGGGTCTCTCTCCAGGTCGGCGGCCATGTCGGGCGGCACCTGCTGGATGATGTGCACTTCCCCGGCCTTCAGGGCGGCGATGCGCGTGGCGGGATCGGGCATCATGCGGAAGATCACGCGCTTGACGGCGGCGGGACCCACGGGCGGCAGGTCGGGCGAGCCGCCGTAGTACCCGTCAAACCTTTCCATAACGATGCGGTCGTCCAGCCGGCCCTCCTTGAACTTGAAGGGACCGCACCCCACCGGCTTCTCGGCGAACTCCTGGTCTCCCACCTTCTTGATGTAATCCTTCGGCACGATCTGGAAATGGACCAGGGCCTGCAGGAACACGGGGAAGGGGTTCTTGAGAGTGAACCGTACCGTGTAGGCATCCACCTTCTCAACCTTCTCCAGGGGGCCCAGCAGACCCTTGCGCGGCGAGGACTGACCGCCGATGGCACCCTCCTGCAGGATGCGCTCGAAGGTGAAAACCACGTCGTCGGCATCCAGCTTCTCGCCGTTGTGGAACTTGATGCCCTGGCGGATCTTGAACTCATAGATATTGTCGGCCGGATTGCTCCATGATTCCGCTATCTCGGGAACCACCCTGCCGTCCCAGGTACGGGTGACCAGGCCATCGAACATGTTGCGGATGACCGTCTCGGTGTCGCGCTCCCGGTGCATGGCCGGGTCCAGGCTCACGATCTTGTTGGTTTTCATCCCCACTACGATGGTGTCGCCGTCCTTGAGCGTAACGTCGTGGAGGTTGATGCGGGAGTCCATGCTGGGCTGCCAGTTCCCGATACCGGCCGCAGCCGCCTCCACTTCCTGGCGGAAGTACCCGAACACCCAGGGAACATCCTCGTACAGGATGTCCTGCGCCTTGAAGTAGGCTTCCTTGCGGGTGGCTTCGTCGATGCTGGTGAGCGCCTTCTCCATGCAGGCATCGAACTCGGGGTTGCTGTAGAACGAGTAGTTGCCCCGGTCTTTCGTCTTCAGCTTGGGCACCGCCAGGTCAAAGGGGTCGAAGTAAGCACTGCCCCAGTCGGTGAGGTAGAACTGCCGCTCACCGGCCAGGATCTTCTCCTTCAGGGCACTCCATTCCCAGACCCGCACCTCCGCCTGTACGCCGATTTCGCGCAGGTTGGCGGCAATGGCCTCCGCCTCGTCCTTACGGTTGGCCTCCGCATCGATCACCAGGGACAGGGTCTTGGCCGCAGGCTCAGGGGTTGCCTCCTTCTTCGCGCACCCGGGCACCAGGAGGCCTACTGCCAGCAAAAAGAGCAGCGGCCAGTACCGGGCTCGCCCCACGCCTTTCCGCATGTTCCTCCCTCCCGCCCTTTTTTATGTCCGCCCGTTCCCCCACCCCGAAGGCGACCCCACCGCAGGCCCGCCGGGCGGGAGAAGTGGTCGTGACCTGTTATAACCGGATTTGACCCTATATTCGCCACACGCCCGCCCCTTTCCTGCCCGGTTCTTCTCGAAAGGAGCGGCGGGGAGGGCGGCAACCCGCACCACCCGCCCGGCCACAAGTGGGCGGAGCAGATGGGTCAGTCGCATGCAGGATAACGGACCAGGCTTTCCACCTCGCTGCCGCCCGCGCCCGGCAGGAACACCACGGGCACGGGCCTTACGCCCGAGGCCAGGCGATCGGTGCACCGGAAGAGGGCGCTCGACCCCACGCGGCGAAACCGGCCCAGGGCCTCTTCCACCAGGCAGCCGATGAGCGCGGTGTAATCGAGCCCGCAGGCTTGAGCCAGCCGGGGTAACTCACTGTACCCGGGCTGCAGGCCCGGCATGGTGTTTACCTCCAGCACGAAAGGTACACCGGCCCGATCCATGCGGATGTCCACCCGGGCGTAGTCGCGACACCCCAGCGCATGGAAGGAGAGCAGGGCCATCTCCTCGATTTCCTCCCGCTGCACCGCGGAAAGGGGTGGCGGGCACAGGCGCTCGACCCGGTCGCGTTCCTTCATTACGTACCCGTAAATGCTACCTGCCTCCTGCACTTCCTCAGCGGGAAAGATTATCTCTTCGGGGGGCAACACCCGGGGGGGATCGTTGCCCAGCACGCCCACGGTGAACTCCCGCCCGGGGATGAACTGCTCCACCAGGGCCGACTGGCCGTACTCGGCCAGCACGCGGGCCACCGCCGTGCGCAGGGCGCGCTCGTCGCCCACCACCGCCTCCGGTCCGATGCCCACGCTGGACCCCTCACTGGACGGCTTGACAATCAGGGGAAAGGGGAGTCCCGGGTGCAGGGGCTGCTCGGGGTCCTGGAACACCTGAAAGGCTGGGGTGGGAATGCCCCAGTGGCGGAAAACCATCTTGGCCAGGGGCTTGTGCAGCGCCAGCACGTGGCTCTCCAGGGGAGAACCGGTGAAGGGTATGCCCGACACTTCCAGGACCGCCACCACGTTGGCCTGCTGCTTTTTCTGGCCCAACCCGGTGGCCAGGTTGAACACCAGGTCAGGCGCCAGGGCCTTGAGGCGCCCCAGCAGGTTCCCGGTGGCCTCCAGGAGGACGGGCCGGTGCCCCAGTTCCCGCAGCGCTGTGCACACCGCCTGCGCGGTGGCCCGCGACTGCACCAGGGCATGGGGGTCACGCCCCACCGTGCCCCCCCGGGGCGGGCGGTCCACCAGGACCGCCACTTTCAACTGTCCGCGATCACCTGCACCAGTGGCCATCGATCACACCTCGCTCTCGGTTCACGACGCCCGGGCGGGGAACAACATGCCCAGGGAAGACCCCTGGGCATGCCCAAGCGCCCCCCTTACCACGCTTACGAGGTTAGCTGTCGGGCTCGGACCGAAGGAGCTAGCCCTACCCGCCGGTGCGGCCACCTCACCACCCACCGGCCGGGATTCGCCCCCGAAATTGGGTCCCCCGCTCTCCCCGCAGGGAGATTCAGCGCACCGGGCGGACTTCCACCTCAGTGGATGCCTGCCAGACGCACCTATTCAGTTAAGGAAATTCTATCACCCCCTGGGAGCGGGTGTCAACCGCCGACGGCGGAGCACCATACCGGGACGCGCCCCCGTGTGGCGCCCCTCCTCCACCACCACTTCGCCATTCACCAGCACCCAGGCGATGCCCTCCGGGTACCGCTTGGGCTCCCGGTAGGTGGCGGTATCCCGGATGCGGACGGGATCGAACACCACCACGTCGGCCCTCATGCCCGGCAGGAGTAAGCCGCGATCGCGGATACCCACGCGACCGGCCGGCCCCGATGTCATCTTGCGGATTGCCTCCTCCAGGGAGAGCACCCCCCGCTCCCGCACGTAGCGCGCCAGCACCCGCGGGAAGGTGCCAAAGTTACGGGGGTGGGGATGCCCGACGGCCAGCGGGCCCTCCGTGGCCAGCGCAGAACCATCCGACCCCACCAGCGACAGGGGATGGCGGAGCAGGGTCATCACCTCCGCCTCGGTGGTCTCGAAGCGGATGACCTGGACCAGGCCCTCACCCTCCACCAGCAGGTCAAAGACGGTCTCGTAGGGGTCCTGCCCGCGCAGACCCGCAATCTCGGCCAGGGACTTCCCTTCGTGAGGATGCCCGCCGGCCCGGCCTACCCGGGCGACCAGGAACTCCCGCCACACGCTGGGGGGGTCGTGACCCTCGAACAACTCCCGCCGCATACCCTCCCGTATGCGGGCGCGGTCCTCGGGCCGCCCCAGGCGTCCGAGTAGACCCGCCCTGCCTCCCTCCGTGGCCCAGGCGGGCAGGTAGGCACTCAGCCAGGTGCTGGCGGCTGTGTACGGGTACACGTCAAACGAAACGTCCACCCCCGCCCGCAGCCGGTACCTGCCGATGAGGGCCAGGGTGTCTTCCGCCCGCCCCCGGTGGTGACGCCCCACCCCCTTGTGGTGGGAGATCTGCACCGGCTCGCCAGACAGGCGGCTCACCTCCAAGGCCTCGCGCACCGCCTCCACCACGCCGCCCTCCTCGTCCCGGATGTGGCTGGAGTAAAAGGCGTGGTGGCGCGCGGCCACCCGGCAGAGTTCCACCAATTCCCCCTGCTCGGCCCAGGAACCAGGGGCGTAGGCCAGGCCGGTGGAGAGACCCCAGGCTCCTTCCTCCAGGGCCCGGTCCAGGAGGGCTGCCATGCGGGCCATCTCTTCCGCGGTGGCGGCCCGGGCCGTGTGCCCCATCACACCCACCCGCAGGGTGCGGTGCCCCACCAGGGTGGCCACGTTCACCGACACACCCCGGCGCTCCAGTTCCCCCAGGTACCCGTCCACCGTACTCCAGTTCCAGGGGATATAGTCGGCCAGGTGGCGGGCGGTGTCCTGCAGGTACTCGACAGCCGCGCCCACCAGGGGAGCGGCGGAAAGGCCGCAGTTGCCCACCACCTCGGTGGTAACGCCCTGCAACACCTTGCTCAGGGCCCGCCCGTCCACCAGCAGGGCGAGGTCGGAGTGGGAGTGGATGTCCACGAAACCGGGGGCCACCACCATCCCGGTAGCATCCAGCACACGGCACCCGGCCTCACCCTCCAGGTGCCCGACGACGGCAATCCGACCCCCACTGATACCCACGTCCGCACGCACCCAGGGGTTGCCGGTACCGTCCACCAGCATGCCCCCGCGGATGACCAGGTCCAGCGACTCGTCTGTTTCCACCGCGACTCCCCTATCTGAGCCTTCAGCGCACGCCGGCCTGCTCCCGCACGGCCACGGGCACCTCCACGGGCAGGGGACGCAGGTGCCGCTTCATCATGCGCAGGGCGCGGGCGGGATCCAGGCGCCCGTACAACCCTCCCACGATGCTAACCAGGTAGGAAGCGTCCAGCAGCACCTCCCCTTGCGGCCTCAGGACGTGGGGCTCGGCGGGGTCGTAGAGGGCCCCCGAGGCAATGATGCGCAGGTCCTCCAGGTACCAGGGATCGGCGTCCCGGCACTTGTGGTAGATGGTCCCGCCGATGAGGAGCGTGGTGCAGCGGTTGTTAAAGAAGTTCACGCCGTATTGCAGGAAGTAGGTGTCGGTTTCCTGCACCCTCCCCACGTTGTTCCTGGTGGTGATGGCCATGATCTCCCGGCCCAGGTGGGAGTGCAACCAGCTTTCCTCCTCCGTAGCGGGCAGGTGGTGGGGGTGGGCTGAGAGGTAGCGCAGGTAGGCGTTCACATCGAAGAGGGCGCCGGGCCGATCCGAACTGAAGAACCGGTGGAATACCTCTTCGCCGCCCGGCGCCACAACCCTGCCATCCACGCCGCCGGCAGACACTCCCACCCGGCCGGCCGCGCCGGCGGCAGGCGCTCCTACCTGGCCGGCCGTTCCGGCGAGGTCGGGACGGGGGCGGAAGCCCGGGAAGCGCTGCCAGAACTTGCGGGACAGGTCCTTCGCTGCGCTGCCGTCGGCGAAGTGGGGCAATTCCAGCAGGTTCTCGGCGTCATACGCCAGGCCGAACTTGCCCTCAACCCGCCGGTAGGCCAGCGGCGCGTTGGGCGTCTTCAGGATGGTGCGCTTCACCTTCTTGCGAGGATCGTCGCCCGGGTAGGAGTACAGCGGATTGGACCCCACGTTGGCGTAGAAGTCGGTGGTAGCCCCTCCGATGTCCAGGGCCACCAGGTTGCCCAGGCCGGGTTCGTCCTGGTATCCCCTGGCCAGCAGGTTGATCCCCAGGAAGGCGGCCCGCGGCGTGGGCAGGAAGGGAGCGCTCATGTACTCCTCCACCACGTCGAACCCCTTGCCCCGGATGATCACGGTCTGGAAGAGGTCGCGGATGGCCTCGTTCACCGCCTCGATGCGGAAGGTGTTCACCTCGGGCATCACGTTGGGGGTGACGCGCACGTCCACCCCGTTCAGGCGGAAGATGCGCTCCACCTGGGAGGCCACATCCTGGTTGCCCGCGTATATCACCGGGATGCCGTAGCGGGCGTAGGTGGCCCGGCGGGCGCCCTCGGCCAGGAGGCGGGCGTTATGCAGGATGATCTCCGCCTCCCCGCCGTAGTCAACGCCCCCCGCCAGCAGGATCATCTCGGGCCGGTCCTGGCCGTAGATGCGGTCCACAAGCTCTTCGGTCAGGCGGCCCCAGTAGCTCCCCACCAGCTTGGCCCCGGCGGTGAGGGCGGCCAGTTCCGCCGCCTCGCCGCTCTCCTCGCGCACCAGTCCCACCGTCACCACCTTGAGGCCGCCCTTGGCACTGGAGCAGGGGAGCTTGATGTCATACTCCGCCATGGCGCGGGCCAGCGGCTCCCAGTCACCGCGCTCCCGGCATTCCTCCAGCACACCCAGGCCATTGGCCAGGCCCTCGCGCAGGTCCTCCGGGGTGGTGGGGACATAACGCAGCCGGAAATCCTCCCGGTCCGTGTCGAAGGTGCCGATCTTGGTGAAGGTGCTGCCGAAGTCCACCACCAGCACCCGCTTACCCTCCACCCGGTGGATGCCCACCCGGTCGCGGAAGGCCCGCACCACCGACTCGTCGATGGTCTCCGGCAACTCGCTGATGTAGGACTCCTCGTCCGCCACCGAGATGCTGCGGTCGAAGTACCAGGGGTAGCGGGCCCGCACCAGGTCCACCCGCTCCATCTCGTCCTTCACCTTGCGGTGGTCGAACTCGTCGATGCGGCAGCAGCCGTCCACCATCTTCGTCCGGCACCGGCCCACCATCTCGTAGCGTTTGTCGAGCACGGTGATCTTGGGGGCCTGGAAGAGGCCGGTTTGCAGCGCCAGGTCCAGGGTGTCGGGGCTGATCATGCCGCACTCGCCGCCGGGATAGCTCGCCTCGTCCACGAAGGAGAGGAGCATGGTTTCGTAGTTGCGGGCGCGCGCCTCGGGGTCGAGCCGCCGGGCCGCCTCCTCCGGTGACACCGCCCACTCGCGGAAGTTCTGCACGGTGACCGGCCCCTGGTATCCCCCCATGAGGGCCAGGTGCAGGATGTTGTACATGGCCCCCCGTTTGAGCTCCTCTTTGCGGGCCAGCACCCGGGGGTCTTCAAGGAGGTTGGGCCGCTGCCCCTTGTAAAAGTCCTTCACCACCTGCTTGACGATCTCGCAGGACTCGATGATGTCCCGGGCCCTGGCCTCGTGGTGGGCCTCCGGGTAAGAAACCACGTGGATGATGTCCGGGTCCACGAACATCTGCCACCAGGTGGTGACGGCCAGGTGGCCCTTTGCCATGTTCAGGTTGGGCGGGAAGCTGGACAGCCCCCCGCGGGTCTCCTTGATGATGTGGAAGTCGTAGTGCCGGGTGAGCGGCTCGATGAGCTCGTACGCCGCCTGCATCTTGGCCAGGTCCATCAGCCCGGAGATCTGGGGCGGCAGGTCGAACATGAGTTGCATGATGTAGTGGCGGATGCCCATCTTGAGCGCCACCACCCCCGCCACCACGTGGTCGGTCACGTACATGTCGTCCGAGCAGTTGCGTAACTGCCACTGGTGGGGGTCGTTGATCTCCAGGGGCTTGTCGAGGGAGGCCCACCAGCGCATCACCCGGAAGTGCTCGTCGAAGGAGTCCCGGATGGAGATGGGCCCCCGGCCGTCCAGTTCGTTGTAGAAGAATATGGGCACGGCCGGGAAGGGCATGTGCAGGGTCTCTTCGAAGATCTTGGCCAGCTCGAGCAGTTCATCCGTGCCCGAATAAATGCGGATCATGGGGAAGTTGCCCCGCCTGGTAGCCTGCTTGAGCCGGATGAGATCCTCCTTGCTGCGGATGGGCACCCCGCCCTGGCCCTTCAGGTACTTGTCGGGATCCTCCTCGCCCCGGATGAACTTGGCCAGGTAGGCCTGGCTGGGCTGGTCCGGACCCAGGGAGACGATCTCCAGCGCCCCCGCCTCGGACACTTCCTCCACGTCGCGGATGGTCGGCTCCACGCTGTCCGCCGCGATGCCGATGTGTGCCCGCAGGATGGGACGGTTCTCCCGCTCCCGCACCTGCCGGATGCGCTCGAGCAGTTCGTCCGACCACTCCTCCTCCTCGGCCCGGCGCGGAGGCTTGCCCAGGGCGAAGTCCAGCAGTTCCTCCATGGTGACGAAGTCATCCACGATGAGGGCGAAGAAGTCCCGGAACTTCTCCTTGTCCCGGTATTCTTCCGCCACCCGCTCCAGGTCGTAGTGGCGGTCCTCGGGCAGGGAGAAGCGATCCTCCAGCACGGGCTGCCCGGTCATGGCCCGCACCAGGTTGGCGGCCGGGCGCAATCCCCCGAAGCAGTAGCGGATGCCGCTGGCCTGCGGATTGAGCCCGTGCTCCCACGCCTTCTCCACAAACTCGGTCACCAGCTTATCCACGTGCAGGTCGCCCAGCCGGATGGAGATGCCCACCACCTCGGGACGCGACTCGCGGATCTTGTTGATGACCTCGGCCACGGGTACGGCCGGACCCAGCTTGATGGCTACGTACCCCAACCCCAGGTCCTCCATCCACTCGGCGAAGGACTCCACCCCCAGGGAGTGGACGCAATCCCCTATGGCCGCCACCATCACCCTTCTCTTCCTCGACTGCACTGCCTCGCTCATGGTCCCCCTTGCCTCCCGCTCATTTCCCGGCTCCCCGGCCGGGGTCGAGTTCGCCCGCGAGGGCCTCGGCCAGCGTATTGATGCCGTAACGCTGGGGCGCCCGGCTGCGGGCCACGCCTTCGGGCGACAGTCTGCCGCCCCGCAGCCAGGGCACCCCCATCCACTCACCCACCTCGGCCAGCACCCGGTCCGCGACCGGCGTGGGCACGCCGGCCAGTTCCGCCAGTCCCCTGGTGACCAGCAGCCCGAAGGGCACATCCTCGGTCAGGTAACGCGACTCCAGGTCGGGCCGGTAACCCCCCGGCACCTCCACTACCGGCAGGCGGATGCCCCGGTAGGCCCGGTTAGAGGCCAGCGCCCGCGCCAGGTCCCGGGCATCCTCGATCTGATCGCGGTAGGCCTCCTTCAGCCACGTGAAGACGTCCACCACCGCGCCCAGGTCAAGTCCCTCCCGGTACCTGACGAGGGCTTCTTTGAGCGCCATCACCTCGGCACTCAGGGCGGCCACCAGGTGGGCACCTTCTTCCCCCGCCCCCTGGTAGAAGAGGGGCACTTCCCCCGCCGCCAGCGGGCGCCCGGGAAGTCGGCGCATATGTACGTACATCAATCCGGGGTGCAGGATCTGGCCGGTGTTGGCCAGGGTCATGGCGGTGAGCCCCCCGGCAGGGACCACTCTGACCCCCAGCCACGCGCTCAACCGGCGGGCAACATCGGCCCCCCTGCCCGGAGGGCGGCACCCCATCAGTACCCGCGCCTTGACCCCCAGCACCCGCACCCGCTGGCCGAAAACCTCTATGCGGCACGCCCAGGGGAGGGTCTGCAGCCCGCAGGCCACCAGCCCCGGCACCCGCCCGGCCAGATCGCCCACCTGGTACTCGAACCCGCCCCGGGCCGGTACCGCCACCACCACGGTCCCCGCACCCAACCAGGGACTCAACTGCTGGAGCAGGGTCTCATGGGCGAAGGCCGGAGCCACCAGCAGCACCGCCACCGCTCCGGCCGCCGGACGGGGATCCCGTGTCACCAGCACCCGGGAGGTGTCCACCGTCGATTCGCCGTCGGGAGCGACCACGGTCAACCCGGAGGAACTGAGGGCGTGCCCCACCCGTTCGGCTTCGTCCCGGTACGGCAGGTACCATACTACTTTCAGGGACGTGCGGGACGCCAGGGTGGCCACCACCACGTGGGCACCGTGCCCGCCCCCCGCCACCACTACGTGCCCACCCTGCCCCTCCACGATGTACCTACCATGCCCGCGGTCCACCGCGATGCACTCACCGTGCCCTGCTGGTGCCCCTGATTCGGCCAGTTCTCCTGCCACCGTTCCGCCCGCCTGCAACAAGGCTGTAATAACAGGTCATTACCAGTATAGCGTATTCCACATCCGGCGGGCAATTCCTTCCGCCAATTCCGCTCGCCACCGACAGGGGTACCAACGCACGACTCAGCCGGGTGCCCCTGCCCCAGGGGGACTGTTACAGCGCCGGGCGCGACACAGGGGCAGGTGTGGCTCGCTTGCACCGGCCTACAGTACCGCCTCCTCCACCACCAGCTTGCCGGCGGCAAACCGGGCGGGGCTCAGGGGGGACCGGTCAACGGTGCGATACTCCCCCCACATGATCAACTCCGCCAGCGCCTTCCCTGCGCACGGCCCCTGCATGAGGCCGTGTCCCGAGAATCCGTTTATCAGGTAGAAGCCGGGCAACTCGGGGTGGCGGCCCACGATGGCGTTGTGGTCTATGGGGTTTTCGTCATAGAGGCCGGCCCAGCCGTTCTCCAGGCGCAGGGTGTCGAAGAGGGGAACGCGAGCAGCCAGGACGGGCCATATCTCTTCCACGAATGCCGAGCGATCCCAGATCAGGTCGAAAGTCTCGGCGTCGGTGGAAGTGGCGCCTCCCACCACTATCAGCCCCCCCGTTTCGCTGCGGAAGTGCACGCCGGTTGTATCCACCACCATGGGGAATTCCCGGTCCGGTGCCACGGGAGCGCGACAGACATAGACCTGCCGGCGCCAGGGCCGGACGGGCAGATCCAGCCCCGCCCGCCGGGCCAGTTCGCCCGCCCACGCACCCGCCGCGTTCACCACCGTCCGGGTCGCGAAGACCGAAGTGCTGGTGCGCAGACCCCTCACCCCCCGCGCGTCCCGCTCGATGGCCACGGCTTCCTCGTAAAGGCAACGGGCACCCAGCTGGCGTGCCTTGGCCTCAAAGCCTTGCAGCACGGCGTAAGGATCCAGGTATCCGTCCCGAGGGCAAAAGGTTGCACCCGCTATTCCCTCCAGATCGAGTTCCGGCACCAACTCCTGTGCCTCGGCAGGTTTCAGAAGGGACACTTCAACCCCCAGGCGACGCTGCAGTTCGTACCGGCGCTGGAAAACCGGCCACGCTTTCTCGCCGGCCAGAAACAGGTATCCCCTCTGGCGGAGGGAAATGTCGGGTCTTCCCTCAGGTGTCTCCATCAGTTCGCTGAAGTTTTCGTAGACCGATACCGAATACCGCACGGCACGGATGTTGATTTCTGTCCCGAACTGCTGGCGGAAACCGCCTACCGCCAGAGAGGTAGAGGTCGCGCGCCGCAGGGGATCGCGCTCCAGCACCAGGACGCTGCCGTCGAATCCGTCTGCCAGCAAGTTGTACGCAGTGGACCAGCCCATGATGCCCCCGCCCACGATGACGACATCTACCGTTTCCACCTGGTCTTCCCTCCCCGGTGCGACCCGGCGCGTGCCGGCCTTCGCCGTCTCCGTGACATCGCCCTGCGCCCGCCCTTAGACTCGTTGCAGCGGCGCCGCAGGACGAGCCGCCTGTGCTGTTTTCGCCGACGGCGCAGCCGCTCCTGCTGAGCCGCGGACGGGTGGCTGGCAATGCCGCTTACCGGCGGTTGCCTTGCCTGTAAGGTGCCATCCTGGGCAGGGCACCCTGGGCAGGGCCCTTCCCCTCGCGATGACTTTCCGGTACAATCCTAACGAGCAAGCAGAGAGCGGGACCCAGACGAGGAGGAACACCATGGGAGAGATCCGCGTCAGGGCCATACTCGCAAATGCGGTCGACGAGGCCCTCGCGCGGAGAGGCGCCATGAAGGCCGACGAGGTCCGCCGGTATGAGGCGGACGCCCTGGTGGACACCGGAGCAGTCCGTTGTGCATTGCCGCCCCACGTGGTAGAGCGCCTGGGGCTCGCCCTTCGCGGACACAGGGTCGCCGAGTACGCTGACGGCCGCAGGGACGTCGTGGGCGTCACGGAGCCTCTCGTGATCGAGATCCTGGGAAGAGACACGCTGGAAGAAGCGCTTGTCCTGGGGGACGAGGTGATCATCGGGCAGACCGCCATCGAAAAGCTCGATCTCCTGGTCGACTGCGTGGGACGGCGGCTTATCCCTAACCCGGCACACCCCGATCAGCCCGTCTCGAAGGTCAAGTGACTTTGGTAACGCTTGCCGTTCCTTGAAAGTCGGTACCCCCTTGGCACGCAGCAGCACAGCAGGGCTTCCACCGTGGAGGTGATGGGGTGGCGGCCACGAGGGTTAACATAGACCACCGCGGTCCGGTACCGTTGCACGCCCAGTTAAAGGAGATCCTGCAGAACTGGGTCGAGAGCGGGCAACTGGCCAGGGGGGAACGCATGCCCTCCGAGCGCGAGTTGTGCGAACGGTTCCACGTGAGCCGCACCACCGTACGCCAGGCCCTGGCCCAGGCGGAGCGGGAAGGGCTCCTGGTACGCATTCACGGTAAGGGTACCTTCGTGGCGCCTCCCAAAATCGCCCAACCCCTGGTGCAGATCACCGGGTTTGCCGAGACCATCAGGGCCCGCGGACAGGAGCCGTCCATGCGGGTGCTGGGGGTGCGGACGGTGCCCGCCGACGTGGCGCTGGCGGCCCTCCTGGGGACCGAGGCGGGAGCGCCCCTTACCGAGATAAGCATCCTGGGTCTGGCCGACGGGGAGCCCATGGTACTGTACATATCCCACCTTCCGCCCGGCCTGGGCCCGCAGGTCGCGGAGAGGGCCCGGGAGCGGGCCGGGCAGGGCCAATCCTTCACCATGTACGAACTGTATGGCGAGATATTTGGTCTTAAGGTAGTCAACGTCCAGCAAACCTTCGAGGCGGTGCCTGCCGACGAGGCCACCGCACGCATCCTCCACCTGCGCAAGGGGGCACCGGTGTTCGCGGTGACGTCCCTGGTGAGGGACGACGGCGGCAACGTCCTTGAGCACAGGCGGGCCAGCTACCGGGGGGACAAATACCGCTTCAACGTGCAGCGGCAGTACCGCCTCTGACGAACGGAGGGGCTGCCACCATGGGCGGCCGCTACGACGTCCTCCGGCGGAAGCATCCGTCAGGAAGACATCCCCGCCCGGCCGCATAGCATCTGGCAGGGGTGGCTCAGGTGTTGCGTGCGACCGCGGCCAGGAGGCAGGCGACCGGGGACACGGCCCCTCCGTCCCGGGACAGGCTGCACCTGGCCGCCGGGTGGATCGCGGGCCTGGCTCTGGCCGCGTGCTCGGGGGCAGTCCTGTCCGCCAGCATGGCCCCCGGGTACTCGCCCCTGGCAGCAGGTGCCTGGATCCCCCTGCTCACCGGTCTCCACCTGGTCCTCCCCGCCACCGCCGGTGCATCCGCCCTGCTCCCCGTCCTGGCCTGGGGTGTGTTCCTGGCGGGTGACCAGGGGACCGGGAACCTGGCCAAAGCGGTCACACTGCTGGTTGTCTGGCTGAGCGGCGCAGAGGAGGCGTCCTTTCACCGACGCACCCGCTGGCTGCTTCTGCCCCTGCTGGGACCCCTCCAGGTACTGGGCATCGAAAAGGTAAGGACTCTCCTGGCGGGCGACCTCCTTTTGCTCCTGGGACGGGACACCTGGGCGGCTGCCTTCCACTCCCACCCGCTCTGCCTTCCCCTGGCCCGGTGGCTGGGTCCGTCCGCCGCCACGCTGGCGGTGGTCCTCCCCCAGTTCCTGCTGGTGGCCTGTTACCTGCGCCTCACCCGGGCCGCCCCGCCCGCGCGAACCGGGGAGGCGGCGCCCCGGGACACACCTGAGCCGCAGGACCGCCCGGGAGCGTGGCTCAAGCCGGGTATGCAACCCGCGCGTGCGGCGTGGCTCAGGCGGCGCGTGCAACCCGCCCGGCGGGTCGGGCGGAGTGTGCAGCCCGCACGCGGGGCATGGCTCAGGCGGCGGGCGAGCCCATGGATGGGTCCCGGGCTGGCAGTCTTGCTAACGGCGGTGTTCCTGGTATCCTGGCTCTTCCCCGGCCTGGCGGTCCGCCCGGCATCGGGGAGTATCACGGTAGCGGTGGTGCAGCCGGGCTGGACCCACCGCACCCACCCGGCCATCCGCCAGGCCCTGCAGGCGGGAGACGCTCACGGGGTCGCTGCGGTGCTGCTGGAGGAGACCGAGAATGCCGCCCGGCGCGCGGGGGAGCAGGGAGCCCGCCTCGTGCTGTGGCCGCTCGACTACCTCAACTTCGACCCACTCACCGAGCGGACCGGCCGGGAGCGACTCCTCACCCTGGCCCGGCGTACAGGAACGGTGCTGGTACTGCCGTTCGGATTCTGGACACCGGATGGCCCTGCCCACGGGGTGGCAGTGGTGCACCCGGACTCGCCGGGGACGGCACCAGGGGGACGCCTGCGGAGCGTCACCCGGGTTGGCGGAGAGGGCGTCACCTTCCCGCTCGACGGGCGCCCGGTAACCTTCCTGCCCCTGATCCGGGAACCTGCCCAACCCTCCCCCCCGCCGCCGGTACCGGGTGCCGCGGCACCTCCACCGGGTGCCACGCCGCCTGGCGGGACGGCGGCCCCGGGACCTCTGGGGCGGGTGAGAGCACGGCTGCTCGGGCCGACTTTCGCACCGGCGGGTTCCACACTGATTCTGACCGCCGCCCCGGCCGGCTTCTCTCCCCTGGGACTGGCGCCGGCGGCTGCGGCGGCCGGTGCCAGCCTGGTGCATGCCGGGTGGGGGGTCGCCTATCCCGCCGGCCCCGCACGGGACCGCCTTCGCGGTCCGGAAGGTATCAGCCTCATAGCCGACACCTCCCGCTGGCACACCACCGCGTCGCGGCCCGGCACTGCGCTTCTCCTGGCCCAGGTCTCACCCGGTCCCGGCCCGGGCCCCCTGGGACGCGCGGACCCGCTGGGGTGGCTGGGAGTGCTCTCACTCCCGGCCGCTGCCCTGTACCGGCGACGTCCTCACCCACCCGGCCCCCGCCCATCCCGACGGCAGTAGGGGCACCATCATCTGAGGCGGGAGCAGGGATGCCAGTTGACCGGTTACGGTGGCGGGGTGTCAGATGATGGCGAGTTCGCGGCCGACCTTCTCGAAGGCGGCCAGGGCGAAGTCCAGGTCTTCCCGCGTGTGGGAGGCGGTGACGATGGTGCGCACCCGCGACTTGGACGCCGGTACGGTGGGGTAGGTGATGCCCTGGGCGAATACCCCCTCCTCAAAGAGGCGGTCGGAGAACTTCATGGTCTCCGGCCCCTTGCCGATGATCACCGGCGTG
>JACIYH010000052.1 GCA_014360055.1 Bacillota bacterium | reverse complement strand
CGGCATCCAGGAAAACCACAAAATCGGCGTCGGTGGCCGCCACCCCGGCCGCCATGGCGGCTCCCTTGCCCCGGTTAGGCTGCAACTCCACCACCTTGACCCCGAAGGAACGCGCCACCTCTGCCGTCCGGTCCACGGACCCGTCCGAGACCACAACCACTTCGTCCAGCCCCCGGCACCGGACCAGCACGGAGAGCACGGCACCGATGCTGTGCTCCTCGTTGTAGGCCGGCACCACCGCCGCCACCTTCACGGCCCGCCCCCCCCCTGCCACGGCTCCTCGCGCCCCGCGCATGCCCCCGGGTGCTCCCGAGTCGCCGCGTGCCCCCGCGCCAGGCCTGCCCGCGCCGCCGCCCCGGGACCTACGCGACCCCGTCGAGCGCGCCGCGGCCGCAGGCCGGCCGCGGCGCCGCTGCAGGGTCAGTAGGCGCGGGCGAGGTAGACCACCTGCCGGGCGGGCTCCCCGCACAGGACACAGCGCCCCTCTCCCTGCTCCCCGAAGGGAAGGCACCTGATGGTGGCCCCCGTCTCCTCTTTGATACGCTCCTCGCAGCCGGGCTTCTCACACCAGTGGGCGCGGATGAACCCCCGCGGCCCCTCCATGATCGCCCGCAGTGACGCCAGGTCCCCTGCCTCATGGGTGTGCGCCTGCCTGAACTCCAGAGCCCGGCGGTACAGCCCCCGGTGAACCTCATCCAGGAGTTCTGCCACGCCCTCTTCCAGGCGGGAGAGGGGCAGGGCGGTCCGCTCCCCGGTGTCGCGGCGGGCGGCCGTCACCTGCTCGGCCGCCAGGTCGCGCGGCCCGATCTCCAGGCGCAGGGGTACCCCGCGCATCTCCCAGTCGTTGAACTTCCAGCCCGGGCTGAACTCGGGCCGGTCGTCCAGCTTCACCCGGAAGCGCCCCCGCAGGCGGTCGGTCACCTCCCGGCTGGCGGCCAGCACCCGCTCCGAGTCCCGGCCCACGATGGGGACCACCACCACCTGATGGGGGGCCACCGTGGGCGGCAGCACCAGCCCGCGGTCGTCGCCGTGGACCATGATGAGGGCACCCACGATGCGGGTCGAAATCCCCCATGAGGTCTGCCACACGTACTTGAGCTGACCGTCCACGTCCAGGAACTTGATGTCGAAGCTGCGGGCGAAGTTCTGCCCCAGGAAGTGGGAGGTGGCGCACTGCAGGGCCCGGCGGTCGCCCATCAGGCCTTCGATGGTGTAGGTGCGCTCGGCCCCGGCGAACCTCTCCCCCGCGCTCTTCTCCCCCGGGATGACGGGGATGGACAGGTAGTCCTCCACGAAGCTGCGGTAGACCTCCAGCATGCGCAGGGCTTCTTCTTCTGCCTCGGCGGCGGTGCGGTGGCAGGTGTGCCCCTCCTGCCAGAGGAACTCAGTGGTGCGGATGAAGGGCCGGGTGGCCTTCTCCCAGCGCACCACGTTGCACCACTGGTTGATGAGCACGGGCAGGTCGCGGTAGGACTGGATCCACTTAGCGTACATGACCCCGATGACCGTCTCGGAGGTGGGGCGCACCGCCAGGCGCTCGGCGAGGTCCTCGTCCCCTCCCCGCGTCACCCAGGCCACCTGGGGTGAGAACCCGGCCACGTGCTCGGCCTCCCGCCGGAAGAAGCTCTCGGGCACGAAGAGGGGGAAGTAGGCGTTGACGTGCCCAGTTTCCTTGAAGCGGCGGTCCAGTTCCGCCTGGATGTACTCCCAGATGGTATAGCCGTAAGGGCGGAAGACGATGCACCCCTTGACGGGGGCGTAGTCGGCCAACTCCGCCTTGAGCACCACGTCCACGTACCACTGGGAGAAATCTTCCGACCTGGGGGTAATGGCCTTAACGAATTCCTTTTCCACCGTGCGAACCTCCCTCCTCGGGTCCCGCGGGACGCCCGGCCGGCTGCTCCGCGGTGACAGGCGGCGCCCCCGGCGGGCGGACATCCTCAAGCAGCCGGTGCACTTCGGCCAGGAGTTCCTCTACCATGCGGGAGGCCGGTACGGTGCGGACCTTCTCTCCCCTGCGGAAGAGCACCGCCCGGCCCCGCCCGGCCGCCAGGCCCACGTCCGCCTCCCGGGCCTCCCCGGGCCCGTTGACCACGCAGCCCATCACCGCCACTTTGAGCGGTGCTTCCACCCCGGCCAGCGCCTCCTCCACCCGCGAGGCCACCGCCATGAGGTCCACCTGGCAGCGCCCGCAGGTGGGGCAGGCGATCAACTCCACCCCGCGGGCACGCAGGCCCACCGCCCGCAGTATGTACCAGGCCGCCTGCACTTCCCGCACCGGGTCGGCGTTCAGGGAAACCCTCAGGGTATCACCGATGCCTTCCAGCAGGAGCGCCCCCAGGGCCACCGCCGACCTGATGGCTCCCGCCCAGGCGGTACCCGCTTCGGTGAGGCCCAGGTGCAGGGGATAGGGGCAGCGCGAGGCGGCCTGCCGGTACGCCTCCACCGTGGTGACGACGTCGGAGGACTTCAGGGAGAGGACGATGTCGGAAAAGCCCACCGACTCCAGCACTTCCGCCTGGCGCAGGGCGCTCTCCACCAGGGCGCGAGCGGTGCGCCCGTATGTGCGCTCGACGTCCCTCTCCAGCGAGCCCGCGTTCACCCCGATGCGGATGGGCACCCCCCGCTCGCGCGCGGCCCGCGCCACCTCCTCCACCTTCCAGCGGGCCCCGATGTTGCCCGGGTTGATGCGCAGCTTGTCCACGCCCTGTTCCAGCGCCTGCAGGGCGAGGCGGTAGTCGTAGTGGATATCCGCCACCAGGGGGACCCCCATGCGGCGCCGGATCTGCCCCAGCACGGCGGCCGCCTCTCCATCGGGGACGGCCACCCGCACCAACTCGCAACCGGCCTCCTCCAGGCGCCGGATCTGGCCCACCGTGGCCTCCACATCGCGGGTGTCCGTCTTGGTCATGGACTGGACGCGCACAGGATTTCCCCCGCCCAGCACCAACTCTCCCACCCGCACCGGGCGTGCCGTCCTTCCCATGCTAGGCCCCCAGCCTCGCCAGGTCCATGTAGGTGATCACCAGGAAGAGTATCATGAGGAGGGCGAAACCCACCAGGTGGATGAGGTTCTCTCGGGCGGGGTCGACCGGCCTGCCCCGCGCCGCCTCCACGCCCAGGAACACCAGCCGGCTGCCGTCCAGGGCGGGGATGGGAAGCAGGTTGAAGAGGGCCAGGTTGGCGGAGAGCACCCCCGTGAGGTACGCGAGTTCGCGCAACCCCGTGCGCGCCACCTGACCGATCAGTTCCCCGATCCCCACCGGCCCCATGAGGCGGGCCTCCACGCGGCCCGCGATGGCCAGCAGCAGCCCGCGCACCAAGAGGACGGTGACCCGGTAGGTTTCCCTGACACCCGACCAGAGCGCCACGGGCAGGGGCTCGCGGCGGAACTCCGCCCGGGGCGCCAGCCCGATGAACCCCATCCGGGCATCGGCCGGGGAAGGTTCCGGCTCCACCACCACCTGCCGCCGCGTACCGTCCCGCTCCACGGTGAGGGTTAGGGGCCGGCCGGGAGAAGCCTGCACCGCCATCGCCACCTGGCTCCAGGACGCCACCGGGCGGCCGTCCACTTCCACTATGCGGTCCCCTGGTTGCAGGCCGGCCTTCTCGGCAGGGTGGCCGGGCAGCACCTGGGCCACGGTCAGGGTGGCCCGCGAGATCCCCAGCACGCCGAAGAGCAGGGTGAAGAGCACCACCGCGAGCAGCAGGTTCATGAGGGGGCCGGCGAGAATCACCCCCGCGCGGGTGCGCACCGGCCGGCGGGCAAAGCCCTCGGGGTCATCCAGTTCGCCGGGTTCCATACCCGCGATGCGCACTCCGGCGCCCCAGGGGATCAAGCGCAGGGCGTAATAGGTGTCACCGAACCGGCGCCGGTACAGGGCGGGGCCGAAACCGATGGTGAACTCGTGCACCTTGATACCCGCCCGGCGGGCGGCCAGGAAATGCCCGGCCTCGTGCACCACCACCAACAACCCCAGGACCAGGACCGCAACCAGAAAGGTCATCTCGTCACTCTCCGGCCACTTCGGCTGCCCGCCGGCGCGCCCAGGCATCGGCCTCCAGGATCTCCTCCAGGGAGGCGGCCGGGCCGGGGACGTGTTCCTCCATCACCCGTCCCACCACCCGGCTTATTCCGGGGAAAGAAATTTCGCCCCGCAGGAACCGCTCGACTGCCACCTCGTCGGCCGCACTCAGCACGGCCGGCATGGTCCCCCCCATTCTACCCGCCCGGCAGGCGTGGCGCAAGCAAGGGAAGTCCTCCAGCCGGGGGGGTTCGAAGGTGAGGGTGCGCCCGGCCAGTTCCAGCAGGGACACGGGCGGCGATACGCGCTCGGGGTAAAAGAGGGCATAGGCGAGGGCCAGGCGCATGTCGGGGGGCCCGAGCTGGGCCAGGACCGATCCGTCCCCCATCTCCACCAGGGAGTGGACCACCCCCTCGGGGTGGATGAGCACCTCGATGCGGTCGTAATCCACTCCGAACAGGTGGTGGGCCTCTATGACCTCCAGGCCCTTGTTCATCAGGGTGGCAGAATCCACGGTGATCTTGGGTCCCATCTTCCACACCGGGTGCCGCAGGGCTTCCCGGGCGGTTACCCGGGCCAGGCCGGGCGCATCGAGGGTGCGGAAAGGACCTCCAGAGCCGGTCAGGATGATGCGGCGCACGGCGGCAGGGTCTTCCCCGCGCAGGCACTGGTGCAGGGCCACGTGCTCGCTGTCCACGGGCAGGAGTTCCTTCCCCCGGGCGGCCGCCATCACCAGGTTTCCCGCCGCCACCAGGGTCTCCTTGTTGGCGAGGGCCACGCGTTTGCCCGCCTGCAGGGCGGCCAGGGTGGGCACCAGGCCCCCCAGGCCGGAAGTGGCCACTACAACCGTGTCCGCCTCCGGCCAGCCCGCCAGTTCCCGCATGCCTTCTTCCCCCGCCAGCACCACCGGCCCAGCGGGCAGTTCTGTCTCCAGCCGGCGCGCGGCAACGGGATCGGCCAGGGCCACCACCCGGGGCCGGAACCGGTGCACCTGTTCGAGCAGCAGGTCCGCCCGCCTGCCCGCACCCAGGCCCACCACGCGCAGCCGACCCGGGTAGCGCCGCACCAGGTCCAGGGCCTGCTGCCCGATGGACCCCGTGCTGCCCAGGATCACCAGGCTCCTCACGGCCCCCCCCTCCCGGGCGGCGGCTCGTGGCGCCCGCCGGGATGAGGGCCGGACGGCGCACCGGGCGGCCGGCCGTGGGGCGGGCCGGGGGGCCGCTGCCCGCCGTCCTCCCCGAAGGTGAGGATGCCCGCCTGCCGCATGGCGGTGAGCAGCATCACCGCCAGGGGTCCGGCCGCCAGCCCCAGTACACCCAGCAGGCGTGCCCCCACGTACATGGAGAGCAGGGCCGCCAGGGGATGGATGCCCAGCCTCTCGCCCACCACCCGGGGCTGGGCCACCTGCCGGGCCACCGAGATGGCCACGTACAGGAGGCCCAGGCCCACCCCCAGGCTCACCTTCCCCCAGATCAGGTTGTACAGCATCCAGGGCACGAAGAGCAGGCCCGGCCCCAACACGGGCAGGATGTCGAGCAACCCGGAGACCAGGCCCAGCAAGAGGGCGTAGGGAACGCGCATGGTGGCCAAACCGGCTATGGTGATGACCGTGGTGAGGGCAATGAGAAGGAGCTGGGCCACCGCGAACTGCCCCACCGAACGCATGAGCCGCACGGCCAGCTGGCTGGCCGGCGCCCGCCACGCCGGCGGTATGAGGCCCAGGAAGAAAAGCCCTATGGCCCCCAGGTCACGGCCGATGAAATAGGATGCGATGGCGGCCACCAGGGTGACGAGACCCAGTTCGGGCAGGGCCGCCACCACCAGGAGCGCCTCAGTGAGCCAGCGCGTGAGCAGACTGTAAAAGTCACCCAGTTGGGCGTAAATCTCATCGGTGATGCTGGGGGGCAGGGTAGCGAGGAACTCACCGGCCCGGGCGGTGAGCTCGCCCACCACCTGCCGCGCGATCTGGTAGTACGCGGGCAGAGCTTCCACCAGCTTGGTGATCTCCACCACCAGGGTGGATACCGCCCAGGTGACCAGGGCGAAGAAGAGCCCCAGCACGAGGGTCAGTGCCACCAGCACCGCCGCCGGCCGGCCCATGCGCAGCCGGCCGAGGGCGCGCACCACAGGCTCCACGGCCAGGGCGAGCAACAGGCCCAGCACGAAAGGCCACAGGTAGGGCAGGAGGTAGCGCACGAAAACGTAAGTCCCCACCAGAACACCGGCGGAGATCAGGCAGGAGGAAAGGAAAGGACTGGCTTTCGCCTCACATCCCCCCCAGAACGCGGCACCAGTAAAGCACGGGCGCAGCAAAGGCCACGCTGTCGAACCGGTCCAGCACGCCGCCGTGCCCGGGCACCAGGCGCCCGGAATCCTTGCGGCCCGCCGCGCGCTTGAGGGCCGATTCGGCCAGGTCTCCCACCATCCCGGCCACGGCCATCTCCGCTCCCAGAAGCCCACCGGTCGGTGCGCCCAGGCCCAGCAAGGCCGGAGCCCCCAGCAGCCCCACCAGCGCGGCGGCCAGCACCCCCGCCGCTGCCCCCTCCCAGGACTTGCCCGGGCTCAGGCGCGGCGCCAGCCGGTGGCGACCCCGCGCCATGCCCGCGAAGTAGGCGGCGATGTCCGCCGCCCACACCGTGCCGAGCAAAAAGAGCGACCAGGCGAAGCCCCCGGACGCCTGTCGCAGGAGCACCAGGTGACCCAGTCCGAGCCCCGGGTACAGCACCGCCAGCAGCAGCAGCGGGGCACGGGTACCGCCGGGGTAAAGGGCGGCGTCCAGGGCCATGGTCACCAGCACCACCAGAGTGACCCCGAACAAGGCGGGCCCGGCCACCGCCGGGGCAACGGCGGCGACCCCCGGGACGGGCGGCGCGCCAGGGGAGACCGCGGGGAGGGGGACGGATACCATACCCCCCAGGAAGAGCACCAGGCCTGCCGCCAGCAGGGCGGCGAAGACCGCCCCCGGCAGGGAACGGCCGCCGTTCCCGAACCCCACCGTCTCTACGGCCGCCGCCCCCGCCAGCAGGGCCACCAGGCCCGCCCATACCGCGCCCCCGCACCACAGGGCGGCCAGGAAGGGAGGTACCCCCAGGACCACGGTTAGGATGCGCGTCCTCAACACCGGCCTACCCTCCCCCGGGGGCATCCAGCCCGCCGAAGCGCCGGCGGCGGCGCTGATAGTCTGCCAGCGCCTCCGCCAGGTGGACGGGGCGGAAGTCCGGCCATAGCACGGGGGTGAACCAGAACTCGGTGTAGGCGGACTGCCACAGGAGGAAGTTGGATATGCGCAGTTCCCCCGAGGGGCGGATGAGCAGGTCGGGGTCGGGGAGCCCGGCCGTGTCAAGGTAGGAGGCGAATGTCTCCTCATCGACCCGCGGGTCCGCGTTCCCCGCCACCACATCGGCCACGAAGCGGCGACAGGCGTCGGTGATCTCCCGGCGCCCCCCGTAATTCAGGGCGACCACGAGTTCGAGACGCTGGCCGCCCGCCGTACGCTGGCGCACGCGTTCCAGCGCCTCCTGCGCCCGCGGCGGTAACTCCTCGGGGTGGCCGATCACGCGCACCCGCACGCCGTTTTTCACCAGGCTGTCCAGTTCCCGGTCCACGTATTCCACCAGCAAGTCCATGAGCCCCCGCACTTCTTCGGCCGGGCGCTTCCAGTTCTCGGTGGAAAAGGCGTACAGGGTGAGCACGCCGATGCCCAGTTCGCCGCACGCGGTCACCACCTGTCGGATCGACTCCAGGCCCGCGCGGTGCCCGGCCAGCCGGGGTAACCCCCGCTGCCTGGCCCACCGCCCGTTGCCGTCCATGATGATGGCCACGTGCCGCGGCAGCGGGCCACGCCGCAACTGGGCTTTGCGGCGCTCCCAGTCGCTATCGACCCTGTTCCGTTTGCCGCCGGTATTCTTCATGGGCGTATATGAGCAACAACCTCCCGGGCGCCGTCACGCGCTGCCCCACCACCATGGGGCGACCGCCCCCGCTG
The DNA here is from genome assembly GCA_014360055.1 of Bacillota bacterium. Taxonomy (GTDB): domain Bacteria; phylum Bacillota; class Sulfobacillia; order JACIYH01; family JACIYH01; genus JACIYH01. Next base: position 9,886 of record JACIYH010000052.1, on the reverse strand, counting down.
CCCGGCCAGGGAGGCCGGGTGAGGACGCATTCCACGTGCCAGCCCGCCGCCCGCGCGCGCTCCCGGGCCTCGTCCAGGGGTACACCCCACAGCCGCAGATCGGCCCCGGTCAAACCTCCATGATCTCCTTTTCCTTCGCTGCCAGTATACGATCGATCTCTCCGATATACCTGTCGGTCAGCTTCTGCACCTGCTCCTGGCCCCGGCGGAGGTCGTCCTCGGTGATCTGCCCTTCCTCCTTGAATTCCCGCAGCGTCTCCAGGGCCTCCCGGCGCAGGTTGCGGATGGCCACCCGCTGCTCCTCCGCCCAGCGCCGCGCCTGCTTGACCAGTTCCTGCCTGCGCTCCTGGGTGAGTTGGGGCAGCACCAGCCTGATCACGGTGCCGTCACTGGTGGGAGTGATCCCCAGTTCCGATTTCATGATGGCCTTTTCGATGGCCGCGATCTGGGAGCGGTCCCAGGGCTGCACCACCATCAGGCGCGGCTCGGGGACGGTGACCGTGCACAACTGGGTGATGGGAGTGGGCGTGCCGTAGTAGTCCACCACCACCTTCTCCAGCAGCGCGGGGGTGGCCCGCCCCGCCCGCATCCCCGCCAGTTCCTTCTGGAACAGGGCGCAGGTTTTCTTCATCTTACCTTCGACTTCCCGGTACACCTCATCGAGCATCGTTCTCCCCCCCGACCAGCGTGCCGATGGGCTCTCCCAGGACCGCCCGGCGGATGTTGCCCGGCCTGCCCACATCGAAGACGATGATGGGAACCCGGTTCTCCATGCACAGGGAAGCGGCCGTGGCATCCATCACCCGCAGCCCCTGGTTGAGGATGTCCATGTAGCCCAGCCGGTCCAGTTTGCGGGCGGCCGGGTTGTGGCGGGGGTCGTCGTCGTACACACCGTCCGTGCCCATCTTGGCCATGAGGAGTACGTCGGCACCGATTTCCGCCGCCCGCAGGGCAGCGGTGGTGTCCGTGGAAAAGAACGGGTTACCAGTGCCCGCCGCGAAGATGACCACCCGGCCCTTCTCCAGGTGGCGGATGGCCCTCCGCCTTATGTAGGGCTCCGCCACCTCCCGCATCTCGATGGCGGTCTGCAGCCTGGTCTCCAGCCCCCGCCGCTCCAGGGCGTCCTGGAGGGCCAGGGAGTTTATCACCGTGGCCAGCATCCCCATGTAGTCGGAGGTGGCCCGGTCCATCCCCCGCGCACTCCCTTCGGCGCCCCGCCAGATGTTACCTCCCCCCACCACGATGGTGATCTCCACGCCCAGCCGCGACACCTCCTGGATCTCCGCGGCCATGGCATCGAGGAAATCCAGGTCCAGCCCTCTACCCTTGCTGCCGGCCAGGGCTTCCCCGCTGAGCTTCAGCACCACCCGGCGGTAACGCGCCTGCACCGCCACGCCCCCTCAGCTCATCTCGCCCAGGTCGAAGCGGGCGAAGCGCCTTATTACCACGTTCTCCCCCACCCGGGCCACCAGCTGGGTGAGCAGCTGGCCCACCGTCACCTGACCGTCGCGGATGTAGGGCTGGTCCAGCAGACACGCCTGCGCAAAGAACTTCTCCAGCCTGCCCTGCACGATCCTCTCGGCCACCTGGGGAGGCTTGCCCTCCGCCTCCGCCTGCACCCGCAGGATCTCCTTTTCCCGCTCCAGCACCTCCGGCGGCACCTGGTCCCGGGAGACGTAAGTGGGGTTCATGGCCGCGATCTGCATGGCCACCTCGTGCACGAACTCCCGGAACTCGGGGGTGCGCGCCACGAAATCGGTCTCGCAGTTGACCTCCACCAGTACGCCCAGGCGCGAGCCGGGGTGGATGTACGCGTCGATGATGCCTTCGGAAGCCTCGCGGCCCGCCTTCTTCGCCGCCAGGGCCAGGCCCTTCTCACGCAGGATGCGCACCGCCCGCTCGAGGTCGCCCCCCGCGCTCTCCAGGGCCTTCTTGCAGTCCAGGAGCCCCGCTCCCGTCATCTCCCGCAGCCTACGCAGCGTTTCGCTCATGCGCCTTCCTCCCTCACTTCCTCCGCGGGGAGAACCTGCACCCCCTGCAATCCTTCCAGCACAGCATCGGCCATCCTGGCGGTGATGAGCTTCACCGCCCGGATGGCATCGTCGTTACCGGGTATCAGGTAGTCGATCTCATCGGGATCACAGTTGGTATCTACGATGGCCACGATGGGTATGCGCAGGCGGCGGGCCTCCTTCACCGCGATGGCCTCCTTGCGGGGATCCACCACGAAAAGGGCCGAGGGCAGTTCCTTCATACCCTTGATGCCACCCAGGTACTTGTCCAGCCGGGTGCGCTCCCGCTCCAGGCGGGCCACCTCTTTCTTGGGCAGGCGCGCCAGGTACCCGGATTCCACCATCTCCTCCAGTTGCATGAGGCGCTCGATGCGCCGGCGGATGGTGGGGAAGTTGGTGAGGGTGCCGCCCAGCCAGCGCTGGTTGACGTAGAACTGGCCGCACCGCCTGGCTTCCTCGGCCACCGACTCCTGGGCCTGCTTCTTGGTGCCCACGAAGAGCACCCGTCCGCCCTGGTACACCACGTCGCGCAAAAACTCGTACGCCTCGTCGAGCAGCCGGACGGTCTTCTGCAGGTCGATGATGTAGATCCCGTTCCGCTCCGTGAAAATGTAGGGGCGCATCTTCGGGTTCCAGCGCCTGGTCTGGTGCCCGAAGTGCACCCCCGCCTCCAGTAACTGTTTCATGGACAATACGGGCATGATGCTACCTCCCGGTTGGCCTCCGCCTCCGTCATCCCGGGCAGAACCGGCCGTGCTCCGCGCGGGCATCCTCCCTGCGCGCGGGCACTTCCCGCCGGCACCGACTGCTCCGGTCGGGAGACGTGCGTAGTTCGGCGCCATCCGCGCCGCCGCAAAGTATACCACAACACCCCAGCGCGGGCAATTTAGACGCGGACGTCGAGGTGGGTGGCACGCCGGTCGGGTTGCTCGCCCGCCTCGGGGGCACCACCCGGCCCGCGGCGCGGGCGGCGTCCCTCCCGGCCCGGGCGGCCTCCGGGCCGGTCCCGCAGGGCAGAGGGGCCCGTGTCCTCCTTCACCCGCGGGGTCTGGCGAACCTGCACCCGGCTCACCCGCCCCAGGTGTTCCTGGGCGGCCTCGCCCTGGATGGCTGCCAGTTGCTGCACCTTGCCCACCTCGGGTGAGCGGGGGATGGCAAGGTGCCAGTCTTGAGGCTCCACTTCCTCACCCCCCCATCCCGGCCACTTCCAGGCCGGCCTTGAGGCGCAGCATGGCCTGGGCGTGCAACTGGGACACCCGTCCCGGCGACACCCCCAGCAGGCGGGAGATCTCCTTCAGGGTCAGGCCCTCGTAGTAAAAGAGGGTGATGATCAGTCTCTCCCGCTCCGGCAACCGTTCTATGGCCCGCGCCAGGGCCTCCTTGCGTTCCTCCCATTCCGCCCGCTCCACCGGGTCGGGTGCCTCGCGGTCGGGCAGGGAGGAGAGCACGGGGCCTTCCCGTGCTTCCGCCGCCCACAGCCCCTCCAGGGAGACCAGCGAGGTGGAGGCGGCCTCCGTGATGCGCCGCGAAAGCTCGTCGGTGCTGATCCCCAGTTCCTCCGCCACCTCCTCCTCGGTGGCGGGGCGGCCGAGCCTGGCTTCCAGCCGGGCGTAAGCCCCCTGCAGATCCCGCACCCGCTGCCGCACGTGGGCGGGAACCCAGTCCAGGGCGCGCAACCCGTCCAGGATGGCCCCGCGGATGCGGGTCACCGCATAGGTCTCGAACTTCACCCCCCGGCCGGGGTCGAACTTGCCAAGGGCATCCAGCAGCCCCAGCACGCCATAGCCGACCAGGTCTTCCTCCTCCACAAAGGCGGGGAGGGTCATGCGCACCCTCCCGGCCACGAATTTCACCAGGGGCAGGTATCGGATGGCCAGTTCCTCCCGGGCCCCCGGGTCCCCCCGGCCCTTGTACCGTTCCCACAGTTCCTCCACCCCGGCCCGGGCCTTCATGATCCCGCCCCCCTGTCCCGTCCCGCCAGTCCCAGGCGCAGGAATTCGCGCTGGCGGGCGAATATGTAACGGATGATGCGTTCCCGTACCGAAGGTGCGATGCGGGTGAACTCGAAGGCCACCCGGGGGGCGCGCCGGATGCCGCGTGCCGGTGCCGCGCCTTCGCACGCCTCGGGACGCCAGACCCGCACCACCCGCGCCTCCGCCTCCACGCAGGTCTCCGGCCGGTCGGGCCGGAGGGAGAATTGCAGGCGGACTTCCTGGCCTCCCTCCCATTCTCCCGGCAGGTCGGCCGCCAGCCCCCCACCGCTCAGGTCCACCACGCGCCCCCTGACCTCACCCGGACCCGTACGGGGGATCACCGTGACGGGAAGCGATACGGGCCAGCGCACGTGCTCCCGGCGCTGCACCTTGCGGACCTCGGCCGGTCGCGTCACCGTGATGAGGGGTAGATGGCCGGGGCGGAAGTCCAGTACCGTGGCCTGGAAACCGTACATGGTGTGGTGCCGATGGTACTGCACCTCCACCGGGGTCCCCGGCTTCACGGCGACCACATGACCCAGCCGGATGGGCGCGGACGCGATGAGGGCCTCTTCCTGCACTTCCTCGATCCTCACCACGTACATGCGGTCGGCGGTGCCCAGTCTGAGGATGACCCGCTGCCCTTCCTGCAAGAAATCCTCGCTCATGCCGCCTCACCCAGCAACCGCCTGGCCAGCACCTCCGGTGCCGCCGGCTCCAGGCCCTCCCAGAGGTCCTGGGAGCTGGTCAGGTAGCTCAGCGGCAGCCCGGTTTTCGCCACCATCTCCAGCACCAACCCCCAGCGCTCGCTCTCGTCCAGCTTGGTGAAGAGGAGGGCACTGCAGCCCAGGTCCCGCAGCACTTCACCCCACCTCAGGGCGTCCTGGCGGTCCATGGTGACCGGGATAACCCCCAGCAGCAGTTGCGGCGAGAAGCTCGCCACCATGGCCTCCAGTTGCTCGCACTGCTCGGGCAGGCGGGGGTTGCGCCCCGGGGTGTCCGCCAGTACCAGGTCGACCCGTCCACCCCACTCCTCCAGTAACCCGGGCAGGCGGGCGGGCTCACAGGTGGCGATCTCCAGGTCGAGCAGCCGGGCCAGGATGCGGCCCTGCTCCTGAGCACCCGGGCGGACGGTGTCCAGGTTGACCAGTCCCACCCGGCATCCGTGGGCGGACCGGGCACGGGCGGCCAGCTTGGCCAGGGCGGTGGTCTTGCCCGCACCGGTCGGACCCACGGCCATCACCCTCCGGTCCCGGGGCCAGTCCAGCAGCCGCAGACGCCCCAGGCGGGCGCCCAGGGCCTGGGCGGGATGAGGCGAGAGGGCGAGTTCCAGCGCCAAGGACAGGTCCACCCCGTGGGCCAGCAGAGCGGGCAGGAGCCCCGGCTCCCAGGACCCGCGGGAGGCCGGCACCGCCAGCACCTCCACGTGCCGGGACGCCGGGGCCCGCCGCGTCTCCAGGATGAGGGCGTCGGGACCGAACTCCCGGCTCACCAGGGCCAGGGCCTCGTGAGTGGTGGCCGCGCGGAAGGCTCGCGCCTGCATCTTTTCACCTCCCGTCAGGCGTCATCGGAGAGGGTGACGGTCGCCACCGGCTCGATCCGGGCCGTCTCGTCCAGTTCTGCATAGGACAGCACCGCCATGCGCGGCGCCAGCTTTTCCACCAGGCGGCGGACGTGGGGCCGGGCGGCGGCCTGGCAGAGCAGCACGGGGATGTGACCCCCTCCCGCCACCTTGGCCATGGCGGCGGACAGGGAGCGGGAAAGCGCCTTGAGCGCCCGCGCATCCAGGGCGGGCAGGCCTCCCCCGGCCGCTTCCACCCCCTCCAGGATGGCCTTTTCCGCTTCCGGGTGCAGGGTGGCCACCGGCCGGGGGCCGCGGTCCAGCCCGAACTGCCGGGTGATGACACGGGCCAGGGCCTGGCGGCACATCTCGGTGAGATAGTCGGTATCGCGACTGGTACGGGCGTGGTCGGCGAGGGCCTCGGCGACCAGCACCAGGTCGCGGATGGACACCCCTTCCCGCACCAGGTTGGCCAGCACCTTCTGGATCTCCCCCAGGGAAAGCAGCCCCGGGGTGAGTTCCTCCACCAGGGCGGCGTGGGTCTCCTTAAGGGCATCCAGCATCTCCCGCACCTCCTGCCTGCCCAGGAGGAGGTGGGCGTTGGCGCGGATGACTTCGGTCAGGTGGGTGGCCAGTACGGCGGAGGGTTCCACCACCGTCCATCCCGCCATCTCCGCGCGGTCCCGGTCCTCGCGGGCGATCCAGAGGGCGGGCAGGCCGAAGGCGGGCTCCCGGGTGGGGATACCCTCCAGTTCGCTCGGGGCGTCGCCGGGGTTCATGGCCAGGAGCCGGTTGGGATACAGTTCGCCCCCCTGTACCTCCACGCCCCGTACCTTGATGGTGTACGCGTTGGGCGCCAGTCCGGCGATGTTATCCCTCACCCGCACGGGGGGAATCACCACCCCCAGGTCCAGGGCCACCTGACGCCGGATCATCACCACCCGCTCCAGTAGGTCACCGCCCTGGCGGGCGTCGGCCAGGGGGATCAGGGAGTAGCCCAGCTCCACCTCCAGCGGGTCCACCCGCATGAGGTTGAAGATGCTCTCGGGGCGGCGCAGGGCCTCCAGTTCCTCCTCGCGGCGCCGCCTTTCTTCCTCCGCCCGCTCCCGCTCCCGCTGGTTGCGCAGCACCAGGGTCAGCACCGCCAGCAGGGCGCCCAGTCCCAGGAAGGGCAGGTGGGGCAGGCCGGGCACCAGTCCCATGACGGAAACCACCCCTGCCGCCATGCCCAGAGCCCGGGGATAGGCGAGCAGCTGCCCGCCCACCTCCTCCCCCAGGCTGGTGCCCGAAGCCGACCGGGTCACCAGCATGCCCGCCGCGATGGAGATGAGCAGGGCCGGGATCTGGATGGCCAACCCCTGTCCTACCGTGAGCACGAGGTACAGGTTGAGGGCGTCCGCCAGGGGCATGCCCCTCTGCAATACCCCCACCAGCAACCCGCCCACCACGTCGATGGCCATCACCAGCAGGGCGGCGATGGCGTCCCCGCGCACGAACTTGGAGGCACCGTCCATGGCCCCGAAGAAGTCCGCTTCCCGCTGGATCAGCCGTCGGCGCTCCCGCGCCTCTTCCTCGGTGATGTTGCCCGCCTGCAGGTCGGCATCGATGGCCATCTGCTTGCCGGGCATGGCGTCCAGGGTGAAACGGGCGGCCACCTCGGCGATGCGCTCCGCTCCGCGGGTGATCACCAGGAACTGCACCAGGACCAGAATGAGGAACACCACTACGCCGATGGCGGGGTTGGCGCCGATGACAAACTCGCCGAAACGGCCGATCACCTGGCCGGCGGAGGCATTGAGGAGGATGAGCCGGGTGGAGGCCACCGTGAGGGAGAGCCGGAAGAGGGTCAGCACCAGGAGCAGCGAGGGGAACGCTGCCAGGTCCAAGGGCCGCACCAGGTAGGTGGTTGCCAGCAGGACCAGCAGGGAAAAAGCCAGGTTGAAGGAAAGGAGCAGGTCCAGCAATAGGGCGGGGATGGGCACCACCAGCATGGCCAGCACCAGCACCAGCCCGCCCGCCAGGGCGAGATCCCCCTGCTTAGCGACCGCCACCGTCCTCACCTCCTATCTGCCGCCCGGTGAGACGGTAAACGAAAGCCAGCACCTCCGCCACCGCCTGGTAAAGCTGGGGAGGGATGGCGTGGCCGACCTCCACCAGGCTGTACAGGGACCGGGCCAGTTGCCGGTTCTCCACCACCGTAACCCAGTGCTTGCGGGCCAGGGCGATGATGCGCCGGGCCAGGTAGCCCTTGCCCTTGGCCACCACCACCGGGGCCTCCATGGTGGCGGGGTCATAGCGCAACGCCACCGCGTACTCGGTGGGGTTACGCACCACCACGTCCGCCCTCGCCACCTCCGACAACATGCGCAGCCGGCTGATCTCCCGCTGCCGCCGGCGGATACGGGCCCGCAGTTCGGGGTTGCCCTCCATCTGCCGGTACTCTTCCTTCAGTTCCTGCCGGGACATGCGCAGGCTGACCTCGTACTCCCACCGCTGGTAGAACCAGTCGGTCACGGCGAGGATCACCAGTCCCCCTCCCGCCCACAGCACCATGCGGTAGGCCACCCCGGCCGCCAGGCGCAGGGATTCTCCCAGGGGCAGGAGTGGCAGGGTGGCGAGGAGGTCCCGCTGGGAAGAGATGGTGAGGTAACATACATAGCCCAGGATGGCGACCTTGAGGATCCCCTTCAGCAGTTCCACCAGGCTGCGCCGCGAGAACAGGCGGCCCATCCCCCGTACCGGATCCAGACGCCCCAGGTCCGGCGACAGGGGAGCAGAGGTAAACAGCAGCCCCACCTGGCCCAGGTTGACCGCCAACCCCGCCAGCAGCGCCACCCCCATGAGGGGGAGCATCCCCAGGGCCAGGGCCCGGCCCACCGGCAGGACCACCAGGCCCAGGTTGCCGGCCCCCAGGTCGGGAAGGGGACGACTCCACAGGGCAATCACCATCTCCTCCCAGGCACGGGTGCCCAGCGGCAGTAAGTACCGGCAGGCCACCAGCACCGCCACCACCACGGCGGCGGCGCTGGCCTCCTGGCTGCGGAACACCTGGCCGCGCCTGCGCGCCTCCTGCCTCTTGCGCGGGGAGGCGGGGAAGGGCCGGTCCTCGGCGAACAACTGCAGGTCCATGGTCACGGCCCCCCACCTCCCCCCGGCACCACCACGCGCAGGAGGGCCTCCGCCACCCGTTCGTGCCATCCCCCGAAGGCGGTCACGTATGCGGGCAGGGCCATGGCCAGGAAGAGCACCCCGAGCCAGCTCTTGAGGGGCAGGCCCACCACCAGCACGTTCAACTGGGGTACCGTGCGCGAGACCAGCCCCAACGCCAGGTTGGCCAGGAACAGGGGGACCACCACGGGGGCAGCCAGTTCCAGCCCCACCACGAACATGGCCCCCGCCTGGGCCACCAGGCCGCCGCCGGCCGAGCCCGGGATGGCGACCGCACCGGGAGGGATGGCGCGGAAGCTCTGGACCAGGGCGGACAGGAGCAGGTGGTGCCCGTCCGCACTCAGAAAAACGACCAGGGCAAGCAGGTAAAGGAAGGTGCCCGCCAGGGGGACCGGAGCCCCGAAGGTGGGATCCACCACGTTGGCGATGCCCATGCCCAGCTCGAAATCCAGGTAATAACCCGCCAGCTGCACGGCGGCGAAGCAGAGGGAGGCGGCGAAGCCGGCCAGGGCCCCCCAGGCCAGTTCCCCCACCGCCGCCAGCGCCAGGGAAAGCACGGCGTCGGGAGCGCGGGAAACGTCCACGGCGGGGAGCAGGGTGAGGGCCAGGAACAGGCACAGCGAGACCTTCACGCTGACCGGGAACATGCGGCTGGACCAGAAGGGCGCGGCCAGGAACAGCCCGCTCAACCGCATGAGGATGAGGAGGAAGGCAGGCATCCCGGCTGCCAGAGTGGCCAGTAGGGCGTCCATCCTCATCCCCTCCTTTCCCGTCATCACACCCGGCCATCCGATCTCTCAGGGAATGCCTCCCATCTGCGCCAGCGTGCGCCCGGCGAAGGCCACCAGCACCCGCAGCATCCACCCGCCGAAGAGCAGGAATCCCACGAACACCGCCACGATCTTGGGGACGAAGGCCAGGGTCTGCTCGTGCAGCTGGGTGGTGGCCTGCAAGAGGCTCACCAGCAGGCCCACCCCCATACTGAGGGCGAACACCGGCGCCCCCACCAGCAACACCGTCACCAGGGCCTCCCGCGCCAGCGCCATCACCCAGCCGTCCGTCATCTCTTCACCCCCGCAGTGGAACCCGCTGGCCAGCCACCCGGGGGCACCAGCCGCGCCCGGCCGCCCCCGCGCGCGCCCGCGGCGGCGCCGCGAGCCGGCACCCCGGCC
>JACIYH010000051.1 GCA_014360055.1 Bacillota bacterium | reverse complement strand
GCCCTCAAGGCCCGGGCCGCCCGGGCCGCGGGAGTGGGGCTGTTCCTGGTGCCCGCCGGGCAGGAGGAAGAGGCACGGCGGGCCGCACCCGGTCTGGAAGTGGCGGGAGTGGGTTCGCTGGCAGAGGCGGTGGCTATCCTCGCCCTCCGCCGTTGAGCGGGCCCGGGGTGCGGCACGACCACCCGGCGGCCGTTTAGCGGGCCTGGGGCGCGGCACGGCCACACGGCGGCCGTTTAGCGGGCCCGGGGCGGCGTCGTTGACAGGTCGCCCACCGACCCATATAATTGCCGCCGGACGAGGAGGGTCGGCGCGGTGCAGGTGGACATTTCCGAACTGCGACGCGAGGTGGGCGCGCGGAAGGCCTTTTCCTTTTGCGGTCCGCTGGAGGATGGCTTTCCCGCCGGCATTTCCCTGGCCGGGCCAGTGGAGGTGGAGGGGACCGTCCTGAACACGGGGCCCGCCTACCTGGTGGAGGGCTCCATCCGGGCGCAGGTGGAGGCCGTGTGCAGCCGTTGCCTGACTCCCTTCCGCCAGGTGGTGGAGGCTCCTCTGCGGGAGGAGTTCCGCGAAGGCAGTCCTCCCCCGCCGGGGCAGGACGAGGTCTCCGAGGACAGCGGCGTGGAGGTCTGGTTCTTCCAGGGGGACGTGATGGACCTCAGCGAAGCCGTTCGGCAGAATCTGATCCTGGCCCTCCCCACCCAGCCCCTGTGCCGTCCCGATTGTCCGGGGTTGTGCCCGGTATGCGGCCGGCGCCTGGACGAGGGCGCCTGCGACTGCCGTGTGGAAGACGTAGATCCGCGGCTGGAGGGGCTGCGTCGTTTCCTGAATCCGAAGGAGTGATGTGGTTTGGCAGTTCCCAACCGGAGGACGTCCCCGTCCCGGCGGGGGATGCGCAGGTCCCACTGGCACCTTGAGCGGGCCTCCCTGGCGGAGTGCCCCCGCTGTCACGAGCCGGTGGTGTCCCACCGCGCCTGCCCGGCCTGCGGTTACTACGACGGCCGCAAGGTGCTCGATCTCGAGGAGAAGAAAAAGAAGAAGTAGCACGGCGCCCCCTTGCCCCCGGTAGCGGTGCACGCTATACTTGTTGGCAGCACCAGCTAAAGGGTGGTCTTATGGCCAAGTCACAAGCAATGCCGCCGCGGGCGGCACCGCGGTTGCGGCGGGTGCTCCTGCAAGAAAAGCTGCGGGAGAACCCGTTTCTGACCGACGAGGAGCTGGCGCAGGTTTTCGACGTAAGCGTGCAGACCATACGGCTCGACCGCATGGCCCTGGGTATCCCCGAGCTCAGGCAGCGCACGCGGGAGGTGGCGCAGCGCACCCTGGGTTCGGTCAGGGCCCTGTCCAGCGCGGAAATCGTGGGTGACCTGGTGGACATCAGGCTGGGCCAGAGCGCCGTGTCCGTCCTGGAGACGGGGACGGAGATGGCCTTCTGCCGCACGGGCATCGTGCGCGGGCACTTCATCTTCGCCCAGGCCGAGTCCCTGGCCCTGGCCCTGGTGGATGCCCCGGTGGCGCTGACCGGGCTGGCCAATGTGAAGTTCAAGCGCTCCGTGCGGGTGGGCGAGAAGCTGCTGGCCCACGCCCAGGTGCTGCGACGTAAGGGCAGGAGCCTGGTGGTGCAGGTGGTTACCCGCTCGCGGGGCGAGCAGGTGTTCCGGGCCAAGTTCGTGGTGTTCCCGCTCCCGCCCCAAGAAGGAACGCCGGCCCCTGTGGACGGCTACCAGACCACGCCGGGCGACGAGACGGCGCGTGGCGACCGGACCGCGCGGGGCGACGGCACGACGCGGGTCGACGAGACGGCGCGTGGGGACGGGAGTGAGGGCGGCGGCCAGACCGCGGGCGGGGGGCAGACGGGAGAGTGAGAGAAGAGGTGGCGCGGACGGGGGAAAGGGAAAACCGGCTGCGTGCCCGCATCGCGGGCATCGGTATGGCCGTGGGCGAGCGGGTGCTCACCAACTTCGACCTGGAGAAGATGGTGGACACCAGCGACGAGTGGATCGTGACGCGCACCGGCATCAGGGAACGGCGGGTGGCTGCGCCGGAAACCGCCCTCTCCGACCTGGCCTTCTCCGCCGGCCGGGAGGCCCTGGCCGGGGCGGGGATTTCCCCGAGGGAACTGGACCTTGTGGTGGTGGGTACGGTTACCCCCGACATGACCTTTCCGGCCACCGCCTGCCTGCTGGCCGAGCGGCTGGGGGCCAACGGGGTGGCGGCCTTCGACCTCTCCTCGGGGTGCACGGGCTTCCTGTACGGCTGTGCTGTGGCAGCAGGCATGATCGAGGCGGGGAGGGTAGAACGGGCCCTGGTGGTGGGCGGGGATGTGCTTTCCCGCATCACGGACTGGCAGGACCGTTCCACCTGCGTCCTCTTCGGGGACGGGGTGGGGGCGGCGGTGCTGGTGGCAGAGCGGGGGGCGCGGGGGTTCCTGGGCTTCCGGCTGGGCTCCGACGGGTCGGGGGGCCGGCACCTCTACCTGCCCGCGGGGGGATCGCGCCTGCCCGCGAGCGCGGAGACGGTGGCACAGCGGTTGCACTACATACACATGAACGGCCAGGAGGTATTCAAGTTCGCCGTCCGTATCACGGAAGAGGCGTCGCTGGGACTTTTGAGCGACCTGGGTCTCACCCCCGAGGACGTGGACCTCTTCGTGCCCCACCAGGCCAACCTGCGCATCGTGGATGCGGCGGTGCGCCGGTTGGGGTTCCCCGAGGAGAAGGTGATGGTCAACCTGGAGCGGTACGGCAACATGTCGGCCGGTTCCATCCCGGTGGCCCTGTACGAGGCGGTGGGCGCGGGCAGGCTTTCCCCGGGGGACCTGGTGCTCATGGTGGCCTTTGGGGCCGGTCTCAGCTGGGCGGCGGCCGCCTGCCGCGGGTGAAGGGGTGACGGGGCGTGGGTGATGGGATGCGGCGGGGCGCGGGTGATGGGATGCGGGTGGCGTTTCTTTTCCCGGGCCAGGGCGCCCAGTACGTGGGCATGGGGGAGGACCTCTACCGCGAATACCCCGTGGTGCGGGAGGTGTTCGCCCGCGCCAGCCGGGCGGCGGGGCTCGACCTGGAGGAGCTGTGCTTCCGCGGGCCCGCGGAGCAACTCAACCTGACCGAACACACCCAGCCCGCCGTGCTCACGGTATCCTGGGCGGTGACGCAGGTGCTGGCCGCGCACGGCGTGGTCCCGGACGCTGCCGCCGGACTCAGCCTGGGCGAGTACACCGCGCTGGTGGCGGCGGGAGCCCTTGACTTCGAAGAGGCGGTGGCCCTGGTGCGCCGCCGGGGGAGGTACATGCAGGAGGCGGTTCCCCCCGGCGAAGGGGCCATGGCCGCCATCATGGGGATGGGAGCCCGTGAGGTGGAGGAAATCTGCCGGCGGGCGCAAAATGAGGGGGTGGTGGAGCCGGTCAACTACAACTGTCCAGGCCAGATCGTGGTGGCGGGCCACGCGGGGGCGGTACGGGAGGCCATGCGGCTGGCGCGGGAGGCGGGAGCGCGTCGCGTGCAGGAACTGGCAGTGAGCGCACCCTTCCATTCCTCCCTGATGCTGCCCGCCCGCAGGCGGCTGGCGGTGGACCTGGCCGCCACCCGCATCGCCGACCCCGCCCTTCCGGTGGTGGCCAACGTGCACGAGGATTACGCCAGGAGCGGAGAAGAGGTGCGCCGGCTGCTGGAGGAACAGGTGGACCATCCCGTGCGGTGGGAGGACTGCGTGCGCAGGCTGGTGGCGGACGGAGTGGGGGTTTTCGTGGAGGCGGGTCCGGGCACGGTACTGGCCGGTTTCTGCAAGCGCATCTGCCCTGAGGTACCGGTGTTCAGCGTAGGTGATCTCCCCTCACTGCAACGCCTGCTGGAATCGTTCGGGGGCCTGCCAACCCCCGGCGGGCGGGCGCCTCGAACGCGGGTCACGGCCGCGTCCGGCGGGCGTCGGCTTGATTCCCGGGGGGAGGTTTGCTAATATTGGCGAGGCACTCGCCCAAATACCGGGGGCGGTGCCAGATGTCGCTAATTCTCGTAGGGGGTGGGGTTTGTGGCTGGTAAGGACGCCATCTTCCAGAAGCTCAAGCGGATTATCGTCGAACAGTTGGGGGTCGATGACGAGGCGGTGACCATGGAGGCTTCCTTCCAGGACGACCTGGGGGCTGACTCCCTGGATGTGGTGGAGCTCCTCATGGCCATCGAGGAGGAGTTCGAACTGGAGATCCCCGACGAGGACGCCGAGAAGATCCAGACGGTGGGAGACGCGGTCGAGTACATCCGGGAGAGGGCTTCCTGAGCCAGGGTGGCACCGTGCAGCGCCAGCGAGTAGTGGTCACGGGGATGGGCCTCATCACCCCGGTGGGCACGGGGGTGGAGGCGTTCTGGGCGTCCCTGCGGGAGGGCCGTTCCGGGGTGAGGGCCATCACCCGCTTTGATGCGAGCCCGTTTCCCACCCGCATCGCTGCCCAGGTGGACGACTTCGATCCCCTCCGGTACATGGACCGTCGCGACGCGCGCCGGATGGACCGCTTCGTTCAGATGGCCCTGGCCGCCGCGCGCATGGCCCTGGAGGATGCGAACCTGCGCCTGGAGGATTGTGACCGCGACCAGGTGGGCATCACCATGGGTACCGGCATCGGCGGCATCCACACGCTGGTGGAGCAGATGGGGGTGATGGCGGAGAAGGGCCCCGACCGGGTGAGCCCCTTCTTCATCCCCATGATGATCGCCAACATGGCCGGGGGGCAACTGGCCATCGCCCTGGCTGCCCGCGGTCCCAACACCACTCACGTCACCGCCTGTGCCGCCTCGGCCAACGCCATCGGGGATGCCTTCCGCATCCTGCAGCGGGGCGAGGCCCAGGTCATGCTCACCGGAGGGAGTGAGGGATGCCTGGTGCCCATCGCCCTGGCCGGCTTCTGCGCCATGAAGGCCCTCTCCGAGCGGAACGACGAGCCCGCCCGGGCCAGCCGCCCCTTCGATGCTCAGCGGGACGGGTTCGTGATGGGGGAGGGGGCGGGGGTGCTGGTGCTGGAGGCGCTGCCCTTCGCCCTGGCGCGGGGGGCCCGCATACTGGCGGAAGTGGTGGGGTACGGCATGACGGGTGACGCCTACCACATCACCGCCCCGCCCCCCGACGGTAACGGCGGGGCCCGGGCCATGAGACGAGCGCTGGCGGACGCCGGGCTCGAGCCCACGGACGTGGACTACATCAACGCCCACGGCACCGCCACCCCCCAGGGGGACGCCGCGGAAACGGCCGCCATCCGGGCCGTGTTCGGAGAGCACGCCTACCGGATCCCGGTTTCTTCTACCAAGTCCATGACCGGTCACCTGCTGGGGGCGGCCGGAGTGGTGGAACTGGCTGCCTGCATCCTGGCCATCCGCGACGGCGTGGTGCCCCCCACCATCAACTACGAGTACCCCGATCCCGAGTGCGACCTGGATTACGTGCCCAACCGGGCGCGGCCCCATCCGGTGCGCGTGGCCCTGTCCAATTCCTTCGGGTTCGGGGGCCAGAACGCCACCCTGATCGTGAAGCGCTATGAGGGGTGAGGAGACGGTCCTCGCCGCCCTGAGGCGGGCGGTGGGGGATTTCCACAGTGACGGCCTCTTCCTGCAGGCCGTCACTCACAGTTCCTGGGTGCAGGAGCACCCCGGGGCCGGGCGCGACTCCAATGAGCGGCTGGAGTTCCTGGGAGATGCCGTGGTGGGCCTGGCCATGGCGTCCTACCTCTACAGCCGGTTCCCGGTCGCCCGGGAGGGCGAACTGAGCCGGCTGAAGGCGGCGGTGGTGGGGGCGGGGGCACTGGCCGCGGCCGCCCGCCGCCTGGGCCTGGGGGACCTGCTCTTCCTGGGCCGGGGTGAAGCCCAGAGCGGGGGAGCGAGCAAGCCCGCCCTCCTGGCCGACGTCTTCGAGGCGGTGTGCGCCGCCCTCTACCTGGACGGCGGCTGGCAGCGGGCGCGGGACTTCGTAGTGGAGCAGCTCTCCGGTGCCGTAGAGCGGGCACTGCGGAGGGGTACGGGGGACTTCAAGAGCGCCCTGCAGGAGAAGGTGCAGGAGCAGGGTGGCACCGTTTCCTACCGGCTGGTAGCCCAGGAGGGCCCGGACCATGCCCGCCTGTTCACGGTGGAGGTGCTGGTGGACGGGAGGGTGGCGGGCCGGGGGAAGGGGCGCAGCAAGAAAGCGGCCGAGCAGGAGGCCGCCCGCATGGCCCTCCAGGTCCGCGGCGACCTGCTCCCGGTGCGGGCCCACGGCGGGGGCGGCGCCGCTATGGGCGAGGAGGTTAGGGGCGGCGCGGCGGGGACGGAGGGGGAGGAATTGACGGGCGGCCCGGCGAAATAGAGGGTGCCACCTTGCAGAAACAGGAAACGGAGAAGGGGGATACGCAGGTGGAAATGCTGAAAGTCTCAGCCCAATCCCGGCCCAAGGCGGTGGCCGGAGCCCTGGCGGCCCTCCTGCGGGAACACGGTTCGGCGCAGATCCAGGCGGTGGGCGCGGGGGCTGTGAACCAGGCCATCAAGGCCATCGCCATAGCGCGCGGCTACGTGGCCCCCAACGGTATCGACGCAGTGGTGATCCCCGCCTTTTCGGAGGTGGCCATCGACGGAGAGGTGCGTACGGCCATCAGACTGATAGTGGAGCAGAGGTGACCCAGACCCCCGGTTCCGGGGGTCTTTCGTTACGGAGAAGTCATGCTGTTACGGCGGATAGAAATAGTCGGCTTCAAGTCCTTCGCCGACCGGATCTCCTTGGAACTGGGTCCCGGAGTTACCGCCATCGTGGGACCCAACGGGACGGGAAAGTCCAATCTGGCCGACGCGGTGCGCTGGGCCCTGGGGGAAGCCAATCCCCGGCAACTGCGGGGATTGCGCATGGAGGACATGATTTTCGGGGGTTCGGAGTCGCGCCGTCCCCTCTCCATGGCCGAGGTGTCACTGACCTTCGACAACAGCGACGGGCTGTTACCCCTCGATTTCAGCGAGGTGACCGTCACCCGCCGGGTGTACCGGGACGGGTCGGGGGAGTATTTCATCAACCGCACGCCCTGCCGCCTGCGGGACGTGCAGGAGTTGTTTTACGACACGGGCATCGCCCGCGACGGGTATTCGCTGGTGGGGCAGGGACGGGTGGACGAGATCCTCTCCGCCCGCCCTGAGGAGAGACGCCTGCTGCTGGAGGAGGCGGCCGGCATCGTGCGTGCCCGCCAGCGCCGGCGTGAGGCCCTGGCCCGGCTGGAGGCCTCCGCCCGCGACCTGGAGCGCCTGGGGGACGTCATGGCCGAGCTGGAGTTGCAGATGCAGCCGCTGGCCGAAGAGGCGCGCAGGGCGGGCCAGTGGGAGGAGTACCGCCGCCAGCGGGACGCCGCCCTGCTCATCCTCACCTGGCGGGAGCGGGCCGAGGTGGAGCAGGCGCTGGCCGCGGCCCGCGCCCGGGTGGCCTCCCTGGAGGAGGCCCTGCGGGGGGAGCAGGAGAAGGCCGCCCGGCTGGAGGCGAGCCACGCCTCCCTCGCGCAGGAAGAACGGATGTACCAGGAGGAGCGCCGCCGGCTCCAGGAAGAACTGCTCGGCCTGGCCGACCGGGTGTCGGAGGCGGGCCGCGAGGTGGCCCGCTGGGAGGAGCGGGTGGGTTCTCTGGAGGCCGAGGTGTCCCGCCTGGAGCGGGAAGAGGCGGACGTTGCCGCCCGCCTGGAGGCTGCCTCCACGCGGTGCCGGGAGGCCGCCACGGCGCGGCAGGCCTGGGAAGCCACCTGGGGTGAGGTGGCCCGGCGGCTGGAGGAAAAGAGGAGGACGCTGGCGGGCCGCGCCGAGGCCGTGCGCCGGCTGGCCACCCACCTGGAGGCGAAGAAGGAAGAGCTGATTGACCTGCTGGGGAAGATAGCAGCGGCCCGCAACCGGCAGGTGGCACTGGAATCGGAGGCCCGACAACTGGGGGAATCCCTGCGGCGGGTGGCGGAGAGGCGGGCGCAGTTGGAGGAAGCCCTGCGCCGCACCGAAGAGGACCTGCTGGTACTGGCGGAGCAGGACAAGCGCGCCGGCGCCCGCCGTTCGGGCCTCGAGGAGGAACGGGGACGGCTGGAGGCGGAAAGGGAGGCGGCCCGGGCCCGCAGGGACGAGCAGGAGGCCGCCCTGCGCCGGGCGGAGGCGGAGTTCCACCAGGTTACCTCCCGCCTGCAGGCCCTGCGGGAACTGGAGGAATCCCTGGCCGGGTTCGCCCGGGGGCCAAAGGCCCTGCTGGAGGCAAAGCGCCGCGATCCGGCGGCCCACGCCGGGGTGGTGGGGCCGGTTTCCGCCCTCCTGGACGTGCCGGGTGAGTACGAGACGGCCCTGGAGGTGGCCCTGGGGGCGGCCGTGCAGGACATCGTGGTGAAAACGGTGGAAGACGCGCGGCGGGCCATCGAGTTCCTCAAGCGGACACAGGCGGGTTGGGCCACCTTCCTGCCCCTGGACTCGCTGCGACCGACTCCCCTCGGTCCCGGGGAGAAGGCAGCCCTGCGGCGCGAGGGCATCCTGGGGGTGGCGGCCGACCTGGTCAGCTTCCTGCCCGAGCACCGCCCCGCGGTGGAATACCTGCTGGGCCGCACCGTGGTGGCCCGGGACCTGCCCGCCGCCCTCGGGTACGCGCGGGCGGTGGGGTTCCGGGTGCGGGTGGTTACCCTGGAGGGGGACGTGGTGTTCCCCGGCGGGAGCCTGGCGGGGGGCTGGCGGAGGGGTACGCGGACCGGGATGCTGGGCCGCGCCCGCGAAATCGCCCGGCTGGAAGACAGGGCGGGCCGGCTGGAGGCGTTGCTGGCGGATGGCCGCCGGGCGGTTCAAGAAGCCGCCCGGGAGGAGGCCGCCCGCGCCGCCCACCTGGAGCGGATTAGGGAAGAGTTCCGGGCGCTGGACATGTACCTGGCCGGCCTCCAGAAAGAGCGGCAGGCGCGGATGGCGGAGCGCGACCGGCTGGCACAGGAACTGGCCGGGCTCCAATTGGAGGAAAGCATGGCCGCCTCCCGGCGGGACGAATTGGAAGAGGAGATGCGTACCCGGGAGGAGCAGGTCGCCGGCCTGGAAGGGGCCCGGCAGGCCCTGGAGGGCGCGGTGGCGTCCCTGACGGCGAAGCTGGAGCAGGTTCAGGAGCGGGAGCGGGCACTGGCCGAAGAGGAGGTGGCCCTCCGGCTGCGGCTGGCCGGGCAGGAGGAGCAGCGGGTGCGGCTGGAGGAAGCGGCGTCGCGGGCGGAAGAGGAAGTGGCCACCCTCGAGCGCGCCCGGGCCGCTCTGGCGGAGAATCTGGCCGCCCGCGGCCGCGACCTTGAGGAAGCCCGGTCGCGGTGCGTCCGGTGGCGGGAGACCCTCGCCTCCCGGTCTGCGGAACACGACCGGGTCAGGGAGCGCATGGAGAGGTTAACGGCGGAAGGGGAGAGGCTCGTCCGCCGCCTGGCCTCCGTGGAACGGGGTCGCCGTCAGGTCGAGCGGCGGCTGGCGGAGACGCGGGAAGCCCTGCACGCAGCCCGTCTGGAAGAGGTGCGCCTGGGACTGCGCCTGGAAGAACTCGACCGCAACCTGGCGTCGCGCTTCGGCTGTACACCTGCGCGGGCCGAGGAGCAGGTGGGGGCCGACCCCCTGGCCCAACTCGATACCGGCGCCCTGGGTGAGAAGGTGCAGGAAATGGAGGCGCGCATGGCCGAACTGGAGCCGGTCAACCTGGCGGCGGCGGGGGAGTACGCGCGGCTCAAGGAACGCCACGGGTTCCTCTCGGACCAGCGCCGCGACCTGGAAGAGGGCCGGCACAAGCTGGGCCAGGTGATCCGGGAACTGGAACGGGAGATGGCGGAGAAGTTCACGGAGACCTTCGCCCGGGTGCGCGAGCGGTTCTCCACCACCTTTACCCAGATGTTCGGTGGGGGCAGGGCGGACCTGCTGCTGGTGGGCTCCGACCCCCTGGAGGCAGGGGTGGAGGTGGTGGCCCAGCCCCCTGGAAAGAAGCTGCAGCACCTCTCCCTGCTCTCGGGGGGAGAGCGCACCCTGTGTGCCATCGCCCTGCTCTTCGCCCTGCTGGAGACCCGCCCCAGCCGGTTCTGCCTCTTCGACGAGGTGGATGCCACTCTGGACGAGGCCAACGTGGACCGCTTCGCGCGCTTCCTGCGTGAGCTTTCCCCGGCGGGCCAGTTCCTGGTGGTCACCCACCAGAAGGGCACCATGGAGGTGGCGGACGTGCTGTACGGCACCACCATGGAGGAATCCGGCGTCTCCCGGGTGGTTTCCCTGCGGCTGGAGCCCGCCTGACCCCCTCCGCATAGCGGCCCTGCGGGGGGCGGATGGTGAAGGAGGGATGGCCTACGAGTTCGTGGTGGAAGAGGTGGCGGGAGAGCCTGGCGCGCACCAGGGACAATCTGGTAGGGCAGGCGGCCAGGTGGTTCGCAGGGGCGCGGGACGAAGGGGCCTGGCAGGAACTCGAGGACGCCCTCCTGACCGCCGACGTGGGTGTGGACATGACCGCCAGGCTGGTGCGGGCAGCGCGGCAGGCCCGCAACCGCGACCCCCGCCAGGCCCTGCGCGAAGAGATCCTGGGCCTGCTGACCGCCGTGGAAGGCAGACTGGAACTGCCCGGGCCCCTGGACGTGATCATGGTGGTGGGAGTCAACGGCACGGGAAAGACCACCACCATCGGCAAGCTGGCCCACCGGCTGCGCGGGCAGGGCAAGAGGGTGGTGGTGGCGGCGGCGGACACCTTCCGCGCCGCCGGCATCGATCAGCTGGCCATCTGGGCGGGGCGGGCGGGGGCCGACCTGGTGCGGCACCGTGAGGGGAGCGACCCCGCCGCGGTGGCCTTCGATGCCGTGCAAGCGGCGCGCGCCCGGGGGTGTCAGGCGGTAATAGTGGACACCGCTGGCCGCCTGCACACCCGCGTGAACCTCATGGAGGAACTCAAGAAGATCCACCGGGTGATCGCCCGCGAGTTGCCCGGGGCACCTCAGGAGGTCCTCTTGTGCCTGGACGCCCACACCGGGCAGAATGCCCTGCAGCAGGCCCGGGTGTTCCTGGAGGCGGTTGGGGTTACCGGGATCGTGCTCACCAAGCTGGACGGTACCGCCCGTGCCGGGGTGGTGGTGGCCATTGCCGACCAGTTCCGCATCCCCATAAAGCTGGCCGGCCTGGGCGAGGGGATCGAAGACCTGGCCGACTTTTCCGCGCGCGACTTCGTGGACGCCCTCCTCCCCACCCCCGACTGACGTCCTCCCTGCACCAGACCTTCCCGCGGGGTCCCGCGCGGTCACTTGACAGGGGGAGCCGCCAGGGTTACCATCTGCTTGCATTTAGGCACCTTGCCGGCGTGATGGTGGGGGGCTACCGGTGGCATTCGAGAACCTGACCGCCCGGCTGGGCGAAGTGTTCCGGCGGTTGCGGGGGAAAGGGAAACTGACGGAGGCCGACGTGAACGAGGCCCTGCGCGAGGTGCGGGTGGCTCTGCTGGAGGCCGACGTCAACCTGAAGGTGGCCAGGGATCTCATCGCCCGGGTGCGGGAGCGGGCGGTGGGCGAGGAGGTCATGGCCTCCCTCACACCGGCCCAGACCGTGCTGAAGATAGTGTACGAGGAGATGACCCGGGTCCTGGGCGGGAAGACCTCACGCCTGGACCTGGGGGGAAACCCTCCCGTGCCCCTCATGCTGGTGGGTTTGCACGGGTCGGGCAAGACCACCACGGCGGGCAAGCTGGCCGTCTTTCTCAGCAAGCAGGGGAAGTTCCCGCTGCTGGTGGCCACCGACGTGTACCGCCCGGCAGCCCCCCGGCAACTGGAAGTGGTGGCCGGGCAGGCGCGCGTGCCCTTTTTCTTCCTGCCGGGGGCGCCCCCGGTGGCCATCGCCCGGCGCGGGCTGGAGCAGGCCCGGCAGCAGGGGCGCGACGTGGTGCTCATCGACACCGCCGGCCGCCTGCAGGTGGACGAGGAACTGATGGCGGAACTGGTGGAGATGAAGGCGGCCGTCGCCCCCCGGGAGTGCCTGCTGGTGGTGGACGCCATGACCGGGCAGGAAGCGGTGAACGTGGCACGCTCCTTCCACGAGCGACTGGGTCTCACCGGGGTGATCCTGACCAAGCTGGACGGTGATGCCCGGGGAGGGGCGGCCCTGTCGGTGCAGGCCGTCACCGGCTGTCCCGTGAAGCTGGTGGGCGTGGGCGAGAAGCTCGATGCCCTGGAGCCGTTCCACCCCGACCGCATGGCCTCCCGCATCCTGGGCATGGGCGACCTGGCCAGCCTGGTGGAGAAGGTCGAGGCGGCGGTGGAAGCCGAGAGAATACGGGAGTTGGAGCGCAGGATTCGCACGCAGGAGTTCACCCTGGATGATTACCTGGAGCAGTTGAAGCAGGTGCGCAGGATGGGTCCGCTTGACCAGTTGCTGGGCCTCATCCCCGGCCTGGGGCGGGCGGTCCCGCAGGTGCAGGTGGACGAGAAGGACCTCGTGCGCACGGAGGCCATCATCTGCTCCATGACCAGGGAGGAGCGGCGCGATCCCTCCATAATCGGAGCCAGCCGCAAGCGCCGCATCGCCGCTGGCAGCGGTACCACCGTGCAGGACGTCAATCGCGTGCTCAAGGGGTACGAGCAGGCCCGTCGGTTGCTCAGGCAGCTTCCCGATATGGAAAAGTCCATGAAAAGAGGAGGAGGTCGTCTGTGGCGGTAAGGATCAGGCTCAAGCGTATGGGTGCCAAGAACCGGCCCTTCTACCGGCTGGTGGTGGCTGATTCCCGCTCCCCGCGGGACGGGCGTTTTATCGAGGAGATCGGCTATTACGACCCTACCACCGAACCGGCAACGGTGTCCGTGAAGCAGGAGCGGGTCCTCGACTGGCTGCGCAAGGGGGCGCAGCCCTCGGACACGGCCCGTGCGCTGCTGGAGAAGAGTGGGGCCTGGCAGGCCTGGCGGGAGGAGCAGAAGAGCCGGAAGGAACGGTGATCCCGGTGAAGGAACTGGTGGAGTTGCTGGTCAAGGCTCTCGTGGACAGGCCCGAGGAAGTGGAAGTGTCCGAGGTTGAGGGAGAGCGCTCGGTGGTTCTGGAAGTGCGGGTGGCCCCCGAAGACGTGGGTAAGGTGATCGGCAAGCAGGGCCGCATCGTGCAGGCCCTACGCACGGTGGTGAAGGCGGCGGCGGCCCGCGAGGGCAAGAAGGCAGTGGTGGAGATCCTGCAGTGACGCGAGGCGGGCCTACGGATAACCCTGCCACGGCGGGCGGGCAACGTGCGTCCGATCTTCCGGCGGCGGGGGCCGGGTGTGCGGCTGATGCTGCGGCGGCGGGGCCCGGGGCTGCCGAGGAAGGGGTGAGCCTCACCGTCAAGTACCCGGTGACGGTGAGGGTCAGGGTCACCGAGCGGTGGAAGTTGAAGGTGGCGGGCGAGTTGCAGGAGGCCCTGCGGCGCGCCGAGCACGAACTGGGGCAGCTGGAGGCCGGCCTGCGCCGCCTGGAGGGAAGCGCCGAGCAGGCGTGGCGTGAGCACGCCCAGAACGAGATCCGCCGCCTGCGGGAGCGCAGGGCGCAGATACTGGAGCAGTTACGACAGCTGGCAAGGGTGGAACCCGGCACTGAGGTGGTCCAGGGCCAGGTGGAGGGCCTGGCCCGGGTGGGCCTGGGGGACTGCTGGGACCTGGCCACCGGGGCGGAGGTGGTCCTCCAGGACGGGGTGGTGGTGGAGATCCGCAGCCGCGGCCGCTCCTATGTGGCCGGGACGCCGGAAGCACCGCCCGGGGGGGATGGGGGCCGGGGATGACCGCGCCGGAGCGGGTCGCCATCGGCGAGATCGTGCGCCCCCACGGCGTGCGGGGAGAGGTGCGGGTGAGGCCCCTGACCGCCCACCCGGAGCGATTCTTGCATCTGGAAGAGGTTTACGTGGAGGGAGTGCCCCGCCGGGTGCGGGCCGCGCGGGTGGCGGCGGGCGAGGTGATCCTGGCGCTGGAGGGCTGCCACGACCGTGACGCGGCCGCACTGCTCCGGGGCCGTTTGCTGGAGGTGGACGCGCCGCGCGTCCATCCCCTTCCCGAAGGGGAGTACTACTGGTTTCAACTCTGCGGCCTGCGCGTGTTCACCACCGAGGGCCGTCGCGTAGGCCGGGTGGTGGATGTGGAGCCCAACCCCGCCCACGACCTGCTGGTTGTGGAAGAAGAGGGCGCCCGTCCGCGTCGCTTTCTGATCCCCGCCGTCCGGGCGCTGGTCACCGAGGTCGACCTGGAGAGCGGGCGCCTGGTGGTGAGGGACATCCCTGGCCTGCTGGAGTGAGGAACGTGCGTGTTACCTTTCTGTCCCTGTTCCCCGAGATGTTCCCCGGTCCGCTGGGTGCCAGCATCCTGGCGAAAGCCTGCGAGCGGGGTGTCCTGCAGGTGGAACTGGTGGACATCAGGGACTTCGCCCTGGACAAGCACCGCATCACCGATGACGTACCCTTCGGCGGGGGGCCGGGGATGGTGATGAAGCCCGAGCCCGTCGTGGCCGCGCTGGAGAAGGTGCTGGGCCGCGCGCTGAAACCGGCACCCCCGGAGGTGGTGGAGGCGGGACGGGGTCCCTACCATCCCGGGCTGGCGCGTGACGGAGTGAGGGTGATCCTGCTCACCCCCCAGGGGCGCCTCTTCTCCCAGGAGTTCGCCGAGGAACTGGCTGCCTGCCGCCACCTGGTGCTGGTGTGCGGCCACTACGAGGGGGTGGACGAGCGGGTCCGGGCCTTCGTGACGGATGAGGTGTCGATCGGGGATTACGTGCTCACGGGCGGGGAGATCCCGGCCCTTGTGGTGGCGGACGCCGTGTGCCGGCTGGTGCCCGGGGTGGTGGGGGATCCCCGTTCGCCGCGGGAAGATTCCTTCGCCACCGGCTTGCTGGAGGGGCCGCAGTATACGCGGCCGCGGTCGTTCCGGGGGATGGAGGTGCCTGCCGTGCTGCTCTCCGGCGACCACGCCGCCGTGCGGGACTGGCAACGGCGCGAGGCGTTGCGCCGCACCCTGCTGCGCCGGCCCGACCTGCTGGCCCGGGCCCGCCTGACCGGGGAGGATGTGGAAATGCTGAGGGCGTTACGCCATGAGGTGGCAGGTGGCGGGGAGCCTGTGCTATAATACCACGGTGTCAGAAAGGAGCGCTCTAGCTTGGACCTCATCAGACTGGTGGAACAGCAGCAGTTACGCCGGGATGTGCCCGATTTCCGTCCCGGTGACACCGTGCGGGTCCACGTGCGCGTTGTGGAAGCGGGCCGGGAGCGATCCCAGGTCTTCGAAGGGATCGTCATCGCGCGCCGGGGCGGCGGGGTGGGGGAGACGTTCACCGTCCGCCGCGTATCCTACGGGGTGGGAGTCGAGCGCACTTTCCTCCTGCATTCGCCCCGCCTGGACAAGATCGAAGTGGTACGGCGGGGCCGGGTGAGGCGGGCGAAACTGTTCTACCTGCGCGGGCTGACCGGCCGCGCCGCCCGGGTGAAGGAAGTCAGGGAACGCCCCGGGCAGGGGTAGGAGGCCCAGACGGTGGATCGGCAACGGGGGTGGTGGCGGGACGCGGTCCAGACGGTCCTCCTGGCCGGAGTGCTCGCCCTGCTGATCCGGCTCTTCGTGGTGGAACCGTTCCGGGTGGATGGTCCCTCCATGGAACCCACCCTTTTCACCGGGGAACGCCTGCTGGTGGATAAGGTTTCCTACCGGTTTCATCCGCCCCGGCGCGGGGACGTGGTGGTCTTCCGCAATCCCCGCAATCTCCGGGAGGACTACATAAAGCGCGTGGTGGCGCTGCCCGGGGACACGGTGGAGATGCGGCTCGGCCGCCTGTATGTCAACGGCCAGCCCGTGCCCGAGCCGTACGTCCTGCGGGACGGCATCTCCACGTACGGTCCCGAGCAGATCCCGCCCGGGTACTGTTTCGTGCTGGGCGATAACCGGGCCAACAGCCGCGACTCCCGCTTTTTCGGGCCCGTCCCCCTGCATCTGTTGAAGGGGCGGGCCTGGCTCATCTTCTGGCCGCCCAGGCGGGTGCACATCCTGACCGCTCCCGCGCTGGCCGTGCCCTGAGTGGTGGCCTTGCACATCGAGATCATAACGGTGGGAGCCATACGCGAGCGCTACCTGAGGGAGGGGGCGGCGGACTACCTGCGCCGCCTCCGCCGCTACGTACCCGTCGTCATCACCGCCGTCCCGGAGGCGCACCTTCCCCCCGGGGCGGGGGAGGCCGAGGTACAGGCCGCCCGGGCCCGGGAGGGGGAGGAGGTGCTCCGCCGCCTGGGGAAGGGCGTGTATGCCGTGGCCCTGGACGAACGGGGCGTGCTCCTGGATTCCGCCGGACTGGCTTCCTGGCTGGCGAAACTGGCTTCGGCGGGAACCGGACGGGTGGCCTTCGTCATCGGGGGGCCCAGGGGGCTGAGCGAGGCGGTGCTGGAGCGGGCGGATTTCCGTCTGTCTCTGTCCCGGCTGACCTTCACTCACGAGATGAGTTGCCTGATCCTCCTGGAACAGCTTTACCGCGCCTTCAAAATCGAGCGGCGGGAACCCTACCATTACTGAGGTACTGAGGAGCCCCCCACGGGGTCACCCGGACCCCCTGCCGGCACAGGACCGGCGCCCGCCCGGAGCGGCCCAGGGGCTCTGTTCATGTCGAGCGGGGGAAGGTCTTGACGTCTCCTGCCACCTTGTGGTATATATGGGGCGCGATGGAAAGGAGGTGAAATATTGGCACGGGATCCCGGGGAGGACGTGGCGGCCAGGTACCTGGAAGAGCTGGGATACCGCATTGTGGCTCGCAACTACCGCACGCGTTGGGGGGAAATCGACATCATCGCCCGGGACGGGCCGGTACTGGCTTTCGTGGAGGTGCGGCGTCGGGGGAGCGGCAGCCGTGCCCACCCGGCCGAGACGGTGGGCATGAGCAAGCGGGAGCGCCTGTCGAGGACGGCGGCCGACTTCCTGAGCAACCGGGGCTGGTGGCACTTCGTGTGCCGGTTCGACGTGGTCACCATCAGTGAGGGGCAGGAGCCCGCGATAAGGCTGATCAGGGACGCCTTCTGATCCGGTTCTGCAAACGAGTGAGCACTGACAGCGGTCAGGGAGGTGCGATGACCGTGTGGGAGAGGCTTCGTCGTTTCTGGCGTGCTTCAGCGCCGGGGTTCACCCTGGTGGAACTGATGGCGGTGGTGGTGATCCTGGGCCTGCTGGCCACGGTGGTGGTGCAGACGGTGCCCGATGCCGTGGCGCGGGCCAAGCGCAGCGCCCTGTCCGCCAACCTCTCCGCCCTGCAGGGGGCGGTGGATCGCTTCTATTCCGACACCAACGTTTATCCCACCTACAGCGGAGACGTGCCGGCCGGCCAGCCCGGTGCCGGGACGGCGGTCGAGATTCGGGCAGATGCGGCCTACCCGGGCGAACCCGGGCGCTGCTTCCTGGGGCACTACGTCCAGTTCATGCCCACCGACGACGCCGTGGCGCTGGGGCTGGATCCCGTGCGGGGCGGGCGGGCCTACTGGGGCCTGGTGAGAAGCGGCCTGGTGTTCTGCACCCAGGCTCCCCCCACCGACGGGGTCTGGACCGACGGGGACGTGAGGGTGTACACCCTGGAAGCACCCGCCGGCCAGCTCCTGGCGGAGATCATGTCACGATGAGGCAGGACGAAGTCTGGTCGTGCTGCCGGCAACTGGCGGTGGCGGCCCGGGCCGGCCTGCCCGTGGGCCCGGTGCTGGACCGGTTGCCCGGAAAAGGGGCGGCCGGGTTGCGGGAGCGGTTGCGCCGGGGGGACACGGTGGCGGGGGCGTTGCGGGCATGCGGGGCCATCTCGGCCCCGGACGCGGCCCGACTGGAGCAGGCGGTGCGGGCTGGGGAGGGGGGCGCCGTGCTGGCGGAGATGGCGGAGGCCAGTCTGGGGCCACTGGGGCGGGCGAGTGAAGAATGGGTGGGCCTGGCGTACCCCCTGTTGGTGCTCATGCTGGGCGGGGTGGTGGCCACCCTGGTGGGCAGGTTCCTTCTCCCTGCCCTGCTCCCCTCATTTCGGGTGGTGGAGGCGGTGGCGGGGTTGCCCC
>JACIYH010000050.1 GCA_014360055.1 Bacillota bacterium | reverse complement strand
GAGGGCTTTGGCAGCACCGTGGTGCCCGCGCTCAAGCTCTCCCGCTTCAACTTCACCGGCGTCACCGAATTCTAACCCCAGCCTCCCCTCAACCTCAGCTGCATCACCCAGCTCTGGCCCCAGCCTCCCCTCAACCTCAGCTGCATCACCGAGCTCTGGCCCCAGCCTCCCCTCAACCTCACCGGTTCGCCCAGTTCAGGCCCCAGGGAAAAATTCCGGCCCGAGGCGGCCACCCTGGGCCGCAATTTTTCCTGCCCCCGCGGTGCCTTCCCGAGCAGAAGAATTCCGGGGCACAGCACCCATCCTGCGCGGGGAAAATTCGGGGCCACAGCACCCATCCTGCGCGGGGAAAATCCCAGGCTGCGGCACCCATGTTGCGCGGGCAAAATTCGGGGTCGCGGCACCCGCGCTGCGGGGTAGAAATTCCGGGTCTGAGCGCCGGTCAGGGGTGGGCAAACCATAGCCTGGACGGCAGGAGATTCTCCATCAAACGGCAAATAATGCAGCATGAGGAAACTGGTGTCCCTCCCTGCCGACCTGGTGTGGGATTTGTCGGTACCCGCGCCAGCCAAGGGACTGTACCTGGTTCTGGTGGGCTTCGGCGAGCGCGAGGAGGCGGCGGCTGAAGCCATCTCCGTGTCGTTGCGGGATCTGCTGGTGCCTGCAGGCTGGAAGGATCCCAAGACGCTGCGTCGCTGGTTGGGAGTCCTGGAGAAAACCGGTTGGATCCGCGCCGAGGAAGATGGAGCGAGGTTGCGCATATCGCTGACGACGCCCCGGGAGCAGGCGTTGGCGCGAGCTACAGAGCGCCTCGAGAGCGCCAAGTTCAAGGGCGAAGCCCTGATGCGCGAGTGGCTCACACTGCTGGTGGATCGGGACGATTACCAGGATAACGCCCGCCCACCGTTCCTGCGCAATCCCCTCACCGGTCAAGTCATGGAGTATGACAGATTCTATCCGCCCGCTGTAGCCTTCGAGTTCAATGGGCCGCAGCACTACGGCACCACGGAGCAGTTTCCCGATCCTCGGGAAGCGAGGATGCGTGAGGCCCTGGATGCCATCAAACTGGGCC
This sequence comes from Bacillota bacterium, assembly GCA_014360055.1. Lineage (GTDB taxonomy): Bacteria > Bacillota > Sulfobacillia > JACIYH01 > JACIYH01 > JACIYH01. Next base: position 17,167 of record JACIYH010000050.1, on the reverse strand, counting down.
TCAGCGTGCGGCATGGCGTGCAGGTGATAGTGGTGCACCCGCAGGACCTGACTCTGGGGGGCATGCGAGGTAAAATTGAGGGGATCTTGCCGGTGCGTCAGGTGCCCGAGGGGGACCCCGTAGCGCAGTACCTCGGGAAGGTGAGCACAGCGTACATGCGGGCGTGCCGGAGGAGAAGCCCTTGTCGGGTGTCGGCGGGCGACAAGGTGTGACTTCGGGTCGGGTAGGGGGCGGGACTTTGGTATTGCGGGAAGGCCGGGTTATGGAGGCGTTGCTGGAGGGGCTGAATGAGGCGCAGCGGGAGGCGGTGACCTGGCCGGGGGGACCGCTCTTGGTACTGGCGGGGGCGGGGTCGGGCAAGACCAGGGTGCTGGCCTACCGCATCGCCTGGTTGATTGCCAACGGGGTGCCGGCCGGTGGAATCCTGGCGGTGACCTTCACAAACAAGGCGGCAGGTGAGATGGCCCAGCGCGTGGAGGACCTGCTCCGCCGGTGCTTCGGTGGGGGGAGGCCGGGGGTGGGCCGTGGCGCGGGTCGTGGTGCGGGTGCTGGTGCGCGCGGCGGTGGGGGGGGTCGCGGCGCGGGTGCTGGTGCGCGCGGCGGTGCGGGGGGTCGCGGCGCGGAGGGTGGTGCGGTCGGCGGTGAGCGGGTTGGCGGCGCGGAAGGTGGCGCGGGCGGCGGTGGCGGCGGCAGCATGGGGGGTGGCGGCGAGGTTGGTGACGGGGGGGATGAGTTGGGGCGGCAGGTGTGGATGGGGACGTTTCATGCGGTGTGCGTGCGCATCCTGCGGGCCCATGCCGGGAAGATCGGCTATGGCAACCGCTTTGGCATAGCCGATGCCGACGATCAGGCTCAGCTGGTGCGCGCCATCGTCCGGGACCTGGGGGTGGAGGAGACCCACAAGCCGGGCGGGGTACTGGCGGTCATCGGGAGGGCGAAGGATCAGTTGGTGACGCCGGGGGAGTACCTGGCGCGGGCGCGCGGGTTCTGGGAGGAGAAGACGGGGGAGATCTACCGCCTTTATCAGGAGAGGCTGCGCGAGTCGGATCTCATGGACTTCGACGACCTGCTGCTCAACACGGTGCGCCTCTTCCGGGAGCATCCCGGGGTCCTGGAAGGGTACGCGCGACGGTTCCGGCACATCCTGGTGGACGAGTTCCAGGATACCAACCGGGTGCAATACATATTGCTGCAGCAACTGGCGTCCTACCACGGCAACCTCACCGTGGTGGGGGACGACGACCAGTCCATCTACGGATTCCGGGGAGCCGACCTCCGCAACATCCTGGACTTCGAGCAGGACTTCCCGGGGACGCACGTGGTGAGGCTGGAGCAGAACTACCGCTCCACGCAGGTCATCCTGGACGCCGCTCACTCCGTGATCAAGCACAGTCGCAGCCGCAAGGGGAAGCGCCTCTGGACGGAGCGGCGCGGGGGCGCCCCCGTGTTCGTCTACCGGGCGGAAAACGAGCACGACGAGGCGCGCTTTATCGTGCGGGAGGCGGAGCGCCTCGTCGAACGGGAGGGATATCGCCTCTCCGACGTGGCGGTGCTGTACCGCACCCATGCGCAGTCGCGCATCCTGGAGGAAGCCTTCCTCCGCCGCGGGGTCGCCTACGTGGTGGTGGGTTCGGTGCACTTCTACCAGCGCAAGGAGGTCAAGGATGTCCTCGCCTACCTGCGGGCGGCCCTCAACCCGCGTGATGACGTGAGCACGGAACGCATCATCAACGTGCCCCGCCGGGGCATCGGGGAGGAGACGGTGCGGCGCCTCAGGGACTTCGCCCGGCGCCAGGGCATCGGCCTGCGGGAGGCGGCGGCGCGCCCCGCCGAGGCGGGCCTGGGGAAGGCGGCGTGCCGGCGGGTGGAGGAGTTTGCGAAGCTGCTGGATGAGGTCGAGCGGCGCCTGAACCTGCCCGTGCACGAGGTGATCGGCTGGGTGCTGGAGCACACCGGGTACCTGGCCGAGTTACGGGCGGAGCGCACGCGCGAGGCCGAGGACCGCATCGAGAACCTGCGCGAGCTGGTCAACTCGGCAGTGGACTTCTCCCTGCGGTCGCCCGACTACCGGGCGGAGGCATTCCTGGCCGAGGTGGCCCTCTTCACCAGCGTGGACCTCACCCGGGCCGGGGGACCCGCAGTCACCCTGATGACGCTGCACGCCGCCAAGGGGCTGGAGTTCCCGGTGGTGTTCCTGGCGGGGCTGGAGGAGGGTGTCTTCCCCCACTCCCGGTCCTTCGAAAGCGAGGACGAACTGGACGAGGAGCGGCGGCTCTGCTACGTGGGCATGACGCGGGCCCGCGACCGCCTGTACCTCACGCACTCCCGCTATCGCGAACTGCACGGGGGTCGGGTCAAGCCGTCCCGGTTCCTCGAGGATGTCCCTCAGGTCCTCGTTGAGGAACTCGGCTCCCGCGGCGAATTCTCGGATGTCGCAAGCGGGGTCTGGCGCGGGGATGCAGCCGATGTGCGGAGCGCGAGTCCTGCAGGGCGGGGGGAACGCGCGCGGGCCGATGAGGCCCTGCCAGGAGAGAATGGCAGGCTGTGGCGGGGGGAACCCCTTGCGCCGGGACAGAAAGTGAGGCATCCTCGTTTTGGGACGGGGGTGGTGCTGTCGTGCCGGGGCGAGGGAGAGGACGCCGAGGTGAAGGTGGCGTTCTACGAGAATGGCATCCGGACCCTGGTGGCGCGGTACGCCCGCCTGGACCTGGGCGGCGCCCAGGATTGACGGTGGCTCAGGTGCCGCCCAGGGGTGTCCGTGGCTCGGGGTAGCGCCCAGGAGTGACCGCGACTGGGGGTAGCGCCGGGAGTCACCGTGGCTGAGGGTGCCGCCGCGGGATAGGTCCGAGGGAGGGGGAGGAGCGTGAGCGTGCCTTCCTTTGAGCAGGCGCGGGCTCGGGTTGAGGAGTTGCGGGCCCTGATCCGCCATCATGATTACCTGTACTACGTGCTCGACAGGCCCGAGATCAGCGACGCCGAGTACGACGAACTGATGCGGGAATTGCGGCGCCTGGAGGAACTGTACCCGCAACTGGTGACGCCGGATTCCCCCACCCAGCGGGTGGCGGGGGCGCCGTCGGAGGCCTTCGGCACCGTGGTGCATTCCAGCCCCATGCTCAGCCTGGACAACGCCTTCTCTCCGGAGGAACTGCTGGACTTCGACCGCCGGGTGAGGAGCCTCCTGGGTGGGGAACAGCCCGAGTATGTGGCCGAACTCAAGATCGACGGGCTGTCGGTGGCGCTGCACTACGAACTGGGGAGGTTCGTACGGGGGGCGACCCGGGGAGACGGTGAGCGGGGCGAGGACGTCACCGCCAACCTGCGCACCGTGCGCAGTATCCCCCTGGTATTGCACCCGCCCGGTGAAACGCTGGCGGAACTGGAAGTGCGGGGCGAGGTGTACATGCCAGTGGAGGCCTTCCGGCGTTTCAACCGGGAGCGGGAAGAGAGGGGCGAGGCGACCTTCGCCAACCCGCGGAACGCCGCCGCCGGCTCCGTGCGCCAGTTGGACCCCCGCATCACGGCGGGGCGGCCCCTGGACACCTTCATCTACGAGATCCGACGCTGGGTCCCCGCTCCGGGTCGGGGCCTCCGTGACGACCTGGCCGGTACGACTGACGCGGGGCGCGGCGCGCGCGGCGAGGCGGCCGGTACGGCGGGCGCGGCCCCCGGCCCGGAGACCCAGTGGGAGGCGCTCGAGATGCTGGGGCGGCTGGGGTTCAAGGTGAACCCCCACCGGCGCCTGTGCCGGGACATCCACGAGGTCGTTGACTACTGCCGCTACTGGGCCGAGCACCGCCACGACGTGGGATACGAGATGGACGGCGCCGTCATCAAGGTGAACTCCTTCGACCAGCAGCGCCGGCTGGGCGCCACCACCCATCACCCCCGCTGGGCCACCGCCTACAAGTTCCCCGCCGAACAGGCCACCAGCCGCGTGCGGGACATCATCATCCAGGTGGGACGCACGGGGGTCCTTACCCCCACCGCCCTGCTCGACCCCGTGCGGCTGGCGGGCGCCACCGTGAGCCGGGCCACCCTGCACAACGAGGACATCATCCGCGAGAAGGACGTGCGTATCGGCGACACCGTCATCGTGCAGCGGGCGGGGGACGTCATCCCGGAAGTGGTGGCGGTGGTGAAGGAGAAGCGCACGGGCGAAGAGCGGGAGTTCCGCATGCCCGACCGCTGCCCGGTGTGCGGGTCCGAGGTGGTGCGCCTGCCCGGCGAGGTGGCGGTGCGCTGCACGGGGGTGGCCTGCCCTGCCCAACTCAAAGAGCAGCTCATCCACTTCGCCTCGCGCGACGCCATGAACATCGAGGGGCTGGGCCCGGCCATCATCACCCAACTGATGGAGGCCGGCCTGGTGAAGGACGCCGCCGACCTCTACTACCTGAAGTACGAGGACGTGGTGAAGCTCGAGCGCATGGCGGACAAGTCCACGCGGAACCTGCTCGAGGCCATCGCCGCTACCCGCGACAGCCCCCTGCACCGGCTCATCTACGCCCAGGGCATCCATGGAACCGAAGTGATCGGCCAGGGTGGCATCCCCGGGTGCCATGAACAGGTTGGTGGGCATGGGACCCGACCACCATCCCCAGGTGGTGGCGTGGCCGGTGCTCGCTTTGCCTTCGCGGTGGGCAGTACGGCTGTCGTAGACGAGGGCGTTGGCCCGCCCGCCGTCCACCAGCACCACCTTCTGCTTGGGCACCCCCTCGGCATCGAAGGGCATTGCTAGGCCACGCGGATCGAGGCCGTCGTCCCAGATGGTCACCGAGGGGTGCATGATCTGCTCACCCAGCTTGCCGCACACGAAGCTGCGCCCCTCCTGGTAGGCTTCCGCAGAGAAGCCGAGCCGCCCGATATATTCGACCAGGTCGGCAACCGCCAGGGGTTCCAGCACCACCTCGTACTCGCCCGGCTCCAGCCTGGCGCTGTTGCGGCTGTCCCGGCACTTCCTCGCGGCGCGCTCTCCCACGGCCCGGGGGTCGATGCGGCGCACGTCGGAGGAAGCAGCCGACGCGAACCCGGCCGAGTCGGGGGACATCACCACCGCCGACATCACGGCCGCAGTGCCGGCGTGATAGGCGCGCACGCCCCGGCTGTTGGCGACGGCCACCTCCGCGGCGGTGGTGGAGAAGGCACCCGCCGCCTCGAATCCCATCGCCCGCGCGATCTCGATGACCTCCCGCGCACCCCGCGCGCGGTCGAGCGGGGTGCACTCGGCAGTGCCCGGCACGAAGGCTTCCACCGCCGGCATGTCGCGCGGCTCGGGGAGAGGCGGCAGCTCGGGGTTGTCGGGCTGCACGCTGGCGATCTCCGCCGCCTGGCGCACCACCTCTGCCAGGGAGGCATCGTCCAGCCGGTTGGTGGTGGCCTGCCCCACCTTCTGTCCGAAGCGCACCTTCACCGTGAGGCTGGTGTTGTGCTCGCCCACGTTCTGGTGGATGTAGTTGCACGCGTAGCGGGTGAGGTAGGAGTCACCCCCGTAGAGCATGGCCTCGGTGGCGTCCCCGGGGGAGAGGGACAGCACCTTCTCCAGCAGGGCCAGTGCGGCCTCCCTGCCTACCATTTTCCCACCCCCACTCTGACGTTGCGGAAGCGCGCCGGCGCCGTCCCGTGCCCCACGTGGGCCAGCTGGGGGGGCTCGCCCTTGCCGCAGTTGGGCAGTCCCCACAGGTGCCAGTGCTTGCGGTCGCAGACGGCGTCGCACGACCGCCAGAACTCCGGGGTGATGCCCGTGTACGTGGGATTCTTGAGCATGCGGCCCAGCGACCCGTCCTTGATCTCCCAGGCGATCTCGGTGCCGAACTGGAAGTTAAGGCGCTTGTCGTCGATGGACCACGACTTGTTCGTCTCCATGTAAATGCCTTCTTTGGTGTCGCGGACGAGTTCTTCGAAGCTCCAGTCCCCCGGCTCCAGGTTGATGTTGGTCATGCGGATGATGGGCAGGCGGTTCCAGCCGTCCGCCCGCATGGTCCCGTTGGACCTTACCCCCTTGCCGCCAGCCGCCATGCCGCCGCCGCCGCCTGCGTCAGGGCCCGCGGCGTTGCTCGCGGCCGTACCGCCGGCCCCGCCGCCGACCGAGCCACCGCCCGCACCGCCGCCACCGCCGGCTGTGCCGCGGGCGAGGTGGCGGGAGAGGCGGGCGGCGGTCTCCCGCGAGGTGAGGTAGTTCACGTAGAGGCCGTTGCGCACGAGGGGGACCCGCTGGGCGGGGACGCCCTCGTCGTCGTAACCGAAGCTCCCCAGGCCGCCGGGGATGGTGGCGTCGGCCACGATGTTGACCGCGGCCGACCCGTACTGCAGCTTCCCCAGCTTGTCGGGCGTGATGAAGCTGGTCCCGGCGTAGGACGCCTCGGTACCGAAGACGCGGTCGAGTTCGCTGGGGTGGCCGCACGACTCGTGGACCTGCAGGGCCAGTTGCCCCGACCCCAGGATAACGGTGGTGGTACCCGACGGGCACTGGGGGGCCTCGAGCAGGGCCAGCGCCTCGTGCGCCACCTGCTCGGCGTGGCCGACCAGGTCCATCTCCCGCACGTACTCGTATCCCCGGGCGGCGTAATCACCGCCGAAGGACGAGGGATAGGAGCGGCGCTGCACCTCGCCCGCCTCGGCGGCCAGGGCCGAGATCCCGGCCCCCGTTTCCGTCTTGCTCTGTTCCACGTAAGTGCCTTCCGTGCTGGCGAAGACCTTGTCCTCCCGGAACACCGACACCGACCCCTGAGCAACCCTGATGCGGGGATCCTGGCGCATGAGGCGGTCCGCCTCCAGGAGGAGGTTGATCTTCTCCTCCAGCTTGACCGAGAAGGGGTCCTCCTTCATGGGCGACCCCCAGCGATCCTCCACCGGGTCCACGGGAGCCAGCTCCACGGGCGGGTCGGACCTCACCAGCGCACTGGCGCGGGCGATTTCCACCGCTTTCTCGGCGATGCGCATCACCTCGCGGTCATCCAGCACCGAAGTGGACGCAAAACCCCAGGCCCCGTCCACCAGCACCCGCACCCCGATCCCGCGCGACTGCGAGGACGAGACCGATTCGACCTTACCGTTCTTGGTGACCACGTCCTGCTCGCGGCGGGTGACCACCCGGGCGTCCGCGTAAGCTGCCCCGCGGGCGCGCGCCGTATCCAGCGCCTTGCGCACCACGTCTCTCATCCCATCACCCCCGTTCGTCCACGCACTGTCATCGCGTGGCATACTGCCCCCACTGTCCCGTGGCCACGTTGCGCCAGCCGCAGTCGGGAGTCTCGCCAGCACCTGCTAGATTCTCCGCCACCCAAAACATTCCTTCCCGCCAGACCGCGCGGCAGGCACGGCTCACAGGGGGGACGGCGTACGGGGTGCGCAGGCACGGCTCACAGGGGGGATGGCGTACGGGGTGCGCAGGCAATTGAGGGCGGCCAGACACCTCCACGGGTGGCGGGTCAGCGGGGAGGACGGACGCGCAGGGTGCGCAGGCGGTTGAGGGCGGCCGCCACCTCCAGGGGCCGCGCCCAGGCATAGTCACCCGGAGGCGGTCCCGGCGGCGCCACCGCATCCAGTCCACCTTCCTCCAGCCCGGCCACCAGGAGGTCCAGCGCTTCCCGCAGGGTGCGGCGTCCGTCCAGGCAGTGGCGGGCCATCCAGTAGAGGGCGTCACCGGCGAAGCGCACCTGGCCTTCGTCCACGATCTGCTCCACGCAGTCCAGGACGATGTCCTCGCGGCCGAACCGGATGTGCTCCGTGCCCCGGGCGGCGATCTTGACCCGGCCTCCCCTGGTCGGGTCGAGGGAATCCCCCAGGGGGATGCGGGGAGCCGGCCGCTCCATGGGCGCGGGTTCCTCGGGGCGGCGCCGCGTGGGCATGGCAGAGGCGATCTCGCGGGCGCGGGCCGTCACGTCGTGGGGACGGTAGGCGTCCATCATGATCACGGTGTCCGCCACATCGAAGTAGTCCCCCGACCCCCCCATCACCAGCACGCTGGAGACCCCCATGCGTTCCCACAGCGAACGCACCCTGTCCAGGAAGGGGATGATGGGCTCCTTCTCCCGCGCGACCAGCATCTGCATGCGGGCGTCCCGGATCATGAAGTTGGTGGCGGAGGTGTCCTCGTCCAGGAGGAGGACGTCCGCGCCCGCCTCCAGGGCTTCCACGATATTGGCGGCTTGGGAAGTGGAGCCCGAGGCCGACTCCGTCGAGAAGCAGCGCGTATCCTGCCCGAAGGGCAGGTACGAGATGAACGGGCTGATGTCCACCTTCTCCACGCGGCGGCCGTCCTCCGCCCTGATCTTGACCGCGGTGGGGACGGTCACCACCAGCTCGCGGCCGTCACCAGGGATGTGGTTGTAGACCCCGCGCTCGAGGGCGCGCAGGAGGGTCGATTTGCCGTGGTACCCTCCCCCCACGATGAGGGTGACCCCCCGCGGGATGCCCATGCCCCTCACCGGCCCCCCGTTGGGGAGCACGAACTCCACCTCCAGGGAGGGGGGAGACTGGAAGGGGATCACCCGCCCCTGGCGCAGCGGGCGGTCGGAGACCCCGCTCTCGCGGGGGAGGATGGCACCGTTGGCGACGAAGGCCACCAGCCCCCGCCCGGGCAGTTGGGACCTTATGTACTCCTGATCCTCGGCGAGGCAGGCCCACCGCCGGGCCTGCTCCCGGTCGACCCTCTCCCAGTAGAGGGCGGCCATCACCGCCCGCGGCAGTTCCCCGAGCAGCATGGCCTCCGCCTCCCTCCCCAGCACGGTGCGCCCGGCGGCGGGAAGTCCGGCCACCAGCCTGGCCTCCACCCTGCGGGCATCCACCGAGACCGCCGATCGCCACAGGATCTCCTGGCCGTGGGGCATGACCGCCAGGAGGCCGCTCTTCCCCGTCCCCCGGTGCCCCCGCGCCTCCCGGCGCAGGGCGTCGGCCAGGCTGCGCAGGAGGAAGTCCTCCAGCCCCAGCCGCCGGGCCCGGTCCCGGTAGAGATCCGCAGGGAACCGCGCCAGGTCCTGGGGGACTACCACCCGTACCTCCGAGGGAGAGGCAAAGGGATCGCCCTGCACCCGGTCTACGTACAGCCGGAAACCGGGGAAATCGTACGTCCCCTTGATGTCCAGGTACGCCTTGTATCCGCGCCCGTCGATGCGCCGTAGGATGCTCCTCAGATCTTCGCTGCTGGCCACCTCAGTCCCTCACCTCTCCGCGGAATTCCTCGTCGGTGATCTCCATGACCAGGCAGGGGACGAAGAGATAGGCCTTGCCGTAGCCCACGCGCCGGAAGCCGCACTTCTCGTAGCAGCGGATGGCCCGCTCGTTGTCGGGCAGCACCCGCAGCCATACCCGCCGCAGTCGCATCGTATCGAAGAGGTACCCGAGGAAGGCGCGGATGGCGCGCGGACCCAGCCCGCAGCCGCGGTACTCCGGGTACAGCTCGATCCCTATTTCGGCACTGCGCCGGCGGCGGCTCAGATTGCGGTACACCACCGTCCCCGCCCGCTTCCCACCCGGGACGAGTACGGCGAAGGCCACCTCGATCAGGGAGAAGCCGGGGTCCCTTTCCAGGCAGACGCCTTCCCCGCGAATCGTGCAGGATGGAGGGATGCGGGCAGAGAAAACATACATATTTGGACTCCTCCCGGCGTCTTGCTCCGTGCACTCCTTTTCGAGGTGGTCGGCCGTGCCCGGACCAGCCGTGGTACAGAGTGATCGTACCATATTGCTGGAAGTCGATCATCCCCTCTACGAGGATGCCCGCGACGCTCTGGCACCTTTCGCCGATCTGGAGAAGAGCCCCGAGCACGTGCACACCTACCGCATCACCCCCCTGTCCCTGTGGAACGCGGCGGCGGCCGGACTGGGGGCCGAAGACATCCTGGGGGCACTGGAAACCTATTCGCGCTACCCGGTGCCCGAGAACCTGCGCCGGGACATCGTCGAGTACGTGGGCCGCTACGGGCGCCTCCGGTTGCAGCGGGACGGCGATCGTCTGATACTGCGGTCGCCCGACCCGGTCCTGCTCACCCAGATATGGAACCACCGCCAGGCACGGCCCTACCTGGAGGAGCATACCCCGGAGGGCATCTACGTGGCGCCGGGTAAGCGGGGCCACCTGAAGCAGGCACTGATCAAGATAGGCTGGCCGGTCGAGGACCTCGCGGGCTACACCCCGGGCGCCCCCCTGGTGATCACCCTGCGCGAGCGTACCGGTGCCGGACTCCCCTTCGGGCTGCGGCCCTACCAGCGAGAGGCAGCCGACCGCTTCTGGAAGGGAGGCGGACCCGCCGGGGGGAGCGGGGTCATCGTGCTGCCCTGCGGTGCCGGCAAGACCATCGTGGGACTGGCCATCCTGGCGGAGGCGCGCACGCGCACGCTCATCCTGTGCACGGGGGTGACCGCCGCCCGCCAGTGGCGCGACGAGTTGCTCGACAAGACCACCCTCCTGCCCGACGACGTGGGCGAATACACCGGCGAGGAGAAGCAGGTGCGGCCGGTCACCGTCTCCACCTACCAGGTGATGACCTACCATCCCCGCAAGAGCGAGGAGTTCCCCCACCTGAAGCTGTTCGACCGCGAGGATTGGGGTCTCATAATATACGACGAGGTGCACCTCCTGCCCGCTCCCGTGTTCCGGGTCACGGCGGAAATCCAGGCGCGGCGCCGACTGGGCCTTACCGCCACCCTCGTGCGCGAGGACGGCCGCGAGGATGACGTCTTCTCGCTCATCGGCCCCAAGCGGTACGACGTGGCGTGGAAGGTGCTGGAGAGGCAGGGCTGGATCGCCGAAGCCACCTGCCATGAGATCCGGGTCTCCATGCCGGAGGACCTGCGCCTGCTCTATGCCGTTTCCGACGAACGATCGCGCTTCCGCCTGGCCTCGGAGAACCCTGCCAAGATCCCCATCGTCCATCACCTGGTGAGACTGCACCTCGGTCACGACCCGCGGGACAATCCCACCCCCTCGCCGGACGCACGCGGCACCGCACCGGAGCGCATCCTGGTAATCGGCCAGTTCCTGGAACAACTGGCCCAGATCGCACAGTCCCTGGGGGTGCCCCTCATCACGGGCACCACCCCCAACCGGGAGCGGGAGAGGCTGTACCGGCAGTTCCGGGACGGGGAACTGCGACTGCTGGTGGTGTCCAAGGTGGCCAACTTCGCCCTCGACCTGCCGGAGGCCAGCGTGGCCATCCAGGTATCGGGCACCTTCGGCTCGCGCCAGGAGGAAGCCCAGCGGCTGGGACGCATCCTGCGGCCCAAGGCCTCCGGGATTCCCGCCACCTTCTACACGCTGGTATCCCGAGAGACCAAGGAGCAGGATTTCGCCCAGAAACGCCAGCTATTCCTCACCGAGCAGGGCTACCGATACTCCATCCACTACGGCCACGAACTGCTCGACGGCCGGGTCCCCCTGCCGCCGGCCAGGGAGGCCCGCACATGAGCAGCCCCGCCACCCCCTGTGGAGGTCCGCCGATGGACCACGAAACCGACCTGATCCGGGTGCGCGGCCTGGACGCCTTCCTGCCCGCAGTGCCCACGCTGGCAGAGTCCCTGGCCACGGCACCCTCCTGGTACCGCGATGCGCTCACCGCCGCAGCACCCCGCCGCCACCGCCATGCCTTCGACGCGGAGGACAGGCCCTCACTCCCCGTCGTCGACCCCTCCCAACTGGCCAGTCTGCTGGACGGGCTCGAACCCCAGGAGAAAACGGCCTTCTGGCTGGTGGGGACTTTCAACGCCGGTCGGGGCATCCCCATGGAGCAATGCTGGGCTGCCCTGGCGGAGGTAACCGGACACCGCCACCGGCGCTTCTCTGCGGTCATGGACTCCCTGCGCCGCAGGGGCCTCGTTTTCGTCGGCCACCACAACTACCGGTCCGTCTACTTCATCCCCGCTGACATCCGCGCCGCCGCCGAAGAGATTTTCTTCCGCCCCGCCGTCGCCGGCACCACCCTCTCCTCCGACGAAAGGCGGCCCCTGCCCTACGCGGCCACGGCCGTGCGTGACCTGCATCTCTTCCTCCTGGTGGCCGCCCGCGGCGAAATCAGCCTCACCCGGCAGGGGGATATCCACCGGCGCCAGCAGGTACGCCTGGCCCGCCTGCTGAGATGGCCCACCTGCGCGCCCGCCCATCCGGAAATCCCGCGGGAGGACTGCCTGGCCGCCCGCCTGTCCCTGCTCTGGAGCTACGCCCTCTCCCGCGGCCTCGTTCTGGGGGACACGGGGGCCGCGGTCCTTACCAGTCATGTGGAGGCATGGCTCGACCTCAACTGGGGAGAGCGCTGGGCGGACATGGTCGCACAAACGCTCCAGCGGGGGGCAAGTTGGACCCCGGACATCTTTACTGCCCTGCAACTGCTGCTCTGGTCACCGCCCGGCACCTGGCTCCCCCTGGGCAGGGTCTTTCTCCAGGGAGACCACACGTCCGCTCCGCAAGGTCCCTTCCATCCCCTCGGCCAGGTGCTCCACAGCCTGCAATACCTTGGCCTGGCTGAAGAAGCCGAGGTACTCGGGAGCGGGCCGGGCGCGGGTCCGGACGCAGCGGGGAAACGTCCTTCCCACCCCGGTCCTGCCCTGCGCCTCACCGAGCTGGGCCGTGCCTTTTTGGAGGCGGTGTTCGGCCAGCGTCCGGGCATCCCCTCTCACCTCCTGCCCGGTGATGAGTCTTCCTTCATCGTCGCACCCAACTTCGAAGTGGTGGCACCGTTCAACCTGCACCCCCGCCTCCTGCTCAAGCTGGGCATGCTGGCCGATCCGATTCAGGCCGACCAGGCGCTGCTCTTCCGCATCAGTCGTCGCTCCGTCTACCGGGGTCTCCGGAGGGGTATGGACGGCGACAGCATGCTCGCCATCCTGAGCCAGGGCAACGGGCGCCCGCTCCCTCAGAACGTGGAGGCTTCCATCCGCGAGTGGGCAGCCGCCTACGGCCAGGTTTGGGTGGCACGCTTTCACCTGCTGCGCTGTCGTGACGCCGAGGTGGCCGCCCGGCTGAAGGCCTCGCCCCGGATGCAACCCTTCCTGGCGGGGGAACTGACCCCGCAGGACCTCATCCTACGTGAGGGCGACCTGCGCCCGCTACAGGAGGTCCTGGAACGGGAAGGGCTCCTGCCTCACGCCCAGCTGGAATTGGCCCCCCCGATGAACGACCTCGAAGTCCCCTGGGGCACGTCACCCAATAACCCCGCGTCCCGCCCGGAGGACCCGTCACCCGATGACCCTTCGTTCTCCCACCTTGTGAATGCCCTCCGCCTGACCAGGCGCCCGGTAAGACGTGACGACGATGCTCCACCTCCCATCCGTGTCCTCCCCTCGGACTGGCTGGATCTGGCCGGCCGGCCCTGGCGGACCCCTCCACACTCGTGACGGCAACTGCAACCACAGGGGGGTCAGGCGCACTGGTCGCTCTCGCCGCGGAGCAGAGAGCAGAGGCGGGGACGCCGCAGGAGGTAGAGGAGCAGGGGGAAGCCCAATGCGTAACAGGCCACCGCCTCCCCCAGCCCCACCCAGGCCCAGCCCACGGGGAGGGGGACGCGCAGGCCCAGGAGCAGTGGCACGTAGCTGCCCACCACGAGCGCATTCAGCACCACGGGGGGCAGGGGAGCCAGCCAGACCGCCCCCGCCCGCGAGGTAAGCCAGGCGGCCACCAGGGTGGTCAGGCTCCCCAGGGTCATGTCCAGCGGCCCCAGGCCACCCACCACGTTGGCCACCAGGCACCCGACGAACAGCCCGGGCACCGCGGCCGGGGTGATATAAGGCAGTACGGTGAGCGCTTCTGCCACGCGCACCTGGATCATGCCGTAGCTTAGGGCCCGCAGGGGGGGAAGCAGGGTGAGTGCGGCGTAGACCGCCCCGATGGCCGCCACCCGCCCCCAGTACGCCGCCGGCTTCATGGCGCACCTCCCCGGTATGCCGCCGACTTCACGGGATACCACCCCTGTACGCCGCTGGCTTCATGCGTTACCACCGGGAGCCCCGCCCGCGGGCGCGGCGATGTCGCGGCGGTAGTGCATCCCCTCGAAGGAGATGCGGGCACAGGCACGGTACGCCCGCTCGCGGGCCTCCGCCAGGCTGCGGCCGCAGCCCGTCACCCCCAGCACCCTCCCGCCCGAGGTGACCAGCCGGCCACCGGCGTCGCAGGCGGTGCCGGCCTCGAAGATCACCACACCCGGCACCTCGGCTGCCCGCTCCAGCCCGGCGATGGGCAGGCCCCGCCGGTAGGGACCGGGATAGCCGCCGGAGGCGACCACCACGCACACGGCATACCGGTTGTGCAGGCGCAGGGGCCTGGCCGGCAGCCGGTCCGAGGCCGCCGCGGCGAGTAATTCGGCCAGATCCTCATCCAGCAGGGGAAGGATGACCTGCGTCTCCGGGTCCCCGAAGCGGCAGTTGAACTCCAGGACGGCGGGGCCATCCCGGGTGAGCATCAGCCCCGCGTAGAGTATCCCCCGGTAGGGGCACCCCTCCCGGGCCATGCCCCGTACGGCGGGGGCGATGACCCGATCCCGCACCTCCTCGAGCAGCCCCGGCGGGAGGGGTACGGGGGCGAAGGCGCCCATGCCGCCGGTGTTGGGACCCGCATCCCCATCGAAGGCCCGCTTGTGGTCGCGGGCGGGGGGCAGGAGCATGAAGCTCTCGCCGTCACAAAGGGCCAGGACGGACAGTTCCTCGCCCTCCAGGCGGTCCTCCACCACCACCGTGCGGCCGGCTACCCCCAGCATCCCCCGCTCCATGAGGTCGGTCACCGCCTGCAGGGCTTCTTCAGTGGTACTGCACACGAAAGCCCCCTTGCCGGCGGCGAGGCCGTCCGCCTTCACCACCACGGGACCGGGCCGGGCCCGTATGTAGTCGCGGGCGCGTGCAGCATCGTCGAATACCTCAAAGGGAGCGGTGGGGATGCCGTGGCGTGCCATGAATTCCTTTGCGAAGGCCTTGCTCCCCTCGAGGCGCGCAGCCTGGCGCGACGGCCCGAACAGCCGCAGGCCCGCCGCGGCAAAGGCGTCCCCGATTCCCGCCACCAGGGGATCTTCCGGCCCCACCACGGTAAGGCCTATCCCCTCCCGGACTGCGAAATCGCGCAGGCCGCCCACATCGGTGGCGGCGATGTCCACGTTGGTGCCCAGCGCCGCCGTGCCCGCGTTGCCGGGAGCGCAGAAGAGGCCGCCCACCGTACCCGTCTGGGCCAGCTTCCACACCAGGGCGTGCTCGCGGCCGCCTCCTCCCACCACCAGTACCCTCACCCGTTCCCCACCTCGCTTTCCCCCGCGTGCCCCCGCCGCGCCGGCGGACCATCCACGGGCAGCCGGGTGCGGCACAGGGGGCTCCCGCACCGTGAACCGCCGACGTGCGGGCTCAGTGCAGGAAGTGCCGGACGCCGGTGAACATCATGGCCAGGCCGGCCCGGTCGCAGGCCGCGATGGACTCGTCGTCACGGACGCTGCCACCGGGCTGCACGATCGCCGTCACCCCCGCCCGCACCGCCTCCTCCACCACGTCCGGGAAGGGGAAAAACCCGTCGGAAGCCATCACGGCGCCGCGGGCACGCACGCCCGCCCGGCTGATGGCCAGCCGGGCAGCATCCACCCGGTTGGGTTGCCCCTGGCCGACTCCCACGGTGGCCTCGTCCCGGACCAGCACCACGGCGTTGGACCGCACGTGCTTGACCACCTTCCAGGCAAAGGCAAGGTCCGCCACCTCGCGGGAGGTGGGGCGCCGCACCGTGACGGTGCGCCAGGCCGCGGGATCATCCCCCTCTGCCCCGCGGTCCCATTCCTGTACGAGGAGGCCCCCGTCGATCTGGCGCAGGTGCCACCTCGCCCCGGCCGCTGCCAGCCCGCCGGGTGCGGACTCCCCGTGGCCGGCCGCTGCCCCGGATGGCGCCCACTGCCCACCGCCCGTCGTCGCTCCCCCAGGGCGCGGCGCGGGTGCGAGGGCCACCTCCAGCAGGCGCCAGAGCGCCTCCGCGGTGAAGCCCGGAGCTACCACCACCTCGAGGAAGATGCGGGCCATCTCCGCGGCCGCGGCCTCGTCCACGGGGACATTGAGGGCCACGATGCCCCCGAACACGGAGACGGGGTCTCCTTCCCGGGCCCGTCTGAAGGCGGTGGCCGCATCCGGGCCCACGGCGGCGGCGCAGGGCATGGCGTGTTTGACCACCACCGCCACCGCACGGCCTCCTGTCTCCACGGGCAGACCATCCTCGAACTCCCGGACCAGGGCCCAGGCGGCCGAGGCATCGGCAAGATTATTGTAGGAAAGCTCCTTGCCCTGAACCTGCCGTGCACCGGCCAGCCCCAGCGCCGGGGTCTCGCGCGGGCGGTACAGCGCCGCCTTCTGGTGGGGGTTCTCCCCGTACCGGAGGGAACGCACCAGTTCCCACCCCAGGTGGAGTTGCTCCGGGAACCCCTCTTCGCACCCCAGGTGGAGTTGCCCCGGATACCCTTCCTCGGCCCCGGCTTCAAGGTACCGGCTCACCAGGTAGTCGTAGGCCATGGTGTGGCGAAACGCCTCGGCGGCCAGGGTCCGGCGCAGCCGTCTCTCCTCATCGGCGGCCAGTTCTCCGGCCGCCCGCCGCCGGAGGGCGTCCAGTACCTCCCCGTAGCGTTCGGGCCGGCAAATCGCCCACACGTGGGGGAAGTTCTTCGCGGCCGCCCGCAGCAGTGCCGGTCCCCCGATGTCTATCATCTCCAGGGCCTCTGCCAGCCGCGCACCGCGCGCCACGGCCTCCCCGAAGGGATAGAGATTCACCGCCACCAGGTCGATCACCGGTGCGCCCAGTTCGCGCAACTGGGCCATATCCGAATCACGATCTCTGCGGGCCAGGATGCCCGCGTGGACCAGGGGATGCAGGGTCTTGACCCTGCCCTCCAGCAAGGTCCCGAACCCGGTCAGTTTCTCCACCCGGGTCACCGGAATGCCCTCTCCAGCCAGGTGGTCGGCCGTGCCGCCGGAGGCCATGACGCCCAGTCCCAGATCCACCAAGCCCCGGGCGAAGGCTGCCACCCCGTTCTTGTCCCACACGCTCACCACGGCCCAGTGCTGCTCTGCCATGCCGGCCCCCCTCTCCTATCGTCCACCCGCCCACCGGCTCCCCTCGCCCGCGCTGCACTGAGGGGGCTCCACCCCCGACGCACCTGGGGTTGCCGGGGAGGCAGGAGCACGCCGGGGCGCAGCTACGGCTGCCGGGGAGGACGATGCTCGGGGCGCA
>JACIYH010000005.1 GCA_014360055.1 Bacillota bacterium | reverse complement strand
TCCACCAGTACCTTCCGCCCCAGGAGCTCCGCCCGTGCCACATGGTCCCGGGCGCTGGAGCCCAGGGAAATCGACACCACCCGCAAAACCCCATCTCCACCCGTCAACGAACCCGCCCCCCGAAACAGGAGAACCCCGGCCGGCTCTGCCGCCCGTCCTGCCACCCAGCGCAAAACTTCCGGGCAGGCTACCGGCGCCCGTCACGCACGTGCACACTACTGTGCACAACAATGGTAAACCATGTGGCAGATCGCGTCAAGACCTGCCGACTGCCGTTTATTCCGAGGTAGCCAGGACCTGGCGACGTCCCCGCCAGTGCCAGGGGCCGAGATCAGCGCACGCGGAAGGCCCGCTCCCCGCGAGGTGCCTCCCACTCTACCTCGACGCCCGTCACGCGGGCTCCCGGGGGGCCGTGATGGCACCACTGGAGGCACGCGTGCACGGCCGGGCGGGGGCCTTCCAGCACGGCCTCCACCCTGCCGTCGGGCAGGTTGCGAACCCAGCCCGCCACTCCCAACCGGTCAGCCTGCTCCCGCGTGGTGGCCCGGAAGAAGACCCCCTGCACATGCCCGGATATGTACACATGCGCCCGCACGAGATCGCCCTTTTCTCCCAAGCTCGTCCACCCCCCAGCATTATACCTCGCGGGAGGTGGCGCAAGCGGCAGGCGGGCAGGTCCACACCCCGCCCCCGCGGTTGGCCGTCCAGTCGCCTGCGCGGCGGCGCGCTACCCGCGGGTGGCCCCCCGACTGGCGGTGGCCGTCCAGCCGCCTTCGCGGTGGCCTGCCACCAGGAGGTAGCCCCCCGGCCCGTCGCTGAAGCTTATCACGCGCAGGCCCGCGCGTGCCACCAATCGCCCCATGGTCGCTTCGTCCGGGAGGAGGTGATGGGCCACCGGCCCTCCCAGCCGGCGGTGCAGGTCGTTGATGGCCTGCCGGCTTTCCGCGTGGGCCACCACCACCCGGCCGCCCGGCGCGAGCACGCGAGCCATCTCCGCCAGGGCCTGCCCCTGATCGGGGAAGTGGGGAAAGGCCGAATAGCACACCACCGCCCGGCAGGAGCCAGCCGGGAGCGGGATGGCCTCCGCCGGCGCACACAGGCACACGGCCCGCGGACAACGGGCGCGGGCGCGCTCCAGCATGAGGGGAGAAATGTCCAGGGCATAGACCCGCCCCTTTTCCCCCACCCGGTCCAGCAAATGGGGCAGGAGCACCCCGGTGCCGCAACCCACATCGAGCGCGCTGTCACCCGGCCGCAGGCAGGCCACCTCCACCACCCGCGCCAGGAAGTCCGGTTTAACCGTGACGCGCTCATCCCAATCGACCGCTGCCCGGTCGAAAAACTCCCGCAGGGGACCGTAGGCTCCCTCCCTCACGGCCGCGAAGCCACCGTCCGCTTGCGCAAGAAGAGCACGGCCGCGTTCCGCTCTATCGCGCCCACCACCAGGGGGATGAACACCAGCTGCAGGACCACCCCGGGTAGCGACTCGCCCACGGCGAGCATGAGGGGGGCGAGCAGGGGAACCTGCTTGAGCCCGAAAAGGGGCAGGACCAGGTAGCCAAGAAAGCCGTACACCAGTCTGCCCGCCGCCATGGCCACGAGCAGGGACGGGTACACCCCCAGGCGCAGCCTTTCGTACAGTAAACCGGTGAGGAGTCCGTAAACCCCCAGTTCGAACACCATGCCCTGGGCCACCGGGGGCATGAGAGGGGGCATCCCCGTGAGCACGGCGCTGAGCAGGGGCGTGATCATCCCCACCAGCATGGCCACCAGGGGTCCGCAGAAGAAGCCCCCGAGCAGCACCGGGATGTGCATGGGCAGGAACACCTTGCCCATCCCCACCGCGTGAAAGGCGATGGGCAGGAGGATGCCCAAAGCCACGAACAGGGCCCCCCGGGTCAGGTTTCGCACGCTCAACGGTTCCACCCCCGTAGCACGACTTGTACTTCCGTGCTACCAAGTATTCTACAGCGCGCCCCCTATTTCCTGCTTCGCTGCGCTTTCACACGCGCCGGGCGGACGGGAGGAAAATCCTGCCCCGCCGAGAAGACAGAGGCGGAAACCCGGCCGGGTCCTGCCCGCCGCCCCGCCCGGGCCACAAGCACGTATGGGGAGGGGGTAGGTCGATGGACGGCAAGGAGGACCTGGTGGAACCCAGGGAGAAGCTGGTGGACGCCGCCAAGCTCTGGCTGGCGCATGACGGCCTCTGGTTCCGGGCGGTGGAAGAGGAGTTCGGGCTGGAGGCGGCCATCCGGCTTGACGAGAGGGCCATGGCCCGCTTTACGGTGCTGGAAGCCCAGCGCATCATGCGCCGCCTGGGCATGGAACCGGGGGGCGGCATCCCCGCCCTGGTGCGGGCCCTGGGTGAGAGGCTCTACGCGTATATCAACGAGCAGGACGTCATCGAGCAGAGCGACACGCGGGTGGTCTTCCGCATGCGCACCTGCCGGGTGCAGGCAGCACGCCAGCGCCAGGGGCTGCCCGACTTCCCCTGCAAGTCCGTGGGCATTCTGGAATACTCGGAGTTCGCGCGCACCATCGACCCCCGCATCCGCACCCGGTGCGTGGCCTGCCCGCCCGACCCCCACCCGCCCGAGTTCTGGTGCGCCTGGGAGTTCACGCTGGCCGACCAGGCCTAGCTCGCATCGGCCCACCGCGCCCGCACCCTGGCCGACCCGCCAAACGACGCCCGCGCCCCTCCGCGCAGGGGTGCGCGGTCGCGGCAGTGCGGGACGCCCGCGGGGCAGGCTGCCGGGGAGACGTTACTCGAGGAAGTCCTTGAGCTTCTTGCTGCGGCTGGGGTGGCGCAGCTTGCGCAGGGCCTTGGCCTCGATCTGACGGATGCGCTCCCTGGTGACCTTGAAGATCTGCCCCACTTCCTCCAGGGTACGCGGGCGGCCGTCGTCGAGCCCGAAACGAAGACGCAGCACGTCCCGCTCTCGGGGGCTCAGGGTGTCCAGCACTTCGTCCAGTTGCTCCCGGAGCAGGAGGTAAGAGGCGGCATCGGCGGGGGCCGGCGCCTCCTCGTCCTCGATGAAGTCGCCCAGGTGGCTGTCTTCCTCTTCCCCGATGGGCGTCTCCAGGGACACGGGTTCCTGGGCGATCTTTTGGATCTCCCGCACCCGTTCCACCGGGATGTCCATTTCCGCCGCCAGTTCCTCGGGCAGGGGATCGCGGCCCAGTTCCTGCAGTAGCTGGCGCGACACCCGGATGAGCTTGTTGATGGTCTCCACCATGTGCACGGGGATGCGGATGGTGCGGGCCTGGTCGGCGATGGCCCGGGTGATCGCCTGCCGGATCCACCAGGTGGCGTACGTGGAGAACTTGTACCCCTTGCGGTAGTCGAACTTCTCCACCGCCTTGATCAGGCCCAGGTTACCCTCCTGGATGAGGTCGAGGAACAGCATCCCGCGCCCCACGTATTTCTTGGCGATGCTCACCACCAGGCGGAGGTTGGCCTCCGCCAGGCGCCGCCTGGCCTCTTCGTCCCCCTGCTCGATGCGCTTGGCCAGCTCCACCTCTTCTTCGGCCGTGAGCAGGGGCACGCGTCCGATTTCCTTGAGGTACATGCGCACGGGATCGTCCAGGGCGATCCCTTCCGGCACCTCCAGGTCCTCTTCCGCCGGCCGTGCGGGCGCCTTGCCATCAGGCGGCTCCTCGCCCCGCTCGGTGTCCAGGATCTGGACGTGCTCTCGCGCCAGCCGGTCATACAGTTCCTCGATCTGATCGGGGGTCAAATCGGCCCGGGCCAGGGTGTCCATGATCTCCCCGTAGGTGAGGGAACCGGTCTTCTTCCCCTTTTGCACCAGGTTTTCGATGAGAGCGCGCACGTCCTGGTTCTCGCTCACCCCGTCATCCCTCCTTCCTGGCCCAGCCGCTTTCTGCAGCGCTCGCCGCCCCAGAGGCCGGGGGCGGGCCTCATCCTGCCGCCCCCGGCGCCGGAGGCCGGGGCGGGTTTCATCCTGCCGGTCGCCTGCGGCGATGCACCATCTTGACGAGTTCCTGGTATTCGTCCAGGATATGCGCGGGGACCGGCTCCTTTCTACTCTCGCACTCCCTGATCGACGTGGCCAGTTCGGCCAGGCGCTGGCGCCGGCGTTCCCCTTCCAGCAACCCCAGGCAGTCTTCCAGGGCCCTTTCGGGATCGGGGCAGGCCAGTTCCTCTACCTGGAGGCGGGCGAGGGCACTCACCGCCTGCTCGCTCTCCAGCGCGGCTGCCAGCCGCGCCCCGTCCACCACCGCCCCGCCAGCCACCACCGACTCCATGATCCCCGCCGCCAGTTCCCGCCACACGGGATGCCGGAAGTCTTCCGCACCCACCCGGGCCCGCACCCTCTCCACCCGCTGCGGATCCTCGAGCATGAGCCTTACCAGCATCTCCTCCGCCCTGGCCAGGGCCGGGGTGCTTCCAGCCTCGTTCATTTCTGCTATTCTTTCCCTCGGCCCCTGGCTTTTATGCCCGCGGCGCCGGCGCCGGTACTCCCGCAATTCCTGCCACAGTGCCTCTTCTGACGTCCCCAGGCGCCGGGCCGCCTCGCGCACGTAAGCCTCCCGTTCGACGGGACTGGAGAGATCGGCCAGCAACGGAATGATGTTCGCTACCGCCTGCAATTTTCCTTCTACCGTGGAGGCGGTCCGGGCGGCCAGTTCCAGCCGGTACTCCACGAGGGGAAGGGCCCCCTCCAGCACCCGGGCGAGGGCGTCCCGCCCCTCCCGGCGCAGCAGGGAGTCGGGATCGTCCCCGGCGGGCAGGGAGGCGACGTAAACCCGCAGTCCCAGATCCCGCAGGATCTCCAGGCTGCGCCAGGTGGCGCTCTGGCCGGCCACATCGGCGTCGTAACATATGGTGACAGCTGAGCAGTAGCCCTGCAGGACCCGTGCCTGCTCGCGGGTGAAGGCGGTGCCCATGGAGGCCACCACGGATGCAAACCCGGCCTGATGGGCGGCGATGACATCCATGTACCCCTCCACGACGACCGCCCTCTGCTCGCGCCGGATGGCCTCCCGGGCGAGGTGGAGGGCGTACCAGGTGCTGCCCTTTTGGAACACCGGGCTCTCGGGCGAGTTGAGGTACTTGGGCTGGCTCTCATCCAGGGCCCGGCCCCCGAAAGCGATCACCTGACCGTGGAGGTCCCAGATGGGGAACATGAGGCGGTTACGGAAGCGGTCATACACCCCGCCCCCCTCGCGGGGGACCACCAGCCCGGCATCCACCAGTTCCCCCTCCGTGAAACCCCGTCCCGCCAGAAGCCGGCTCAGGCTGTGCCAGCCCGGCGGTGCGTAGCCCAGCCCGAAGCGCCGGGCCGTCTCCTCGCTCACACCCCGGCGGGACAGGTAAGCCCGGGCCGGCTCGCCCCCCGGACCGGCCAGCCAGCCGGCAAACGCTTTCGCTGCCAGGTCCAGGGCTTCCAGGAGCCGGCGGCGGTGTCGGCTGCGGGCTTCTTCGGCAGGGGTGAGGCGGCGTTCGGGCCAGGGAACACCCGCCCGCCTGGCCAGCAGCCGTACCGCCTCCACGAAGGGTAGCCCCTCGCGCTTCATCACAAACGTGAAGACGTCCCCGCCCGCCCCGCAGGCAAAACAGTAGAACATCTGGCGGTCGGGGGACACGCTGAGGGAAGGCCGGCGGTCGGGGTGGAAGGGGCAGAGCCCCACGTAATTCTTGCCGGCCTTCTTGAGGTCCAGGTACTGACCCAGCACCTCCACTATGTCGGACCGGGCACGCACCTGGTCTAAAAAGGCGGAATCCAGGCCTTCCCTCATAGAGGACGTCCCCAGGGGGCGGGGAGGAAGAGGCGACAATACTGGGAGATGGCGAAGCGGTCGGTCATACCCGCCACATAGTCCCGTACGGCTCCTGCAACATCTTCTCCGGGAGGGGGACCCGTGCCCCCGTACATCTCACCGGGATGGTCGAGGTAGTACCGGTACAGCATCTCCAGCAGGTGCCGGGCCTTGGCCTCCTCCCGCTTGGCCACGGCACGTTCCGTGTAGACGCGGGCGAACATGAAGCGGTGCAGTTCATCGGTGGCCTCTCCAACCGCCGGGCTCATGCGCACGCCATCGGACTCCCACGAGGTGGCGATGACGTCCCGCACCATGGTGGCGATGCGCTCCGAGTGGGTGCGGCCCAGCACCTCCAGGCAGGACTGGGGGAGGTCACCGGGGGCCAGCACCCCGCCCCGGATGGCGTCGTCAATGTCGTGGTTCAGGAAAGCAATGCGGTCCGCCAGTTGCACCACCTGGCCTTCGGGCGTGGCCGGTTGACGATCGGGGACATGGCAGAGAATGCCATCCCGCACCTCCCAGGTGAGGTTGAGGCCCCGGCCGCCGTTTTCCAGCACATCCACCACCCGCAGCCCCTGTTCGTTGTGCCGGAAACCGCCGGGGTGCAGCGCCTGCAGCACCTCCTCCCCCGCGTGGCCGAAGGGGGTGTGCCCGAGGTCGTGGCCCAGGGCGATGGCCTCGGTCAGGTCCTCGTTCAGGCGCAGCCCCCGAGCGATGGTGCGGGCGATCTGCGCCACCTCCAGGGTGTGGGTGAGACGGGTGCGGTAGTGGTCGCCCTCGGGGGCGATGAAGACCTGGGTCTTATGCTTCAGACGCCGGAAGGCCTTCGAGTGGATGATGCGGTCCCGGTCTCTCTGGAAAGCGGTGCGCACCGGGCAGGGCGGCTCGGGGCGCAGGCGACCCCGGCTGCAGCTGCTCAGGGTCGCCCGCGGCGAGAGCACCCGCTCCTCCAGTTCCTCCGTTGCCTCCCGTACCCGGTCCGGCCCCCCCACGCCCGCCACCCCGCCGGTTTCAGTTCTGCTCGGCCTGCTCGGTCAGTTCCGAGGTGACCTCGACCGCCACCTCGCGTCCCCGGCTGACCGCCTCACGTACCGTACGGGCGGCTTCGCCCACCCGGGCAGCGGTGCTCTGGTATCCACGGGCCGCGGCGTCGGCCACCTCGCGGCCCTTCTCCATCACCAGCCGCCGGCTCTCGGCACCGGATTGAGGGGCGAAAAGGAGTCCGGCTGCCAGGCCGACCAGGCCCCCGATCAGGAAGCCCTCCCAAAAGCGCGATTCAGCCACCTTTCTTCCTCCTCCCTCTGAGCAGATAGGCTATGCCTTCGGTCAGTCCCGCCCTCCACCCCACCAGGCGGATCAGGAGGGGTAGGGCCGTCTTCTCCAGCACCCCCAGGGCCAGCCGCAGCGTGTCAGCGCTCTTGCGGGCGCTCGACGCCGCCCCGGTGACGGCATCCACGGTGAGGGCGAGTTGTTCGGCGCGCGCCCGCACGCCGTCCGCCGCGCCGGCCACGGCCTCGGCCGCCCCGCCCACCGCCCGGGCCGTCTCCCGCACCCCGGCGGCCGCCTCCCCCACCTGGCGGGCGGACTCCCCGAAGGCGGGCAGTACCTCCTGCACCCCGGCCGCCACCTGCGCCCACGCGCGGGCCGCCGCCCGCAACTGCACCAGGGCACCAGCCAGGGGCACCGCCGCCACCAGGGCGGCCAGGCCCAGGGCCAGCAAGCCTATGTCTCCCCAATCAGGCATTCCCAGGTCCATCACCTCCCGTCGGCTCCCGGTTCCGGATGGCTGCCCGGGCCGCGGCCAGCCGGGCCACGGGTACGCGGAACGGAGAGCAACTCACGTAGTTCAGCCCCAGCCGGTGACACAGGTCTATCGAGGCGGGATCACCCCCGTGTTCCCCGCAAATACCCACCTTGAGGTCGGGGCGCACAGCCCGTCCTTCCTGCACGGCCATGGCCATGAGGCGGCCCACGCCGTGCTCGTCCAGGGTCATGAAGGGATTCTCCGGCACCAGCTTCTTCTCCACGTAATGGGGAAGGAACTTGGCCTCGGCGTCATCCCGGGAGAAGCCGAAGGTGGTCTGGGTGAGGTCATTGGTGCCGAATGAGAAGAAGTCGGCGTGGCGGGCGATCTCCCCCGCCGTCAGGCAGGCCCGCGGCACCTCGATCATGGTCCCCACCACCAGGGGGAAGGTGACGCCGCTCTCCTCCATCACCTGCCGGCCCACCCTCTCGACGAGTTCCCTCATGATCTCCAGTTCCCGGGCAATTCCCACCAGCGGGATCATGACCTCGGGGCGGGCGTCCACCCCTTCTCGCACCAGGCGGGCAGTCGCCCCGAAGATGGCCCGGGCCTGCATCTCGTATACCTCGGGGTAGAGGATGCCCAGGCGGCACCCCCGGAGGCCCAGCATGGGGTTGGCCTCCTGCAGGGCCCGGGCCCGGCGCAACAGCTTTTCCGTGCGGGCCAATTCCCCCGCCACACCGGGATCCCCGGCCGGTGGCTCCCCCGTCAACACGGCCCCTTCCCCCGACGATGGCCAGTGGCCGGGGCTGGCGGCCAGGCGGGCGCGCAGGTCACGCACGCGTTCCGCCAGCTCTTCCACGCGGGGCAGGAACTCGTGCAGGGGCGGGTCCAGCAGGCGGATGGTGACCGGCAGCCCCTCCATGGCGCGCAGGATCTCGTAGAAGTCACCTTCCTGCATGGGCAGGAGGCGATCCAGGGCCGCCCGGCGCTCCTCCTCGGTCTCGGCCATGATCATCTCCTGCACCACGGGGAGCCGGTCGGCGGCCATGAACATGTGCTCGGTCCGGCACAGTCCGATGCCGGCGGCACCGAACTCCCGGGCCCGCCGGGCGTCCTCGGGGGTGTCGGCGTTGGCCCTCACCCCCAGGACGCGTACCTCATCGGCCCACTTCAGCAGTTCCAAGAACTCCGCGCTCAACTCGGGATCCACCAGGGGCACTTCTCCTGCAAATACGCGCCCGGTGGCACCGTCCATGGAGATCACGTCTCCCTCGCCCACCCGGGTCGGCCCCACCCAGAATTCGCGGGCCTCCAGGTCGATGCGCAGCGCCTCACACCCCACCACGCAGGGCTTACCCATGTGGCGGGCCACGATGGCGGCATGGCAGGTCATCCCGCCACGGCTGGTGAGGATGCCCCGGCTCTGCACGATCCCGTGCATGTCGTCGGGCGTGGTCTCCGGCCGAACCAGGATGACCGCCTCGCCCTGGGCGCCCAGCACTTCCGCCCGGTCGGCGTCGAACACCACCTTCCCGGTGGCCGCCCCCGGGGAAGCAGGGAGCCCTGTGGCCAGCGGTGGGGTGCGGAAGTCCGGGTCGACGCCACGGTGGAGCATCTGCACCACTTGAGCGGGGTCAACCCGGCCGATGGCTTCCTCCCGGGTGATGAGCCCCTCGCGCACCATATCCACGGCGGTGCGGATGGCGGCCCGGGCCGTGCGCTTGCCCGACCTGGTCTGGAGGACGTACAGCTTGCCCTCCTGCACCGTGAACTCGATGTCCTGCACATCGCGGTAGTGCTCTTCCAGCAGCCGAGCCACGTCCAGGATCTGCCGATAGGTGGCAGGCATTTCCTCTTCCATGCGTTCCAGGGGCTGGGGGGTGCGCAGGCCGGCCACCACGTCCTCACCCTGGGCCCGCACCAGGTACTCGCCATATACCCTCTTCTCCCCGGTAGAGGGGTTGCGGGTGAACATGACCCCGGTGGCCGAGTGGTCCCCCAGGTTACCGAAAACCATGGTCTGCACGTTCACCGCCGTCCCCAGGTCGTCGGGGATGCGGTTCACGCGCCGGTAGACCCGGGCGCGTGGGTTGTCCCAGGACTCGAACACCGCACCCACCGCCCGCTCCAGTTGCTCCCAGGGATCCTGGGGGAAAGGCCGGCCCGTCTCCCTCTCCACCAGGGCCAGGTACTCTTCCACCAGCTCCTGCCAGGCAGCCGCCGGCACCAACTGGTCCTGGTCAACCCTCACCGCGCGCTTCTTGGCCTCCAGCAACTCCTCGAAACGGCGGTGCTCCATCTTCAGCACCACGTTGGCGAACATCTGGATGAAGCGCCGGTAACAATCGTAGGCGAACCCGGCGTCCGTCTGGGAGGCGAGACCGGCGACGGTCTCGGGGTTGAGGCCCAGGTTGAGGATGGTGTCCATCATGCCCGGCATGGACACCGGTGCCCCCGAGCGTACCGACACCAGCAGCGGCCGCCCCGGGTCGCCCAGCGCCCTGCCCGTCCTTTCTTCCAGCCTGGCCATGGCCGCACGGATCTCCTCGCGGAGCCCCGGGGGCAGGCGCTTGCCCAGGCGGTAGTAGTCTGCACAGGCCCGGGTGGTGATGGTGAACCCGGGTGGCACCGGCAGGCCGATGCGCGTCATCTCCGCCAGCCCGGCCCCCTTGCCCCCCAGCAGGTCCCGCCAGGACCCGTGGCCCTCTTCGAACATGTACACGTAGCGGTCACAAGTCCGGTTACTCAACGGCTTCCCCCTCCCGAAAAGGCCTGGTCACCTCGAGCACGCGATTAGCAGTTTCTTCCACGGCACGGTGCGTTACATCCACCACGGGGCAACCCAGGCGCCGGAAGACTTCCCGGGCGTAGGCCAGCTCATCCCTGACGCGGTCGGGATCGGCATAGCGCGCCGGCCCGTTCAGGCCCATGGTGCGGACGCGTTCGCTCCGGATCGCACAGAGGCACTCGGGGGCGATGGTCAGACCCACCACCTTGCCCCGGGGCAGGGCGAGGAGTTCCTCGGGCAGCGGGATCTCCGGCACCAGCGGCACATTGGCCACCTTGTAACCCCGCTGGGCCAGGTAAAGGCTCACCGGCGTCTTGGAGGTCCTCGACACCCCCAGCAGGACCAGGTCCGCCCGGCCGAGGCCCCTCAGGTCCCGCCCGTCATCGTACTTCACCGCGAACTCCACCGCCTCGATGCGGCGGAAATAGGCTTCGTCGAGCTGGCGGATCAGGCGGGGCTGCAGGCGGGGCGGGAAGCCCGCCACCTTCTCCATGGCCTCCAGCAGGGGTCCCAGCACATCCACCGCGGGAATACCCAGGCGCCGCGACTCTCGCTCCACCAGTTGCCGCAGGTCGGGACGCACCAGGGTGTACACCAGCAGGCTGGGCCGGGTGCGGGCGTGTTCGAACACCCCTGCGAGCACCCGGGCATCCTCCACGTAGGGAACGCGCACGAATTCCATGCGGTGGGAATCGAACTGGATGGCCGCCGCCCGGGCCACCAGTTCCGCCGTTTCCCCCAGGGAGTCGGAGACCACGAAGACCAGGGTCCGGGCGCTCTCTCCGGCGTCCACGGGATCACCACCCCGTCACGTACATACCCTATTTCGCCACCGGCCCCTCCCATCCTCCCTGGCTCCATTTTCTGGATGCGCGCGCCGCGAGCCGGGGCCGGGTAGGGGCAGCGGTTACAGCACCAGCACGCGGGAGAGGTCTCCCAGCAGGCCGAAGAGATCGGCCAGCCGCCTCAGCAGCGCCAGCCGGTTGCGCCGCAGGGGCTCTTCGGGCGCCATCACCAGCACGCGGTCCAGGAAGGCGTCCACTGCCGGGCGCAGGGTGGCCACCGCCGCCAGGAAGCGCCGCCAGTCCCCCGCCTCGGCGTAAGCACGGGCGACGGGCCGGCAGGCCTGGTAGGCCTCCCAGAGCTGGCGCTCGGGGGGCTCACGCAGGAGCGCCGGGTCCACCGTATCGTCCTCCGCCTTCTCGGCCAGGGTCACCACCCGCCGGAAGGCGGCCAGCGCATCGGCGAACTCGGGGTAGTCCTTGGCCTCCTGCAGTGAGCGGGCCCGGTTCCAGGCGTCGCTCACATCGTCCGTGGCACCCACCACCGCCTCGATGAAGTCGGGCCGGATACCCTGCTCGCCGAACAGGTTGCGTACCCGCTGGCGCAGGAAATCGAGCAGCGCGCCTTTGACCCGTTCGGCCGCCTCCCCCTGCGCCAGCTCTGGCCGGCCGAGCACCTGGCGGTAGGCGGCCTGGGCCTCCTCAATGGCCCAGCCCAGGGACAGCCGCAGCCCGGCCGCCCACAGGATGCGCACCAGGCCGTACGCCGCCCGCCGCAGCCCGTAGGGGTCCTGGGACCCGGTGGGCTCCAGGCCGGCGGCGAAGGCGCCCACCAGCGTATCCAGCCGATCGGCCAGGCTTACCACCATCCCCGCAAGGGAAGCGGGCAATTCGTCCCCGGCAAAGCGGGGCAGGTAGTGGTCGCGGATGGCACCGGCCACGGCGGGGTCCTCGCCCGAACGCAGGGCGTATTCCCTGCCCATGACGCCCTCCAGTTCGGGGAGTTCCCGCACCATGGAGGTGGCGCGGTCCGCCTTGGAGAGACGGGCCGCCCGCCGGCAGACCGCGGTGAGGCGCTCGTCCAGCCCGAAGGAGTAGGCCAGAAAGCCGGCCAGGGCCTCCATGCGGGTCACCTTGTCCTGGAGCGTACCCATACCCTCGAGGAACCCCACCCCGGCCAGGGACTCCCCCCAGCGCTCGAGGGGGACCTTGAGGTCTTCTCCGTAGAAAAAGCGGGCATCCGCCAGCCGGGCCTGTACCACCCGCTCGTACCCGGCCCGGACGATCTCGATACCCTCCTCGCCCCCATCCCGCACCCCTACGAAGGCAGGGAGCAGGGCAGCCGGGTCGCCCGGTACGCGTACGGCGAAAAAGCGCTGGTGGTGCCGGAGTACGGTGATGATCACCTCACGGGGCAGCGAGAGATAATCGGGCTCGAACCGCCCTTCCACGGCGGTGGGGTGCTCCGCCAGGAAAGTTACTTCCTCGGCCAGTTCTTCGTCCCACAGCACCTCTCCGCCCGCGCGGGCCGCGGCCCTCTCCACCGCCTCCCTGATCTGGAGCCGACGCGCGGCCGGGTCCAGCACCACCCCGGCCTCCGTCACTGCCCGCAGGTAGTCCCGCGCGTGGCCCACGTCGAGGGGGCCCGGGTGCAGGGAGCGGTGGCCGCGGGTGGTGCGCCCGCTGTGTACCCCGGCGAAGGAAAAGGGCACCACCCGGTCCTCCAGCAGGGCCAGGATCCACCGTACCGGCCGCACGAAGCGGAACTCTCCCCAACCCCAGCGCATCATGCGGGGGAACTCCAGCGCCCCCAGCAGGCGCGGCATCAATTCGGACAGCACCTGGCCGGCGGGGCCACCCTCCTCAAGCCGTCTGGCGAAGACGTACTCGCCCCCAGGGGTGTCCTCCACCACCAGGTCTTCGACCGCCACCCCCTGGCCGGCGGCGAACCCGAGGGCCGCCCGGGTGGGACGGCCCTGTTCGTCGAACGCCACCCGCCGGGAAGGGCCTCTCACCTTGACCACCCGGGGTTCCTGCCGCTCGGGCAGGCCCTCCACCCGCAGCACCAGGCGCCGGGGAGTCCCCAGGGCCGAGAGCGAGGCGGGGCGCAGGCGGGCTTCCTCCAGTGCCCGCCACCCCATCTCCTCCAGTTGCGCCAGGGCCGGCGGCAGGAACCGGGCCGGCACCTCTTCCACGCCCACCTCCATCACGAAATCCATGCGTCCAGCCCCCTCAGCATGCGCCCGGCCCCTCTCCCCAGCGGTCCCGCCAGGGGTAGCCGGCCTCTTCCCTCTGCTCCAGGTACAGATCGGCACACCGGCGGGCCAGGTGACGACACCGGGTCAGGTAGGAGGTCCGCTCGCCCAGGCTCACCGCACCCCGGGCGTCCAGGATGTTGAAGGTGTGCGAACACTTGAGGACGTAATCGTAGGCAGGCAGAAGCAGCCCCGCCTCCAGGCAGCGGGTGGCCTCCGCCTCGTAGGCGTCGAACAACTGGCGCATGAGGGCGACGTCCGCCACCTCGAAACTGTAGCGGGACTGCTCCCATTCATTCCGGCGGAACAGGTCGTGGTAGGTCATCTGGGGCGACAGGGCGACGCGGTAGATGTCTTCCACGCCCTGGATGTAGGCGGCCAGGCGCTCCAGACCGTACGTTATCTCCACCGCCACCGGCCGGCACTCACGCCCTCCCACGGTCTGGAAGTAGGTGAACTGGGTGATCTCCATCCCGTCGGCCCACACCTCCCAGCCCTGGCCCGAAGCGCCCAGGGTGGGGGATTCCCAGTTGTCCTCCACGAAGCGGATGTCGTGGGAGCGCCGGTCGAGCCCGATTGCCTCCAGGCTCTCCAGGTAGACGTCCTGGATGTCGTCGGGCGAAGGCTTCATGATTACCTGATACTGGAGGTGCTGGTACAGCCGGTTGGGGTTGTCTCCGTACCTGCCGTCGGCCGGCCGCCGGGAAGGTTCCACGTAGGCAACCCGCCAGGGCTCCGGTCCCAGCACACGCAGGAAGGTGGCCGGGTTCATGGTGCCGGCCCCTTTCTCCACGTCATAGGGGAACCAGATCAGGCAGCCCTGCCCGGCCCAGAACCGATCCAGGGTATGTATGATGTCCTGCAGGTAGCGGCCCCCCCCTGTCCCGGGGCCCCGGGTAGCCCGCAGTGCGCGCTCGGGCAAAGACCCACCCCCTCCCGTTCACTGCGCCCAGTGTAGCAATGCCCCATGCGGGGGTCAAGCCCGACCGGCCGGCCGGCGCCACCGGCACCACGGGCCCGGCTGCCCCGGCCATCCCGTGGCCCACCGGCACGACGCGCCCCGCTGCCCCGGCCGGGTTGCCCGTCCCACGATTCCTGGTTGTCCGCAGGTGGAAATCCGTGCTACACTCACCGGGGGAGTGATGCTCATGCAGGTGAAAAAGGCGGTCATTCCGGCGGCGGGACTTGGTACGCGCTTCCTGCCTGCCACCAAGGCTCAGCCCAAGGAGATGCTCCCCCTGGTGGATACCCCCATCATCCAGTACGTGGTGGAAGAAGCCCTGGCGGCCGGGATCAGGGACATCCTGCTGGTGACGGGCAGAAACAAGCGGGCCATAGAGGACCACTTCGACCGGGCCGCGGAACTGGAGAGTCACCTGAAGCAAAGCGACAAGGATCACCTCCTCGATCTCATCCAGCAGGAGGACAACGCCTTCGTGCATTACGTGCGCCAGCCCGAACCCCGCGGTCTCGGCCACGCTGTACTCATGGCCCGCCACCACGTGGGCCGGGAACCCTTTGCCGTACTGCTGGGGGACGAGGTTTTCGTGGGGGAGCAGCCGTGCCTGGGCGAACTGGTGGAGGTGGCCGCCCGCGTGGACGGCAGCGTGATCGCCGTGGTGCCCGTCACCCCCCGGGAAGTTTCGCGCTACGGGGTGGTGGATGCCGAAGAAGTATCTCCGGGTCTGTACCGGGTACGGGATCTGGTGGAAAAGCCCCGCCCCGAAGAGGCGCCCTCCCACCTTGCCATCGTAGGACGTTACGTGCTGGACGCCGAGGTGTTCGCCATCCTGGAACACCAGCCGCCCGGTTTCGGAGGAGAAATCCAGCTGACCGACGCCCTGCGTGAACTGGCACGGCGCCAGCCGCTTTACGCTTACCGCCCCCGGGCCGCCCGCTACGACGTGGGCGACAAGCTGGGCTTTCTCATGGCCACCGTGGAATTCGCCCTCGCCCGCCCCGACCTGGGGCCCGCCTTCCGCGCCTTCCTGCAAGAGGTCGTCTCGAGGAGCCAGGAACGTCCGCGGGCGGTCTGATCGCCGCGCGTCCCGTCTACCCTTTGCTACAGGAAATGGGGAAAAGCGTTACCCAACAGGGGTAAAGGTGTGCCCTCCCCGAGGTGTAATCACTACCCAGCCTGGCCGTGAGGGGATGGGCAGCTTTGGACGTCCTCGACCAGATGGCCGAGATCGTGCGGCAGAACCCGGCCGTCACCGTGCAAGAAGCCGCACGGGCCCTGGGCTACTCGGAGGCCAAGTCGATATACTACTGGCTGCACAAAGCCCGTTTCCGCGGTTTCAAGGAGTTCAAGAAGGCCGTTCTCACCGGGGTTTTCCCGGAAAGACTGCGCCGGCCTTCGCCCCTCCCCAACCGGGTGAGGGAGCGCCGACCCGCTTACTCCAGCGACCTGCTCCCCCTCGCCCGCGGGCTCGGTCCCGACGGGGGACCCGTGTGGGCGGGAGTCAGCCCTCTCCCCCGCCGGGACCTCAGCGAGCGGGCGTTTGCCCTGGACTGGCTGTCGGGAGAATATTTCCCGTTTTTCATGGCCGGCGACCAGCTGGCCGTCGACCCCGAAGCACCCCTTCACCCCGGCGACACCGTGCTGGCCATCGCAGGCGAGCTTCCCGTGCTGCTCCGCTACTACGGCCCCGAGGCCTCGCCCCTGTTCGCCCACCCGGTCACCGGGCAGCCACAGGAGTGGTCCCTGCCGCCCACCCTGGTGGGCCGGGTGATGGCCGTCTACCGCAACCTCTGAGCAGCAGGACAGACGGGACCTGTCGCGAAGTTAAACGCAAACTGGGGCGGCACCCAGAAGGAGAGGGCCTGCAACGTGTCAGTGGTGCCTGGCCGCACCGGGATGCTGTACGTCGGCACCAGTGGGTACAACTACTCGCACTGGCGGGGGCGTTTCTACCCGGAAGGCCTGCCTACGCGGCAGTGGCTGTCCCACTATGCGGGGACTTTCCCTACCGTGGAACTGAATGTCACGTTTTACCGCCTGCCCCGCCGCAGCACCTTCGCCGGGTGGTACGAGCAGACACCGCCCGACTTCGTCTTTGCCATCAAGGGGAGCCGCCTGATCACTCACCTCAAGAGGCTGGCGGAAGTCGAAGACGAAACCTCGCGGTTCTTCGCCCACGCGGCAGCACTCAAGGAGAAGCTGGCGGTCGTGCTCTGGCAGTTCCCACCCAGCTTCCGGCTTGACCTGGCGAAGTTGGGCGCCTTCTGCAACCTCCTGAAGGCCGTGGCCGGCCACACCCGACATGCCTTCGAGTTCCGGCACCAGAGTTGGTTTGCGCCGGAGCTGTACGAGTTCCTGCTGCGACTCAACCATGCTCTGTGCGTGGCGGACGCACCTCGCTGGCCCTCCTGCCGGGAGGCCACCGCCGACTTCGTATACGTGCGCTTCCACGGGAGCCACCGGCTCTACAGTTCCTGCTACTCCACCCAGGAACTGGAGACCTGGGCAGAGAGGATCGCACGCTGGCGGGCGGAGGGCCGGGACGTCTTCGCCTACTTCAACAACGACGCCCAGGGATTCGCCCTGCAAAACGCCGGGGAACTGGCCGCCCTGCTCAACCGGTAGCGGCACCTGCTCGCCGGCTGAAGCGACAGCCCGGCGCGCGGGACCCGGTCGCGTCGCCGGGACGGGGACCGCGCCGGCGGGCGTCGCCGGGGTCAGCCCGTCAGGCGGCGGGCGATGGCGGCGAAGGCCCGTCCGGCCTCGCTCTCCGGGTCATAGATAGCCACGGGCCGGCCCAGATCGGAACCGCTGCGGATTTCCTCCGTGAGCGGGATCTCCCCCAGGAAGGGCACGCCCAGGTGGCGGGCCAGTTCCTCTCCCCCGCCCCGGCCGAATACATGGGTGCGGCGGCCACACCCGGGGCAGACGAAGTAGGACATGTTCTCCACCACGCCCAGGATCTCCTGATTTGCCCGCCGCGCGAAGGCTCCCGCCCGGCTGGCCACCTGCACCGAGGCGGGCTGGGGGGTGGTCACCAGCACCAGGGCACTGCGGGGCAACATCTGGGTCACCGACAGGGGGATGTCCCCCGTCCCGGGCGGCAGGTCGATGAACAGGAACTCGGGGTCGCCCCACTCCACGTCCTGTAGCATCTGCTGCAGGGCCCGGATGAGGAGGGGACCCCGCCAGATGACGGGCTGGTCCTCCGGCAGGAAAAAGCCGATGGACATCACCTCCATGCCGTGGCTCTCCAGGGGGACGATCTTGCCGTCCTTCGCGCGGGGGGTACCGTCGATCCCCAGCAGGTGGGGGATGCTGAATCCGTAGATGTCCGCGTCCAGCAGGCCCACCTCGCGGCCCGCGGCGGCCGTCGCCGCCGCCAGGTTCACGGTGACGGTCGACTTACCCACGCCTCCTTTGCCGCTCCCCACGGCGATCACCCGGGTGCGGGAGGCGGGGCTCATGATACCCGTGGGGCGGGCCATCTCCCGCCGCAGCCGCTCGCCCAGGGCCTCCCGCTCGGCGTCGGTCATGGCCGAGAGGTCCACCTCCACCTCCTCCACCCCGGGGACACGACCTACCTCGGCTACCACGTCATCCCGGATCTTGTTGCGCAGAGGGCATCCGGGCACGGTGAGGGCTACCCCCACCCGTACCTTTCCTCCCTCGATCTGGGTTCCCCTGACCATGCCCAGTTCGGTGAGACTGCGCCCCAGTTCGGGGTCCATCACCCGGCCCAGGGCTTCCAGCACCTGCTCCCGTGAAACCATCTGCCACCTCCTGCGGAGTCCTCCTCCACGCCCACCGTCCGCGGACAACATAGTAACATTTCGCGGGCCATGCGCACAGCGCCCCTCAGGCAGGTCGGCCGCGGCGCTGTGGCGAAGCCTGATAGTTGCATCCGCAACCGGCAGCTGGGACGCCGGGCCATGGGTAGGAGGGATGGTAACATGCTTAAGACGAACAGAGACCGGCTGGTCATGATATCGGTCCTTGGTGAGGTATCCAGCCCGGGAGGCGCCCAGCCCCCGCACCGGGTGGGGTACGACGGGGTAGCCCGGGTACTGCCGGGCACCGGTGGTATTACCTACAATGTGAGGGTGGGCGACCCCGCCTTCGGTTGGGCTGGTGACCACGTGGAACCCGGCGTGAGTACTAAGAGCAAAGACGAGACTCCCAACCACGGCTACAATACCCTGTCCTGCGTGGGCAACGATGCCTACGTGGTCTCGGGCGACGCCAAGGGAGCCCGGGGAGTGGTAACGGGCAAACACGGCGGGATAGAGCACGTGCTCATCGATTTCCCGCCCGAGGTACTGGAAAAGCTGGTGATCGGGGACAAGATCCAGGTACGGGCCTGGGGGCAGGGCCTGGAAATCGAGGGATACCCTGACGTCAGGTGTATGAACCTGGACCCTCGCCTGCTGGACAAAATGGGCATCCAGGAGAAGGACGGTGCCCTGGAGGTACCGGTGGCGGGCATCGTGCCCCCCGAATTCATGGGAAGCGGCCTGGGCTCGGCGGCCGCCGAACGGGGCGACTACGACATTACCTCCATGGAGAAGGAGGGGCTGCGGGAACTGGGGCTCGACCGGCTCCGCCTGGGGGACATCGTGGCCATCCGCGACGCCTCTTCGTACTACGGGCGCAGCTACCGCCGGGGGGCGGTCATCATCGGTGTGGTCGTCCACAGCGACTCCTACACGTCCGGCCACGGCCCCGGGGTCACGTCGCTCATGACCTCCCTGACGGGGCGCATCCGCCCCGTGAAGGTCGAGCAGGCCAACATCGCCGAATACCTGGGCCTGCGCTGATCCCCGCGCCACCTCACCGCGAAGCAGCACGGGCACCAGCCCCGGCCCACGGCTTACCGCGGGACCCGCAAGCACAAGAAGGCCCGGGACGCGCACGGGCCCTTACAGCCACAAGGTGGAACCGGGGGCAGGGGTGACAACCCGGGTGAGGTGACCCAGCCTTTCACAGAAGAACTCGGGGTCTTCTGTGTGGACGGGGACCAGGCAGCGGGGACGTATGGTCTCCACCAGTTCCACCAGCCCGGGACCGTGGATGTGCCCGCTGGCGTGCCAGCCGGGGTCACGGCCCTGGCCGGCGCGGTCCCCCGGGTCCCCCAGCATGGCCAGGCCGAAGTGGGAAATCCAGTTGCGTAGCCGGTCCAGGTCCATGTGCATCTCCTCGTTGAACGCCTCCGTGGACGAGTAGATGTAGGTGCCCCCGCGGGGTGCGATGTCGACCAGTTCTGTGAGGTCCCAGTACGAGAAGGCGCACGCGTAATCGCCCGGGGCAGCCGCCACGTCGCGGGCGGACACGACCCGGTCCGGACAGGAGTCCAGGTAGCGCTCCATGACGATGCGCTCCCACACCGGCCTGTTCACCTTGGCCTCTATGTACACCGCCAGCGCCCCCTCCGTGCGGGGATCAGGAACGCCCGGCTCCCCTGCCGCGTGCAGGGCCTCGAGGAGGTAGACGTCGCGCGTCGTGACGGCCAGGCGGCGTCCCGACTCGCGGGCGGCCTCCAGGAAGGAGAGCAGGCGCTCCACGTGGCGGGGTCCGAAGTCGGCGATCACCAGGCCCTCGGCATGGCGCAGGGCCTCGCAGGCCCGCTGCCGCACCTGGTCCTCGCCTACCGGGGTCTCGGTGCGGGGGTGGGTCCCCTCGCAGAGGAGCAGGACGGGCTCCAGCCGGGCTGCCTCCCGGGCAAAGGCACGGGTAAGAGGACCCCGCGAACCGTGCAGGCGCAGGTCACCGGTGTATACCACCCAGCCCGCCGGGGTCTCCACGGCGAAGGCGCCGGCCCCCGGGATGGAGTGGTCCACCGGCCACCAGCGCACCCGCATGCCTGCCACCCGCGTCTCACACACGGCACCGCCGGCGGGTGGGCCGGAACCGGTCACGACCCGCAGGGGTTCACCCTCCAGGTCGCGGGAAGCGGGCGGACGCAGCCAGAAGTCGGCTGCCGCCTGCCAGTTCGCGGGCGACGTTTCGGGGCAGAAGACCACGAAGGGGCGCAGGCGGGCCGGCACCTTGCGGTAGTCGGCCGCTTTCAGCAGCCCCTCTTTTTCCTCCCTTGGCGTGAAGTAGGCCACCTCCCGCTCCACGGTGCCGGGGGTGGTATCCTGCATGGCCTTGGCGATCATGGCCGAGGCCAGCCCCGTGTAGACGGGGATGTCGCCCTCCAGGAACGATATGTACCCGCTGTGGTCCAGGTGGGCATGGCTGAGCAATACCCCCGCCACCTGCACCTGGCGGTCACGCCCCTCCACACGGCTCCACCAGCCGCGGGAGGGCTGGTCGAGGTCCCGGCGGTAGAGTCCCCGCAACGGGGGCAGCAGCCCCAGTTCCAGGAGATCTCCGATGCCGGCGGAGGCACGCGGGCGCAGGAACTCGTCGAAGAAAGCCCTTTCCGCCGAGAAACTGACCCCAAAATCGAGGAGCAGTCCCCCCGAGTCCGCTTCCAGCAGGACCTTGGTGCCGCCGATGCACCCCACCCCGTCCAGGAAACTGATCGTGACCCCCATTACCGGCCCCCACCCACCCGCCCGGGCGTGATCCAGATCACTGCGAACCCCACCCGCGCATACCAGCGTGGAACCTGTGCGCGATCTACCGACCGCCAGCCTACCCCGCCCGCGCGCTCGGCGAGAGGGTCCGGCCCGCCTGACGGTGGTACCTGAGCACGCCCTCACTCATGGTATGCCCCACCAATCCCTGTTCTTCCAGGAGGTCGAGGTAGCCCACCGTCTCGGAGAGGCCCAGGAAGAGCTGGTCCCTTTCCAGGCCGGGGAAGAGGGAGCGGCACAGATCGTATACGGTGGCCGGGCCGCCGCCCAGCAGGGCGAGGACGTGGTCGCGGCGGGCGCGGTAGAAGGCCAGGCGCTCGTCCACCAGGGCCCGATGGTCCGGGAAGGGATCGCCATGGCCCGGTAGCACCAGGTCCACTTCCAGCGAGCGCAGGCGGTGCAGGGTCCGCACGTACTCGGGCAGGCTGGCCCGGCGATCCCCCGTCCAGGCACCCACCGGCTCCACCAGGGCGTTGGAGGAAATGCGCCCCAGCAGGGCATCGCCCGAAAAGAGGAGCCGGTCGGAGGTGCGCTCCAGGCAGATGGCAGAGGAAGCGTGTCCTGGGGTGTAGCGGACCACCAGTTCGCCGTCTCCCGCCTTGACCCTTTCCCCCTCCCCCAGGAAGCGGTGCAGCGCTATTCCGCGGGGGTAGGAGCGCAGTCCCAGGCTCTCCCGCTCCATGGTGCGCAGCAGGGAGGCGGGGACGCCGGCCTGTTCCAGGAATCTGACGTAAAAGGCCACCCGGGCGTCCAGCATCCCGGGGTCGCCGGACATCCACAGGAGAGCGCGGGGATGGGCGGCCACTTCCCATCGACCCTCGTCCCCGAGCAGGGCCAGGCCCCCGTAGTGGTCGGGGTGGGCATGGGTCACGATCACCCGGCGCACGTCCCCGGGCCCCAGGCCGGCTGCGGCCAGCCCCGCCCGCAGGGCCTCCACCCCTTCCCGGGTGGCCGGTCCGGCATCGATGAGGGTGGGCTCGGCCCCCATGATCAGGTACACGTTGACGGGCCCCACGGCGTAAGGCGTGGGGAGCACCAGTCGCCTCACGTCACCCGGCATGGCAGGGATACCCAGGTTCGCTCACCGCCTTCCCACCTGCTGGTACCAGAAATCCCATGCTCTGGGCCTGCCCTCCAGGCGCGCCTCCAGGCAGGACACCATCACAGCGCGCACCTCGTGCATGGTGGTGGGGCTGAGGGCCAGGCGCGAGGCCGCCTGGGGGGAGGACCCGGCCAGGTGCAGGAGCACGCGACGGGAGGTCTCCGAGAGGCGCAGGGCACGGTCATCCGCCCGACAGCGGGCGCACACCACCCCGCCGGCCGGGGCGTCGAAGTAGCAGCCCGCCGGGCCGGGCTCCTCGCCGCAATAGACGCAGCGGGTAAGACGCGGCGCGAACCCGGCCAGAGCCAGCAGTCCCAGGATGAAGGCGTAGGTCGCCCCCTCCAGGGACCGCCCCGGCTCACCCACCGATTCATCCAGGGCCGCCAGGGTGCCGCGCAGCAACGCGAACAGAGAGGGGGCAGGGTCGCGCTCCTGGGTGAAGCAATCGACGAGTTCCGCCAGCAGGCTGGCGGCGGCGACCCCCCCGAGGTCGGAACGCAGGCGCGGGAAGGACTGGCGAAGCTGGGTCTGGGTGACCACATCCAGGTGCTTCCCCCGCCAGAGGAGGAGGCGGGCGCAGGCGAAGGGCTGCACAGAGGCCGCCAGCCTGCTCCCCGGCCGCCGCGCCCCCCTGGCCACGGCGCCCAGCTTTCCCTCCTCGAGGGAATACACGGTCAGCAGGCGGTCTGCCTCGCCCAGATCGCGGCTGCGCAGGATGATGCCTTCCACGTGATAGAGGGCCATCGGCCTACTTCAACCTGTAGCCCAGTTGCCCGAGCGTGCTGGGGTCGTCCCTCCAGTCGCGCCTTACCTTCACCCACAGGTCGAGGTATATCTTCTTCCCGAAGTAGGCCTCCAGTTCCTGCCGTGCTCTCGTCCCCACCGTCTTGAGCAGGCGGGCGTTCTGACCCACCAGGATGCCCCGCTGGCCGGCCCGCTCGCAGAAGATGTAGGCCCGGATGTAGAGCACCTCGTTCGGGCGGGGGGCGATTTCTTCGACCACCACCGCCACCGCGTAGGGGACCTCGTCCCGCACCAGTTCGAGCACCTTCTCGCGCACCACTTCGGCCACGTAGAAGTGGTCGGGCTGGTCGGTGGTGACGTCCTCCGGGTAGTAGCGAGGTCCCGGCGGCAGCAAGTCGTAAATGGCCTGGCGCAGGAGGTCCAGGTTGGTCCCCGCGAGGGCGGAGATGGGGACGCCGTGGCGGAAGGGGTATAGCGCCCGGTAGGCCTCCATAGCCTCCGGCACCTTCTCCGGCGGGAGGAGATCCACCTTGTTCAGGGCGAGTACGGCAGGCGGGGCCTTGCGCGGGAAGCTGGCCACCAGCAGTCTCTCGTTGGGGCCGGGACGGGCGGTACCATCCACTACCAGCACGACGACGTCCACGTCGCCCAGGGTGCCACGGGCGATCTTGACCATGTACTGGTCGAGTTCCGTACGCGGCTCCATCATGCCGGGCGTGTCCAGCAACACCATCTGGTAGCCCGGCCCGTTGAGGACACCCAGGATGCGGTTGCGCGTCGTCTGCGGTTTTTCCGATACGATGGTCACCTTGCGCCCGACCAGGGCGTTCACGAGGGTGGACTTGCCCACGTTGGGGCGCCCCACCACACCGACGAATCCGGAACGGAAGACTTCCTCTGCCAGGTTTCTCCCTCCGCGCCTACTTGATCTCCACCCGGGTTCCCACCGGCACCACCAGCACCCAGGTGGGACCGGGTTCCAGTTCCAGGGGCTCCCCCCTGTCGTCCCGGTAGACGGCCGGCGAACGGCGGGCGGGCTTGCGCCAGATCCCCTCCCGGTACCTGCCCCCGCTGAACACGATAGCCTGCCCCTGCCCCGTCATTTTCGCTTCCATGTGCAGGAGTTCGTCCCCCGGTATGCGGCGCATCTCCACGAAGTGGACGACCACGTTACGGGCCCACAGCACCCGACCGTCGGCGTCCCGGTGGGGGTCATCGTTGATGGAACGCAACCAGCGACCGGTGTCCCTGTCATAGGCGTAGCTCACACGGTAACCCTGCCATCCCCCCGGGTAGTACACGGTGAGCAGGGCGGCCTCCTTGCCCTGCTCCGCCGGCTTACCCCCGGTGCGGAACGGGAAGGGCGCGGGGAACGGCCCCTCCTTCTCGAGCTCGTGCTTCTTCATGGCGGCCCGGAACAACTCGCCCGAGGTATAGGTGGCATGGGGTGGTTTGCGCTCGGAGGGGGGCACCCTCCAGTACGCGTCCCCGCCCCCGTAGATCTCATCCAGGTGAGGGACGTTGAGGGCGCGCAGGTCGGCAAACCCCTGCTCGCTGGCCCCCGCGTGGCCCAGTACCGCATCCAGCGGCAGCACCAGGTCCAGGAAGTAGGGACGCACGCTGCGCACGGGACCGGCCTTAGGGGGATCCTCGTGCAGGTAAAAGGCAAGGAACCGGGTGATGCCGCCCTCCGCCAGCACCTCGTAGACCAGGCAGGCCTCCCCCAGGCCGGCCTGCGGGCGAGCCTGGGGAGCATTGTCGATCATGAGGGCAAAGGGCCGCCTGTGTACCAGGTTCTCGGGAACCGGCTGCCCGCACAGGGGACAGGGCCGCTTGGGTACGGGAACCTCCGGTGCCCCCGTGCCTCCCGCAGGCAACTCCCCGGGTGCGGAGGGCGCGGGAGGGGATGGACTCCCCCGGCCACAACTGCCGGCCAGTACCGCCACCACCAGCAGCAGTGACAGGAGGGCACACATCACCGGAAACCGCCGTATGTACAACCTCCCAGCTACCCCCTTCGCGCGCGCGGGTCCACCGTCCCCGCCGAGATCACCAGCCGCATACCTTCCTGGGGAGTCATGTCCAGGAACCGCACCTGGGAGCGCGGCACCATGGCGATCCACCCCGAGGTGGGGTTGGGGGTGGTGGGGATGAACACGCACAGGGTTTCTTCCCCCAGCCCGGAGGTTGCTTCGGGCAGACCGGCTCCCGTCACGAACCCCACCGAGTAAAGGCCGGGCCGGGGGTACTCCACCATGGCCACCCGCCCCAGGACCCTGCGGCCTCCCGAGAAGGCATCCACCACCGACTTCACCGTCCCGTACACCTCACGGGCGATGGGTACCCGCAGGAAGACCCTCTCCACGCTCTGGAGGAGCCAGCGTCCGGCGTAGACCTGTGCCAGCCACCCCACCAGTAAGACGAACAACACCCCGAAAAGGATGCCCAGGCCCGGTATGTACCTGTCCAGGGCCCGGGCGATCAGCGGGCGCAGCAGGCTGTCGGCCACGCCGAACAGCCACCTGAGGGCCATCAGCGTGAGCACCACCGGCACCAGCACCGCCAGCCCGCTCAGGAACAGGTTGCGGAGTCTTACCCCCACCGCCATCGCCTCCGCCCTGCATACCGCTCCGCCCGGGGTCCGGTCGGTAGGTCAGGTCGGACCGCCCTCTGCCCGCGTCACCTATGTATGCCGTTCCTCCGGGCGGGCGGCCACGATGTCCCTGGCCTCGGCCACGATGTCGGTGGCCTCGGCCATCATGCTCTGCCAGGCCGCGGGGGTGTCGTCATCCCGTCCCAGCAGGTGCAGGACACCGTGAACGGCCAGAAGTACCAATTCTTCCTGGAGGTCACCATTCCTCTCTTCCGCATGCCGCCGGGCGGTGTCCGCGGAAACCACCACCTCACCCCAGGCACCGGGGGCATCGCCCCCCAGGGGGAAGGCGAGCACGTCGGTGGGACGGTCCCGCCCGAGGAAACGGCTATTCAGTTCCCGTATCCTCTCGTCGCTCACCAGGGCCACGCTCACCGGTACGGGTTTCCCCGCCCTCTCCAGGGCCAGCCCCACCGCCGCCCGTACCAGCCGCACCGTCCCGCGGGGCACCGTCACCCCCGGTTCCCGCGTCACCGCGACCCTTGCCCTCATCGCCCTCCCCCTTCCCTTCCGGATACTCGATGCGGGGGTGGTAGATCCCGCTCAGGACGCGCACGAAGGCCGCCGCCACCCGGTCCAGGTCCCGCAGGGTGAGGGGGGCCTGATCCAGCTGTCGGTCCTGCAGGCGTTCCCTGATTATCCTGCGCACCACTCCCTCGATGGCTGCAGGCGTGGGGTCGGGAAGGGCACGTACGGCAGCCTCCACCGCGTCGGCCAGCATCACGATGGCCGTCTCCCGCGACTGGGGCCGGGGGCCCTGGTGGCGGAAGCCCTGTTCTTCGACGGGAGCGCCGTTCTCGGCCGCCCGGCTGTAGAAGTACGAAACCAGCGAGTCGCCGTGGTGCTCGGCGATGAAAGCGGCGACACTGGGGGGCAGCCGGTACTCACGGGCGAGTTCCAGCCCGTCCTTGACGTGGGCGGTGATCACCACCGCAGACAGGGCCGGGGACATCTTCTCGTGCGGGTTGTCCTGCCCCATCTGGTTTTCGATGAAGAAATACGGGCGTCTGATCTTGCCCACGTCGTGGTAGTAAGCGCCCACCCGGGCCAGCAGCCCGTCGGCACCCACCGCCTCCGCCCCCGCGTCGGCCAGGTTGGCCACCAGGATGGAATGGTGATAAGTGCCGGGGGCTTCCACCAGCAACCTCCGCAGCAGCGGGTGGTTGGGGCTGGACAGTTCCAGCAGTTTGATGGGGGTCACCACCCCGAAGGCGGTCTCCAGGAAGGGTAGCAGGCCCACGGCCAGTATGCCCGCGGTGGGCCCGCTCAGGAAAGAGAACAGGTACACCTGCCAGACCGCCAGGGTATCCTGGGCCAGACCCCCCACCAGGCTGAGTGCCA
This sequence comes from Bacillota bacterium, assembly GCA_014360055.1. Taxonomy (GTDB): domain Bacteria; phylum Bacillota; class Sulfobacillia; order JACIYH01; family JACIYH01; genus JACIYH01. Next base: position 34,453 of record JACIYH010000005.1, on the reverse strand, counting down.
CCGCCGCCCCCAGCTGCCCCATGCCGGCCAGGAACCCAGCGCGCAGGAAATCGGTACGCTGGCTGATCCGCCCCACCGCGTAGGCCCCTACCAGGGCTCCGAAGAGGTTGGTGATACCGAACTCGGCGTGGAGCCCGTTGATCGCTGCCACCCCTACGGCCAGGATGGGGGCGGAGATCAACGCCACCTCCGGCTTCACCAGCACCGCCAGCAGCACGGTGGCCGTGGCTACCGGTGTCAGGTGCCCCGAGACCCCCCGCACCAGGTGCCCCATCACCAGAGCCACCGAAAGCACCAGGCCCACGAGGACCAGCAGGTTCTCCGATTGCCATACCGCGGGAGTAAACGCCCGCAGGAAGAAGAGCAGGATTCCCCCCAGCAGGAGGGCCAGCAGCAGGGAGCCGGCGCCGATGAGCCAGTTCCCCCCGCCCTGCATGAGGCCCAGGTCCCGCAGGAGAACCAGGTGGGCGGAGGTCACAAGCTCCCCCTTGCGCAAAACCACATCCCCGCGCTGGACGTACACGGGCCGCACCTGTTCGCGGGCCAGCTGCCGCCTGGCTTCCGTGTCACTGGCGTTGAAAACCAGGTTGGGGCGCACCCGGGCAGCCGCCACCTCGGCGGCGAAGTTCTTGAGGTCGCGCGGCTGGCGCAACGCGTCCACCCGCTGTCTCACCTGCTGGCGGGCCGCGTCCAGGTTCTCCTCCCGCACGCCCACCTGCATCACCGACACCAGGGTGTCCCTGGCCCAGGCCTCCACCACGTCCAGTTGGGCGGGGTCGGCGGCGAGCGCCGCCAGCACGGCCGCCCGGTCCTCCACGCCCAGTTCCCGGGCCAGAAGGGCAGCCTTTTCTTCCGGCTTGCCGGGCTGGCCGGCCACCTCCCGCACGCGGGCGAAAGCGTCACTCACGGCCCGCTCGGCCTCCGCGGTGGCCCGCGGGTCGAGGTCGAAGACATCGGGGACCGCGGCCGCGGCCTCCTGGCGCAACTGCTCGGTACGCACCCGGTCCACTACCTGGCGGGGAGCCCGGATGGTCTCGGGCGCCAGCTGGCCTTCCTGCAGGTTGAGGGGACGCGGGATGATGTCGGCGTAAAACACCGCCGCCCACAGGATCAGGAAGAGCACGCCCCAACCCGCCCTGCGCCAGGAGAGCCCGGATGCCTTCTGCCAGCGGAAGGCGGTCAACCCCCCTGACCTCCCTTTTCCCTGTCCCAGCGCTCGTAAGCCTTGATGATCCTGGTCACCAGTTCATGCCTGACCACGTCTTCCTCGGTCAGGTAGACGAAGGCGATCCCTTCCACGTCCGCCAGCACCCGGCGGGCTTCCTCCAGGCCGGATACCTGCCCCTTGGGCAGGTCCACCTGGGTGATGTCACCCGTCACCACCGCCCGTGAACCCAGCCCCAGCCTGGTGAGGAACATCTTCATCTGCTCGGCGGTGGTGTTCTGGGCCTCGTCAAGGATGATGAAAGAGTCATCCAGGGTGCGACCGCGCATGTAGGCCAGGGGCGCCACCTCGATCAGGTTCCTCCCCAGCAGACGCTCGAAGGCCTCCACCCCCAGGATGTCGAAGAGGGCGTCATAGAGGGGCCTCAGGTACGGGTTCACCTTCTCCGCCAGACCCCCCGGCAGAAAACCCAGCTTCTCCCCCGCCTCCACGGCGGGACGGGTGAGCACGATGCGGGTACATTCCTTGGCCTTGTAAGCGGCCACCGCCACCGCCACCGCCAGGTAGGTCTTGCCGGTGCCCGCGGGACCGATCCCGAAGGTGATACCGTGATTGCGGATCGCCTCCACGTACTTCTTCTGCCCCACCGACTTGGGCCGGATGGCCTTCCCCCGGTAGGTCGTGATCACCGTATCACCGCGCAGGGCGGCCAGGGCACCCTCGTTACCCTCCCGGGCCAGCCTGATCGCATAGGCCACGTCGTGGCTGTCCAGGGTCCCCTCCCGGGCCATGGGGAGCAGGTGATGGAGAAGCTGGGTCACCCTGGCCACCTCCTCTTCAGGGCCGGTCACCACCACCTCGCTTCCCCTGCTCTGCAACCTGACCTGAAATTGCTCCTCGATGGCGCGCAGGTGTGCATCGTTCTGACCAAACAGATGCAGCGCCTCCTGGGAATCGTTGAGGCGCAGCCGCTCGCTGGTTACCCCGGATGTGTCCAATACCCGTCCTTTCCCTCCCCTAATGCTCAGCGGGGCATCACACGACCGATCTCCTCGATGGTGAATGCGGTCACCCGGGCGGTGGCACCCTCGTCCCGCACCTCCACTTCTGCCTCGATCACCTCCCTTTCCGCTCCGGGCGGCACCTGGGAGAGCACCTCTGCCAGGGCCTTATCCCGGGCGGCCAGGGCCGCCTCCCCGGGCGTGCGCACGAAAGTCACCGGTTCCACCTCATGGTAGGTCGTCCTTATGACTTCGACGGCAGGTTTTCCATTCCTGCCGCCCAGCACGGCCCGGGTCCGGGAGGTATGGTAAAGCTCAAAGGGTACCTTCCCCCTCAATACTATCTCCTTTCCCGCCACGAGCACAACCCACCCGTGCCAGGTGCGCCCGGTGGGACGAAGCACCACTTCGTGGCATGGCAGCCGCACCACGGCCTGGTAAGCGACCCGTGCCAGGCAGACGCCGCGGGCACTGACCAGCCGGGGCGGCCCCGTCTCCTTCTCACCCCCCTTGCGTCCGGGGATGACTCCCGAAATGAGCACCTGCCCGGCCACCACCCGCTGCCCGGCCTGTACCCGGGCCACGCCCATGAGGGGCAGGAGGTAGACCAGTTCCCCCGGCTTGGTGGCAACCACGTCGGCCGGTCCCGTCGGGGGTGGTGGTGGAGGCGGCAACTCCTGCTCCCCCACCTCCAGCCGGGCCAGGGTACCCTGAAAGGTCAGCCTCGCCCAGGACACGTAGGGAAGGGAGGCAGCCACCTCCTCCTCCAGGGCGGCACCGTTGAGGAGAAACCGGGGTATGGGGGGACGCAGGCCTGCCCGGTGGGCGACGGCCAGGATCTCCTCCCGGTGGCCGGCGGACGCGCCGCTCACCTCGACGAACAGTACCGTGCTGCCCGCGGTCATGATGAGGGCCAGCGCCGCCAGGGCCCCCGCCACCAGCCCCGGCCTCCGTACCACCTTGCGCCACACGAAGGGAAGACCGGCCCGGGCCTGAACGTGCACCCGGCAGCGCGAGCGCCTGGCCAGGGGACGGATGCGCAAAAAATGTGCAGCCGCCATCACACCCCGGATACAGTGACCCTCTTCGCGCAATTGCCAGAGCGGGATGCCGCGGCGCGCGGCCAGGTTGACGAACCGCTCCGGTGCGGCGCCGCTCACCACCACCCGGACAAAGCCACTGGGCCACAAAAGCAGGAGTCTCATGGCACGCTCTTCCCCCGGTCAGGAAAAGCGCAGACAGCTGATGCGCCCGGCCACCGCCATCTCCTCGCGCCCGATGCGGACGATGGCAAGGTCCTCGCCCTCTACCGTGACCTGGCCTTCCCCCAGGCCCACCACCAGCCGATCCCGGCCAAACTCCACCACCCCCCGGTGGTTCTCGATGGTGAGGTGCAGGTTCCCCACCATCACCAGCCGGGGGACGTGGAAGACCACCTCCCGGGGTAACTCCAGCACCTCGGCCACCCGCTCGCCCAGGCGGCCGCGCCGTCGCTCCGGCAAACAACATCCCCGGCTCTAATCTATGCACACATCGGCCCCATCCCCACGCCACCAGGGCGCGCGCCCGCGCACGCGGCCAACTACCAGAAGAACTCCAACTCTCCCTGGTGATCGAGGCGCAGGCCCACCTTCCGTTCCTCCGCCAGGAAACGGTGGGATCGCTCGCCCACCTGCACCACGCTGTCCTCGGCCACCCGCCCCAGCTTCACCCACCCGGAAGCGGGCACCCGCACCCGGGTGGGGACGCCCGGGGACCCCAGTTCTCCCGCCCACACCCCGCCGCCCGCCTGGATTTCCCCACCCCGGAAGACCCTCTCCACGCGCACGGAACCCCCCGCCAGCAGGCGGCTGCTATGGCAGCCATTTCCCAACACCAGGATGTCCCCGGTCGCCTGCAAGGTCGAGTTCATGGCGTAATTGCACCTCAGGGAGGCGTCAGGACGAACCGCGCCCTCCAGTTCCATGGTCCACCGGCGCAAAGCGGCGCCGAGTCTCCCCAGTTCCTCCGCGTCCCGCAGGCCCAGGGGTGCCGCCAGTATCCGCTGCAGGCCCTGCAGCACCGCCTCCACGTCCGCCTCCCGCTCCCGGCGGGGGAGATCCGCGTACCCAGACGCCAGCCTGCCCAGCCCTGCTGCCAGTTGTCCGAAGCGGGTGTCCAGCAACAGGCGCAGGGCGGGTCCCGGCGGTACCGGGGCCTCGGCCAGGAGCCGGTAGAGCGCCTCCTCCAGTTCCCCCACCTGATTGGCCACCGCGGCTCCCAGAGGAAGCAGAGAGGACGCCCACCCCGCCTCCTGTCCCGCCACCACGGTGCTGGAGACGATACCCCGTCCCACCCTGACCCCGCCGCCGCCTACCACGCGGGCTCGCATCACGCTTCCGCCCACTTCCACGGTACCGAGGGCTATTACCTCCATGCCCTCGAGGACGCCGCCCCCCACTTTGACATCACCCTTGAAGTGGATGTGCCCGCTGGAGAGGTCGACGTCGCGGGGGTGGGTCAATTCGGATACTACGTAGACCAGCGCCCGCCCGCCCTTGCGCGTCGAGACGGGACGCCCCCGGGAAGTAGCCCTCACCTCCTGGCCGTCCGGGCTCAACTCGGCACCCCGCCCGGCGACCAGTGCCAGGTCCCGCGGCGGCTTGACCGCCACCTCCTCGCCCCTCACCGTGGTTCCGGGCCGGCCTGGCTCGGGGGGATGGCGCCGGGCCAGCACCTCGCCCGGCGCCACCGAGGTGAAGGTAAAGCGGAGGCGAAGGTCAGCCGCGTCCCCGCCGTGGGCGACCGGCACGCGCTCTTCCTCCGGGAAGAAGAGTTCGACGCGGGCATCCCGACCGGGCACCGGGGGCCGGCCACGTGCCACTACCAGCCTCGTATCCCGGTCGACCTGCCCCACGGAGGCGATGGCTCCTTCGTCCAGGCCGAAGCTCACCCCGGCCCGGGCCAGCGCCTCCCGCACCTCCGCCGCCCCCACCGGCGATCGGGCGGTGATCTCTTCCCTCACCTGCAGCCGCAGCCTCGGTGAAGGGGGCAGGTAGGCGAGGGTGCGCCGCACGGATACGGTGGGGGTTACCACCACCGCCGCCTCCATGCCGTCCGGCGTGACTTCCAGCCGCCAGGTGCCGGGCCGCTCCTCATCGCGGGGCTGCGCCTCCACGTGATCGTCCCCGCGTACCTCCGCCGGCCCGTCCTGGCGTCTGCCGTTTACATAGAGGTCCACCCCCGGGCAGGGGACCACCACCGGGTACGGTCCCTCCTCGGGGTGTTCGACCCGTAAGCGACCTCCCTCAACCCAGGCCTTGGGCACCTCGTCACCGCCCCGCGGGGGCCGGAGCGGGCCCCCGGTTGGGGGAGCCCCCAGGCGAAGCAGCCCCCCAAAAGAGTTATCGGCCAGTCCCCCGGGGGACTGGCCGCCTTTTCCGGCACCGTTTGGTCAACGGTGCTTCCTGCGCTGGGCAGCCTTGGATTTCTTCTTCCGCCTGACACTCGGCTTCTCGTAGTGCTCCCGGCGCCTTACTTCCGCCAGGATACCCGTCTTCTGGCATTCACGCTTGAAGCGGCGCAAGGCATTGTCGAGGGATTCGTCTTTGCCGACGCGTACTTCCGTCACCTGCATCCCTCCTCCCCGACCGGTCTCGGCGGGGAGCAAACGCCACCCGCGCCAACAACGCAATTCTATGGCACGCGGGAGGGCCTGTCAATCCGCCTCGCCCACGTATGTCAATGCGCCTCGGGAACGTAGCTGGTCAGGCGGCGGTTCATGTCCCGGTGCCGGTCGCGGGCCAGCTCGATGAGCCGGTCCAGGAGGTGGGAATACGACAGGCCCGTCGCCTCCCAAAGCTTCGGGTACATGCTCACGGCCGTGAACCCGGGGATGGTGTTGATTTCGTTCACCAGCACCTGCCCGGTATCCCGGTCCCAGAAAAAGTCCACCCGGGCCATGCCAGCGCAGTCTATGGCACGGTACGCCCGGATGGCCAGATCCTGCACCTGGCGGGATACCTCATCGGGCACCGGGGCGGGGATGACCAGGCGCGTGCGGGGATCCAGGTACTTGGAGGCATAGTCATAAAACTCCCGTGCGGGGACGATCTCCCCCACCACCGACGCCACCGGCTCGTCGTTCCCCAGCACGCTGCATTCCAGTTCCCGGCAGCGCACCCCTTTTTCCACCACCAGCTTACGGTCGTAGCGGGCGGCGTGGTCCATGGCCTGGCCCAACTGCTCCCGGGAGGTACAGCGGGTGACCCCCACCGAAGACCCCAGGTTGGCCGGTTTCACAAAGCAGGGGTACCCCAGGGCCTCCTCCAGTTCCTGCAGGACGGCCTCGCGCACCCTCTCCCAGCGAGACCTCAACACCACCCGGAAGGGAGTCACCGGCAACCCCTGGGCGCAGAACACGAGCTTCATGAGGGCCTTGTCCATCCCCAGGGCAGAGGCCAGCACGCCGGCTCCCACATAGGGGATGCCGGCCAGTTCCAGAAGGCCCTGCACGGTGCCGTCCTCACCGTAGGTCCCGTGCAGGACGGGAAACACCACGTCCAGCTTTTGGGCGGGTACCTCCCCCCTGGCGGCCGCCAGCGCAAACAGTTGGGGTTGCTGGGGATCTCCTGCGAGCGCGACCACGGGTGCCCGGGCCAGGGCCTCCGCCAGCATGACCGGGTTGACCTGGTTGGGCAGCGGGGGCAGTAACCGCCAGCGCCCATGCTTGTCAATACCTATCAGCACGGGATCGTACTTTTCGCGGTCCAGGGCGGAAATGACCGAGGAAGCCGACATCAGGGAGACTTCATGCTCACCGGACCGCCCGCCGAACAGGATGCCCACGCGCAGTTTTGCCGGCACCATCCCACCCCCGCCAAAGACTATTCCTCACGCGTGGCCCCGCAGCACCGCCGCGCGCCGGGCCACGTCCACCGCCGGGGGCCTATTCCTCACGCGGGCCCGGCAGCACCCCCACCAGGTCTCCCCGCACACCCTCCACGGTCACGGCAGTGACGCGCACCTCGACCAGCTTCCCTTCCAGATCCGCTCCGCCGGGGAAGCCGACGCGCAGGTAGTGCCGGGTCAACCCCGACACCAGGCCCTCCTGCTCGCGCTCCGCCAGCACCTCCACCACCCGCTCCACGAAGGGGAGAGCAAAAGCCCGCGCCAGACGCGCGCCCACTTCACGCAACACGCGTGCCCTTTCCTCCTTCACCCGGTCGGGTACCCGGGCGGGCAACGCGGCGGCCGGCGTGCCCGGACGGGGCGAGTAGGGGAACACGTGCAGGCGCATGAAACCTACCTGCTCTACCAGGCGCACGGTGGCGGCAAAATCCTCCTCCGTTTCCCCCGGGAAACCCACCATGACGTCGGTGGAGAGGGCCAGGCCGGGCACCTTCTCCCTCGACCGCTCCACCAGGCGCAGATAGTCCGCGGCCCGGTAGGGGCGCCCCATGGCGGCCAGGATACGGTCCGAGCCGCTCTGCAGGGGAAGGTGCAGGTGGGGGCACACCACCCGGTGGCGGGCGATGACCTCCAGCAGCCGGTCGCTCAAGTCCATCGGCTCGAGGGAACTGAGGCGCAACCTCCACAACCCTTCCGTGGCCGCCATCCGGCTTACCAGGGTGGCCAGGCCCTCCGGCATACCCCGGTCGCGCCCGTAAGCACCGAGTTGGACCCCTGTAAGCACGACCTCCCGAAAGCCGGCCGCCACCAGGCGGCGGACCTCCGCCAGGGCCGCCCCGGGGTCGCGGCTGCGCGCGGGTCCCCGGGCGGCGGGGACGATGCAGTATGTACAGCGCACGTCACAGCCTTCCTGAACCTTCACCACGGCACGGGTGCGACCCTCGCTTTCCACGGGCACTTCCTCGTATGGCGGCGCCTCGGCCTCCCCGGGCTCGCCGGCCCCCGCCCGGCCCGCCTCCCGCGAACCCCATCCGTACAGGTCGCCGCGCTCGCCGGGACCGGTGCGGTCAGCCCCGGTGTCCGCAGAGAAGGGCTCGACCTCCACCAGGGGCCGTTCTCCTCCCAGAGCCCGCTCCACCAGAGAGACGATATCACCCCGTCCGCGCGTTCCCAGCACCACGTCCGCGCCGGTGGCCGCGAGCGCCTCTGCCCCCTTAACCTGGGGATAGCAACCGCACACCACCACCAGGGCACCGGGGTTGCGGCGGCGCGACTGCCTCACCAACTGGCGCGACTCGGCCTCGCTGCGGGCGGTCACCGTGCAGGTGTTGACCACGTATACATCCGCAACGTCGCGGAAGCCCACTACCCGCCACCCCGCCCGGCGGAAGAGCCCGGCCATGGCTTCGGTGTCGTACCGGTTGACCTTGCAACCCAGGGTGGCAAATGCTACCTTCCCCCGGGGTGCTCCTTCCGTCAAGCCGGGGAACCCCTCTCCGCCGGTCTTCCGGGAGCCCGGCCCAGTTCACCGCGGGCCGCCAGTACCAGGGTGAGGGCGGCCAGGGTCGCCGTCTCCGAACGGAGGATGCGGGTGCCCAGGCTGGCGGACCTGCCTCCCAGGGCCAGGATACCATCCACCTCCTGACGGGTGAGCCCTCCTTCGGGCCCCATCACCAGTATGATATCCGGCCCCACGCACGGCAGGAGATCCCAGAGACCCACCCGCTCCTCTTCCTCCCACAGCACGATCAGGCCGGCCTGCGGTAACAGGTCCCGCGCCTGCCCGACGGCGGCTGCCAGATCCTGCGGGGGATGGAGCGCGGGCACCCGGGTGCGCAGGGATTGCTCCGCCGCCTCGCGGGCGATCTTTTCCCACCGCCTCAGGCGGCCGGTGCCCGCCTCGGGCCGGACCACCGTACGGGCGGTCACCACGGGGAAGATGTGGCTGGCCCCCAGTTCGGTGGCCTTCTGGACCACCAGGTCGGTGCGATCTCCCTTGAGGAGGGCCTGCACGACGGCCACCGTCAGGCCGGGCTCGCTGAAACGTTCGACGGGTCCCAGCACCCGCCCCCTTGCCCGCCCGGGTTCCAGGTGCTCGAGGCGGACGGCGATCTCGCGGCCCTCCACCAACACCGTCAGGACTTCACCCGGCCGGAAGCGTAAGACGCGCGCCAGTTGCCGCGCCGTCTCGGGCCCGAAGGTCACCTCGTCCCCCCGGATGGCCGTCGCCTCTACGGCGAAGCGGGCGTGGGGGCGGCTCAACTGTTCCACGCTTCCTTCACGCGCCCCCATAGCCCCTTATCCTTCTCCTTCACGCCCTCGCCGCGGATGGCGGCCAGCTCCCGCAACAGCTCCTTTTCGCGGGGACTCAGCCCGGTGGGTGTGCGCACGTCAAGGTGCACGTGCAGGTCCCCCCGGCCCCCCCCGCGCAACCGGGGCATACCTGCGCCCCGCAGGCGCACCACCGCTCCCGGTTGGGTACCCTCGGGTACCTTTACGCGGGCGGACCCGTCCAGCGTGGGGATCTCGAGCAGGGTCCCCAGGGCGGCCTGGATGAAGCTGACCGTCACTTCGCAGTGCAGGTCATCACCGTCCCGGCGGAAGAACCGGTGGGGCCGCACGTGGATGTCCACGTAGAGGTCACCGGGCGGTCCGCCCCGGGTGCCGGGCTCTCCCTCTTCGGCCAGGCGCAACCGCAGGCCACTGTCTGCCCCGGCGGGCACCTTCACCCGGATGTGCCTCACCCGGCGCACGCGCCCCAGGCCGCCGCAGTCCGGGCAGGGGTCGGTCACCACCGTGCCCTCACCGCCGCAGGTGGGACAGGTCCGGATGGAAACGAACCGCCCCAGCAGGCTGTCGGACACCGTCTCCACCTGCCCGGTCCCGCGGCAGCGGGAGCAGGTCGCCGGCGGACTACCGGGTCGGGCGCCGGTGCCGTCGCAAATGGGACACCGCTCCACGCGCGGCACTTCCAGCTCCTTCTCCACCCCGGAAAATGCTTCTTCCAGCGTGATGTCCAGGTCAAGGCGCAGGTCAGCCCCGCGCTTGGGTTCCCGCGGCCGCGGGCCCCGGGGGCGACCGGTACCGAAAAACATATCGAAGAGGTCCTGGATGCCGGCAAAAGGACTCCCCAGGTCAGCGGCGCCCCCCACCTCACCATAGGCATCGTAGCGGGCGCGCTTCTCGGGGTCAGACAGGACGGCGTACGCTTCGTTTATTTGCTTGAACTTCTCCTCGGCGGTGGGGTCCCCGGGATTGGCGTCCGGGTGGTACTGCCGCGCCAGGCGCCGGTACGCCTTCTTGATCTCATCGGGGCTGGCATCCCGGCCCACACCGAGGATCTCGTAGTAATTCCGCCGCTCTGGCAAAGCCTAAGCCTCCTCGGGTGCCTCCCCCATCATGAGTTCGAGGAACTGGCGCTGGGTGATCACTACGTCCAGGTGAAGGGGTCCTTCGGTCCCCTTCAACAGGAACGGAAGGGACACATTGTACGCGGTGGAGCGCCCCAGTTCCCGGCGCGCCCGCCGTGCCGCCCGCACGACTTTGTCCCACGCCGCCGGGTCCGAACGCACATCCACCCCGGTGCGCTCCCGGAAGACGTCCGCCAGGTACCCCGCCACCTTCAGTACCAGGGGATCCTCCCCCGCCGGTGCCAGGGGATCACCAGCGTTGGGCGCGGGTGGATTCTGCAAAGCCACCCCTCCCGGGCCACACCCGCCCAGCAGGCAGGGATTCAGAAATCCGGCTCGTCCTCGCCGGCCGCGCCTTCTTCTCCGCCCTGCTGGCCGGGTCCTCCCTCATCCTTCTTCTTTATGATGGTGTCGATGCGCAGGATAGCCTCCGCGATCTCCCCCGCCGCCCGCAGGGCGTAGGTCTTGACGGGAGTGGGGTCAAGGACACCCGCCTCGTACATGTCCACCACTTCGCCGGTGTCGCAGTCGACGGCCAGCGAGTCGGAACCCCTCTCCACCTGGGCGGCCATCACGTCCCCCACCTTCTCAAGGGGGTTGAAGCCGGCATTGGCCACGATCTGGGAGAGCGGCTTCTTGAGGGCTTCCGCCACACAGTCCACCCCGTATGCCGCCATGCCGCGTACGCTCGCCCGCAGCTTCTCCACTTCCCGGGAGACGGCCAACTCAATGGCCCCGCCGCCGGCGACTACGCCCCCCCGCACCGCCGCCTGCACTGCGGAGGTGGCGTCTTTGGCGATGCGCTCGCGCTCTCCCACCACCTCCTGGGTGGCAGCACCCACCAGGATGGTGGCCATGGGCTTGCCCCTGCCACCCAGTACCCGTACGTGCTCCAGCTTCTCGTCCTCATAGGCCCGGTCGGCCGCTCCCAGGTACTTCTCGAGTTCCGCCGGCTCCTTACGCAGGGCGGTGCGCTTGACCGCCCGGGCCCCGGTGTGCTCGGCCACCTGGCGCAACTCCCGTGAGGAAACCCGCTGCAGCACCATCACCCCGGCGTCGGTGAACATCTCCTCTGCCACCTCGTCTACACCCCGGTCCACCACCACCAGGTTGACCCCGAGGGAGATCACCTTGCGCACGTTAGCCCGGAATTCCTCCTGGAGCTGCATGTACCGGTTGAAACCCGCCTCGGTGCCCAGGGCCTCCTCCTCGATCTCCTCGGGCTCCAGGGCGTCGTCCACCACCAGCACCCGCACCGGCGCTACCTCTTTGGGCATCTCTTTGTTGGTGCGCTGCTTGTCCACTATCACGCCCAGGAAGACCTCGTTCTCGGCCCCCGCTTTGGCCACCACGGTATCGGAAAGCTTGAAGGACCGGTCCAGGAGCTTCTCCCGGCCCACCAGGGCGGCCGCCCGGACCGCCAGGTCGGCGATGTCCTCCTGTTCCCGTCCGGAGACGTAAGCCACCCGGCGCAGGACGGGATCGTCCACCCCGCTCACCGGTCGCGACCTGGCCTCCACCTCTTCGATGGCCTTGCGGATGCCCAGCTTAACCCCCTCGATGATGCGCGTCACCGGCACCCCCCGCACCGCCTGGTTCACACCTTCGGTCAGCAAGGCACCGGCCATGATGGTGGCGGTGGTGGTCCCGTCACCCACCTCCTGCTCCTGGGCCCGCGCCACGTTGATGACCATGCGGGCCGCCGGATGGTTGACGTCCATCTTGGTGAGGATGGTGACCCCGTCGTTGGTGATGGTCACGTCCCCGAAGCGATCGACGAGCAGCGTGTTCAGCCCTTTGGGCCCGATGGTGCCCTCCACGGCGGAGGCAATGGCGCGTACCGCGTTGGCATTGGTCAAAAGGGCCGCGAGCTTTTCGTCGATCTCGGCGCCGGACGCCACCTGCTTCAGTGCCATCTAAGAACCTCCCTGTCACAAAAAAAATGCGGGTACCGCGGACCCGGGGCGGTGAGGCCCCCACTCACACCAGGGCCCACCTCCCCAGGAGATCGCTCAGCAGACGCTCGAAATCCGCCACCGCCCCCACCACGCGGCCGTAGTCCATGCGCTTGGGACCGACCACGGCCAGCCTTCCCCGGGACACCCCCACCCGATACGGGGTGAACACCAGGCTGAGGTCGCGCACCTCACCCAGGGGGTTCTCCCGGCCGATGCTCACCGTTACCCCCGCCTCCTGCTCCCGCTCAGTCGAGACCATGAGGAGGTACTTCGCCAGCACCTCCTGCTCGAGGACGGAGATGACCGCCCGCAGCCGTTCCCGGTCATGGAACTCGGGCTGGGAAAGCAGGGTGCTGAGGCCCACCAGGTACATGCGGTCCGGGACCTGCTCCCGGGCCGAAGCCACCAGTATCTCCAGGACCTGTTCCAGCACCTGGCGGTAACGCGCCAGTTCGGCCTGCAGTTCCCGGAGGATGGTGTGGCTGAGGGCCTGGACGGACAAACCCCGCAGGCCGCGGGTGAGCACCTGAGAGATGTAGTGGAGTTCAGCCGGGGTTAGGTCGGCGGGAACCTCCACCATGCCCGACTCCAGCAGGCCCAGGTCGGCCACCGCCACCAGCAGGGCACGGGATGGCCCCACCGGAACCAGGTCCAGGCTGCGGAACACCATCTCTCCGGCCTGGGGACCCACCAGGATGGCAAGGGAGTTGGTGACCTCGCTCAGCAGCCGGGCCACCTGCTGGAGTACCGCCTCCATGGCCCGGACGCGCCCCTCGCACAACTCCTGCACCCGTTCCACCACCCAGGGCGGAAGGGGCTTCACTTCCATGAGTTCATCAACGTAAAACCGGTAACCGCGGTCGGACGGGATGCGCCCTGCCGAGGCATGGGGCTGCTCCACGTACCCCATTTCTTCCAGGTCCGCCATCTCGTTGCGGATGGTGGCCGCGCTCACGCCCAGCCCGTACTTGCGGGCAATGGTACGTGAGCCCACCGGCTCGGCGGTGAGCACGTAATCTTCGACTATGGCCTGGAGTATCCTGCGCTTGCGTTCGTCCACCGTTCCACCTTAGCACTCCCACGGGCGGAGTGCTAAAACCCAACAAGAAAATAGCATCCGGCCATGCTCATTGTCAACGCCGCCGCCCCCTGGCCCCGGCCGCCCCTCGCCCGGCCATTGTACCCCGTCGCCCGTGCGGCACCAGAGTCTGACGCGCGGCAGACCAGTTGACAGGAGGGGCGGCGGCGTGCTATAGTGGGCGCCAAACAACATATGGTCGGGGGACTCTTATCCAGAGCGGCGGAGGGACTGGCCCGATGAAGCCCGGCAACCGGTCACGGGGCCCGCGCCGGTGACGGCAAAGGCCCGCCAGCGTGATGACGGTGCCAACTCCTGCGGAACCCTGGGTTCCGAGAGATGAGAGGTCCGGCTGCTGGACGCCTCTTCCTCTCGGAGAGGCGTTTTTCGTTTTCCGGACTCCCGGGGGTCCCCCGTCCGGGGGAGGTAAGCGCTTTGCCCAAGACGTTCGCCGAGATCAACCAGCGCATCCGGGAGGGGAAGGCGGTGGTGGTTACCGCCGAGGAAGTCATCCCCCTGGTACGGGAAAAAGGGGGCCGCCGGGTGGCACAGGAGGTGGATGTGGTCACCACCGCCACCTTTGCCCCCATGTGCTCCTCGGGAGTGTTCTTGAACTTCGGCCACAGCGAGCCCCCCATCAAGATGCAGTCGGTCCGGCTCAACGACGTGCCCGCCCACGCCGGGGTGGCGGCGGTGGACGCCTACCTGGGTGCCACCGAACTCAGTCGCAGCCGGGGCATGGCATACGGCGGCGCCCACGTCATCGAAGATCTGGTGGCCGGGAAGCCCGTCCTCCTGGAAGCCGAAAGCTACGGCACCGATTGCTACCCGCGCCGGCACCTGCGCACGTACATCCGCCTGCACGGTCTGAACCAGGCCTACCTCTTCAACCCCCGCAACTGCTACCAGAACTACGCCGCTGCCACCAACGGCTCGGACCGGGTCATCCGGACCTACATGGGGAAGCTCCTGCCCCGCTTCGGCAACGTCACCTACTGCAGCGCGGGCCAGCTGAGTCCCCTGCTCAACGACCCTCACCTGCGCACGGTGGGCATCGGCACACGGGTCTTCCTGGGCGGAGGCGTGGGCTACGTGGCCTGGGAGGGAACCCAGCATTTCCCCGGCCGGAGGCGGCACGGGGACGTCCCCGTGGGGCCGGCGGCCACCCTGGCCCTGGTGGGCGACCTGCGCGGGATGGACCCCCGTTTCCTGCGCGCCGCCACCTTCGCCGGTTACGGCGTCACCCTCTTCGTGGGTGTGGGTATCGCGATCCCCCTGCTGGACGAAGAACTGGCCCTCCAGGTGGGGGTACGGGACGAAGATATCCGCACGGTGATCCTGGACTACGGCCACCCCCACCGCGAACGCCCGGTGGTGGCAGAAGTGAGCTACGCCGAGCTGCGCTCGGGACGCGTGCGCCTCCACGACCGCTGGGTCCCGGCGGCGCCGCTGTCCAGCCTGCACAAGGCCCGGGAGATCGCCGCCCTGCTCAAGGAGTGGGTGGCCTCCGGCCGCTTCCTCCTCACCGAGCCCGTCGCCCCCCTGCCCTGGCGCACAACCCTCCACACCCTCGACCTTCCTCCCCGCCCGGAAGCAGACGGCTACTACGCCGCCGCGGACGGGCCCGCGCGGGCCGAAACCGCTGCCGCCGTGGCAGCCCCCGCCCGCGCAGCCATCCCGCCCGCCGGCACGGTCACCCCGCCCGCCCACGCGCTCGCAGCGCCGGCCCACGTGGCCGCCCCGCCCGCAGGGGGAACACCCATCTTCCACGGGCAACTGTGCGTGGCCTGCGGGGCCTGCACGGCGGTCTGCCTGCCCGGGGCCCTGCAACTCGACCGGGGAAGCTGGGAACTGGTCTGGCAACCGCAGTTGTGCACCGCCTGCGGCCTGTGCGCCGATACCTGCCCGGTGGGCGCCCTGGTACCCGAGGCCCGCGGAGTCGCGGCAACCGGTGTGATGGAACCGGCCGCCGTCGACCCGGCGGAACCGGCCACCACCGGTGCTGCGGAACCGGCCGCCGGTCCGGCGGCGTCAGCCGGGGAGAGGTGATACCCGTGCAGGTGGAAGAGCGGTTTTACCGGCACGTGATGGGGAGTCCCGACCTGGCGGCCTTCCGGGTCCGGGAGGGCGAGAGCGACCTGTGGGTGGCGGTGGACCGTTCCAGCTGGACGGACGACCTGCCCCAACGGGCAGAACAGGCACTGCACCTCGCCCGGTCGGAGATCGAAGGGTACGCCGGGCGGGATCCCGCCTTCCTGACCTCCCTGGTACCGCTGACGCTGCCCGCCCACGCCCCGCCCCTGGTTTGCGAGATGGCGCGGGCGGCCGCCTGCGCTGGGGTCGGCCCCATGGCGGCGGTGGCTGGCGCCGTGGCCGAACGGGTGGGGCGCGCCCTCCTCGGCAGCGTGCGCGAGGTGATCGTCGAAAACGGCGGGGACATCTTCATTTGTACGTACAGGCCCCGGCGGGTGGCCATCCTGGCGGGGACGTCGCCCTTCTCACTTCGCACGGGCCTTCTGGTCTCCGGCGACGGGCAACCGGTGGCGGTGTGCACCTCGGCCGGGCGCTGGGGCCACTCCCTCAGCCTGGGGCAGGCCGATGCCGCCGTGGCAGTCGCGCCCTCGGGGGCCCTCGCCGATGCGGCGGCCACCTGCCTGGGCAACCTGGTGGGCGGCGAGGATGACCTTACAGCTGCCCTGGAACGGGCCCGCCAGATCCCCGGGCTCGCCGGGGCGGTGCTCATCAGGGACACCCGCCTGGCGGCCTGGGGCAACATCCAGCTCACTTCCCTCTAGCATCACGCCCCCGTGCAGCAGCCCACACCACGGCGGCGACCGCCAGCCCCACCGCAGCCACGCCCGCCGCCAGCACCGGGACTCGCCCGGCCCAGGCCACGCCGTGCACGGCTGCCCACAACCAGAAGGCGGCCCAGGCAGCGTCGCAGAGCAGCGTGCCCGCCGCTACCAGCAGGGGCGGTTGGCGCAGGACCCCGGCGGCCCAGATTACCTGGGGATACCCGCCCGTCCAGCGCGCCACCGTGAGAACCCACCAGAAGTGGCGGCGCACGCGGGTGTACCGGGAAGTGGATTCCGCATCGCCCCACCCTCGCAGCGGGCTGTTCGTCAGCCGCAGGGCCCACCCTTTCCCCAGCCGGGCCAGGGCATACCCGGTGAGGTTACCCACCCAGCTGGCCCCCAGGCATAGGGCAAAACCCTCCACCGCCCCCACGCGGCCCCGCAGCACCAGATCGCCCAGCAGGCCGAAGGCGACCGCCAGGGGAACGGGAAACCCCACCCCCTGGGCAAAGAACACGGCCAGCAGCGCCGGTCTCATGCTACTCTCCCGCGCATCAGGCTAGCCTCCCGCGCCCGGGGCAGGAGACATCAGGGCTTCCTTCACCCAATCGTTGTGGGGAGGACACCCCCGCACCCAGGTCCCCCCGCGCGCATGGCCGGCCGCGCAGTTCCCCACCAGCACGAGGCATGAGGAGTCCCGCCCGCATCGGCCCTCGTCACCGCCCCGCCCGCCCGGTCCGGCCACCCTCAGGCCCGGCTCGGGGGGCAGCCTGTCCGGCGCCGCGAGCGCGCCCTCCCTTACCGGTCCTGCGAGCACCATCTTGCCCCGCAGGACATCCTGACATCCTTCTTCCGTAATCTCAGCAACCACCGACAGCACGGTGTTATGGCAGCCCGTACAGGTGCCCGGTGCGAACACAAGGCGGAACCCCGGGATATCCAGGGAAACGCCCTCTTCCGCCCGCAGAAAGCGGCGGCGCAGGGGCGAGGGCTCCTCCCCCACCACCCTAATCGAGGCCAGGTCCCCACATCCCAGGCCGCGTTCCGCCGCCCGCCGGGAAAGCGGCAACTCTTCGGGTTCGAAGCCCATGAGCCAGCCGGAGACCGTATCCACGGCCACGGGGTCCGCCCCCGCCAGCACCACGCCCAGGGGGACGGGGCGTCCGAACACCGGCCCCAGTCCCTCCTGACCCACGGAGCCGTCCACCACCGCATACACGGGAGGGAGAACACCCAGGAGGTCGCATATCCCCTCGACCACGCCCACGGTGTGCAGGCGCTTCTTGTCGCGGTCGGCGAGGAGTCCCTTCAGGTTCTTGAGGGCCAGGCTGGCCCCTAGCTGGTCGTGGGTCTTGAGGACGGGCACGCTTACGATCACGTCCGCCTCCACCACGGGGCGATAGGTGACCAGACGCTTGACCACCAGGCCTCCGGGTACCTCCACCTCCACCTCTTCACCGGCCTTGAGGTCAACCACCCGGTACCCGGCATCCCGCAGGGCGTCGTATCCACACACGGCCATCACGTCCCCGGTGCAGGCCCCCACCGCCGCCGAATCGGCGATAACAGGGTCCCCCCCCAGGTCCCGCACCAGGTCGGCCACCGCCCGGGTCACCTCCACCCAGGTCACCGCCCCGTTGCGGGGATGAGGGGGAACCGCCACCAGGTTCGGCTTCACCAGCACACGGGCGCCCGACCCCACCAGCCGCTCCAGGCCCCCGGCCGCCTCCACCGCCCGTGCCACCCCTATGTCGTCTTCCCTCACCCGCGCCAGGCCCACCCGGGGACCGGCTGATGACCCGCCGGCCGTAACAGTCACACCCTACTCAGCCTTTTTTGAGCCAGCCGCGGGCGACGTCGGCGTCGCTTTTCATACACAATCCTCCCCTCGCGGAGAGCGGTGGCGACCAGCGACGTACTCGCCGCGGCCCACTCCTGTTCCTCCTGGGGGGTGAACACGATGATGTCCTTGTCCACGGGCAGGTCAGCAAGCGCAAGGCGAATAGGCGCTGCCCGGCGGTAGCGAGGGAGAGAACTCTCCTTAATCACCATGATGTCAACGTCACTGCACTCGTGCTGCTCTCCGCGAGCGTAGCTACCGAACAGTATCACCTTCTCGGGGTCGGCAACAGCCACGATTCGCCGGACAATCTCCTGGATCAGTTCATTATCAAGCGCATTTCGCGCTGCCGTCCGCGACATGCCGCGCCCTCCTCTCCCCTATCGTATCACGCAGAGGGCCACCGGGAAACAACCCAGGCCCCGCCAGGGCAAAGAGAGGCCCTGCCATCAGGCGCGCGGGCGGCGCTGCCGGACGCGACCAGATCCCTGCGGCAGCACGTTCCGGCTAACGGCTGTCGCGGACGTCCATCACCCGATAACCGGCGTCACGGATGGCATCCACGGCCTCCCGTGCCCGCTCCCCGGCCAGGCGCAGGATGATCTCCGCCTCGCCTTCGTGGGGTGGGAAGGAAGCCACACTCAAGATGTTAACCCCGTGATCGCGGCAGATGGCGGTGACTGCCGCCAGCATGCCCACCCGATCCGGGAGCACCAGGGTGACACGCAGGCCGGGCTGCCGGAGGCCCATCAGATCCAGGAAGGTCTCGAAGATGTCGGTCTCCGTGATGATCCCCACCGGCCGGCCGTCCTCCACCACCGGTAACCCTCCCACCCGGTGCTGACGCATGAGGAGGGCCGCCTCCTCCAGGGTGGCATCGGGCGACACCGTGATCACCTTGCGGGTCATGGCCTCTTCCACGGGCAGGCGGGCGATCAGGTAGTTGAGTTCCCAGATGCTTAGGCTGGTGGCCGGTGAGGGGGAAACGCGGAACAGATCCAGCAACGTGACTATCCCCACCAGCTTGCCTTCCCGGACCACAGGCAGGCGCCGGATACGCCTCTGCTCCATGATGCGCAGCGCCTCCGGAACCGGCGTGGAAGGCGACACCGTCACCAGGTCCCTGGACATACGGTCACGCACCAGCATGAGGCAACCCCCCATTCCCTGGGGCCGCGGCGGCCCCTGCATCGCAGGAATGATTCGCCACCACGCCAGTTCCTACCTTCAATTCGGGGGGACGACGAGAGGAGGCGTCAGCGTACGCCTGGTTTCAAGGGTCTCCCGGCACTCCGGGCGTGCGCCGGCCGAGGTACCGCCGGATGGCCATTGGGCTGACAGTGAGGTGGAGCATCGCACTGTCAGAGTCCTGACAATGGGGGGACAGCGAACCCTCCGTGGGCGGCCACCTGGATACATAAAGCGACCACTATGGGCATTATGGTGACGGTTCTGCGGCTGGTGAAGCGACCACTGTCGGTCAGGTGACGGTCGGAGGGCCACCACAGTCAAGAACTTGACAGCACCGAAGCCGCCTGGACTGTCACCGTGATGGCACTCCCGGCACCTGCGGTACTTCCCGCACCCGCGGCCTTTTTCACCGGGAAGAACTGAAGAACAACCGGGGGAGCAGAGGGTGGGCGGTCAGGGATCAGGTGACGGGCCGTTGCAGCGGGGCACCGCCGCCTGGGGACGCCAGATGCGGCAGAAGGCACACACCTCCGAGGGCGTGGGCGAGCCGCACACACGACAGTGACGCAGGGCTGGCAACTCCGGCGCAGCCACTCTGCCGAGGGTGAGTCCCCCGGAGCAGGCCTCAGGGGGAGAGGCGGCCGGGGCAGGGGCGGCGGCCGCCGCGCCCGCAGCACGTCCGGCCGTGACGGTGGGGCCGGGCGTCGCCACGCCGGTGGAGGCGGGGGCGGCAAAGAGGTGGGCGACGCGCAGGAAGTTGGCGTAGAAAGCCCGCTTGGTCCCCGGCGAGTCCCGTTCGATGGCGTCCAGGAGCCGCGCGTACCTCTTGAACTTGGCTTCCTGAGAATACGGGCAGTTGCCCGGCACCGGTTCTATGTTGCGGAAGCGAGCGTAAGTCCTGATCTCCTCCGCCGTGAGGAAGGCCAGCGGTTTGATCTTGGCCGCCAGGCCTTCCCCGCCGGGCAGGGCCGGCAGGGTCTTGCGCAGGTACTTGGTGTCCCAGCGCAGCACGTTGGCGAGCAGAGTGGCGGACAGGTCGTCCAGGTGGTGGCCGGTGGCCAGGGCGTCGAAGCCGTGACACCAGGCGAACTCGTTGAGGAGGTGCCGTTTGGTCAGGCCGCACACGGCACAGGGCCGGCTGAACCGCCCCACCACCTCGGGCACGGCGCGACCGAACTCCTCCCGCAGGGAGACGATGTGGAGCGGCCTCCCCAGGCGGGAGAAGAGGCGCTCGCTGGCCGCCCGGGATGCAGCCGAGAAGTCATCGCTGTCGATGCCCAGGTCGAGGTGCAGCCCCACCACCTCGTAACCGAGCCGGTCAAGCACATCGGCCACGGTAAGAGAGTCCTTACCTCCCGACACGCCTACCAGCACGCGGGCGCCGCGCTCCAGCATGCGGAAGCCCGAGATGGCCTTCTCCACCTGGCGCAGGAAGAACTGGTCGAAGTGTTCCCGGCAAAACTTGCTGTTGTGAGCGGGCAGCCTGACCTCCGCCTCACTCCTGCATACGGTGCACTTCACCGGGTATCGCCCCCCGCCGTGTCACAGACAGCGCGATGTTCTGGTTCTCCGTGTCCACCCCTCCGCGCAAAACACTGTAGCACGTGTTCACGTGCCGGGCAACAGCGGGGAGAACCAAAACCAGGACGTTCCTCACCGCGGTACGCTTACTGATCTGCCGTGCGGGCCGCGTTCCTCCAGAGGACGGCCGCGCACCATAACCATCTCCACCCGGGTGGGGTCGTCCTGGCGGAGCAGGACCAGGTCGGCCGCGCGCCCGCGTCCCAGGTAGCCGCGGTCCGGGGCCAGGCCGGGGATGGCATCGGCCACCCGCCCCGTGGCCATGGCCACCGCTTCTGCCAGCGGGCGCAACCCCCGCCTGAGCACCTCGGCCAGGGCCACCAGCTGGGGATCGAAGAGGCCGCCACCGTAGTCGGTGGAAATGAGGTCGGCCACGCCCCGCGCGACCATCTCCAGCAGGGCTTCCGGCCCGGGGGTGGTGTGCCGCGCCCCGAAGGCGTCGAAGGTGGCGACGTCCACCAGCACCCCCGCCGCCCGCAGGCGCAGGGCCAGTTCCACCGCCTCGTCCACGAGGAGCGAGTCGTGATTGCAGTGGGCGGCGATCAGGCGGCCGCCGCGGCGGCTCAGCTCCAGCACCACCTCCCCCGAAGGCGCTGCCGTGTGGAGGATCACGGGGACCCCCAGCCGCACCCCGACTTCCACCGCCTCGCGCATAGCGTCCAGGCCCACCTGAAACGAGGGCAGCACGCTCTCTTCCACCAGGCGCCGGGCCTCCTCCGCCGGGAGGGCGTCCGCCAGCCCCAGCGCAGCCAGGACATCGTGCACGGCCGCCTCCCGGTAGGACCGGGGGTCGATGTGGCGCCCCAGCACCGCCGTCTTGAGTGCCCGCGCCTCCGCCGGCGATATCTCCCGTCCCGTGCGCTCGCGCACTGCGCGCGGGATGTACAGGTACTCCTGCCCGCCCCCGCCCAGCGTGTGGCCGCTGCCGATTTCCCCCAGGCACACCGCCCCCGCCTCTACCATCTTCTCGGCGGTCTGGAGGCGATGGCGGGGCCCCAGGCCGCTCCCGTCGGCCATGAGAGCAGCCTTCAGGCTCAGGGGGGTGTGGCAGGTGGCCGTCTTGAGGTTGACGGGGGCCAGGTGCCGGGCCGCTTCCACCTCCTCCGGGAGGGCGAAGCCATCCACGCTCAGTACGGTGGTGGTGCCGGCCTCCAGGTGACGGAGCAGGTTCCGTCGCACCTCCTCTTCGGGCAGCGGCTTTGCCCCGCTGGCGAAGAGGGGTCCCAGGGTACAGCCGTGGGCGTGGTGGTTGATCAGCCCCGGGATCACGTAGCAGCCACGGGCATCGATCACCTGGCCGTCTACCGGCGCTTCTCCCGCCCCCGACCGTGCCGACTCCGGTCGCCCGGAGATGGGGCCGGTCCCCGCCGGGAGTACGTCGGCGATGAGGACACCTTCCACCACCACGGTGGCGCCCTCCAGCACGGTGCACCCGTCGCCGGTCACCACCGTACCCCCCGCCACGAACCACCTCACGGGCCCGTCTCCTCGACCATCTCCAGGAGTCGCGGAACGGAGACGTCCCCCAGGCCCAGTCTCGTCAGGGTGCGGGCGCCCCGGCGCAGGTCGCGCCCCGCGATGACGCTCGCCAGGTGGATGACGGCCGTGGCGGTGGGAGTCGCCACGCCCAGCCTGACCCCCAGGTCCTCGAGGGGGACCAGGCCGTAGGGCACGTCCTCGGTGACGTAGCGGTGGTCGAAGGACTCAGGGGCCCGGCTCCAGCTGTAGATGGGGTTATTCACGTTGGTCTGGCAGATGTTCTCTCCGAAGGTGCCCTGGTGGGCGTACCAGGCCAGGTCCTGCTCGTATAGAGACCGCAGGCGGGAAAGGCCGAGGGCCCGCCCCACGGCCAGACGCTCCGCGTCGAGGGCCTCGATCACCCGCCCCACCACGGGGGTCATCCCCTCCTTGTAGAAGAGGAAGTCCCCGCCCGTACGTTCGATGTGGGCCGCATTCAGGATCATGACGGGGAGGTGGGTAGGTGCATTGGGGTTGCTGAGGCTGGTCTCCAGCACGTTTTGGGCGGGCTCCAGAGTGGGGTAAGCCTGCCCCAGGACGGCCAGGGCCCAAGCGGTGCGGTTGGCCGGCAGGGCCGCCACCCGGAGGGAGCGCTTGTAGCCGCGGATCCAGATGGTGGCGGGACCCTTCTTCCGGCAGGCATAGATGAGAGATTCCGCCTCGGCCAGCGTCACCGCGCCCGGGTCCCGGCCCGCCCTCTTCCAGGTAAGGGCGAACTCCAGGGCACCGCCGAAGTTCCCGGGCGCCACCAGTACCGTCTGCCCCGGCCGCACCGCGGGTGCGGTCAACTCGGCGAAGCGCTGGTGGGCGAACGAAGGCACAATGACCAGCACGACGTCGGCCCCGGTGACCGCCTCTTCGATATCCGTGGTGACGGCATCCAGCCGCGCAAACCCTTCCCGCAGGCCGGTGCTGGGCAGCACCTCGGTCTGGATGCCCCCCGCCTCCCTGACCGGCCGGATGGTGTGGGCGAACTCGGGCAGCTCAAAGAGCCGCACCCGGAAGCCACGCAGGGCCAGGTCGGCGGCCGCGGCCATGCCCCCGTGCCCGCCCCCCAGAACGGCGAACACAGGTCCCCCGCTCCGGCGGCCGAAGGCGTTCACCCCCGGCCATACTTTTCCCGCAGCCGAGGCTCGAGATAAGCCGCACCGCGGGACGCGGCCCTGAGATCAGCACCATGCGCGTGGCAACCTCCAGATGCGCGGCACGCGAGGCCCCGCCCCGGACCCCCGCACGCGAGGCGGCCTCTCACATGAGGCGCACCCGTGTGCCCAGCCCCAGTTCGGCGGCGCCGCGGTAGGCGGCGGCGGCCGCGGCCGCATCGAGCACGGCCAGGCCTACCGCCTTGTACACCGTGATCTCGTCCGGGCGTTCGCGGCCGGGCTTCCTGCCCCGCACGATTTCTCCCACCTCGGCGAAGATGCGATCGGGGGTGATGGCGCCCCGTTGCATGGGGATGATGATGTCCCCCGCCTCGACCAGCACCGCCTCCCGCGAGTCAACCACCAGCTTATCCGCCCGCAGCACCGTGGTCTCATCGATCTCCTGCATGGTGGGCGTGAAAGAGCCGATGGCGCTCACGTGGGTGCCGGGCGCCAGGGCGTCCCCGGGGAAGACGGGCGTGGAGGAGGTGGTGGCCGTGATGACGACCTCCGCCCCCTGCACCGCCTCCCGGGGCTCGTCCGGGAAAACCCACCTCACCCCCGGCAGTTCTGCGCCCAGGTCGGCCGCCAGGGCCTGCGCCCGCCCGGGCACGGGGTCGAAGACGCGCACTTCCTCGAGGGGACGCACCGCGGCCAGGGCCAGCACCTGGGTGCGACCCTGTACCCCCGCGCCGAACAGGGCGGCCACCCTGGCTCCAGCGGGCGCCAGGTGGCGGGCGGCGGCCCCGGCGGCAGCACCCGTACGCAGGGCGGTCAGGTATCCCCCTTCCAGCAGGGCCAGAGGGGCACCGGTGGTGGCGTCCAGAAGCACCACCATGCCCATGATGGTGGGCAGCCCCCGTTCCGGGTTGCGCGGGTACACGGAGACCACCTTGAGGGCGGTGCTCCCCGCCACCGGTAGGTGAGCGGGCATGAACACACTCACCCCTTCGTAGTGGGGCACCGGTATCTGGGTGCGTAGGGGGACCACGGCCTCGCCGGCCGAATAGGCCGCATAGGCCTCCTCGCAGGCGGAAATGGCCCGCTCCATGGGCAGGGCCCGCTTGACGTCCTGGGCAGTGAGCACCAGCAACTCCTGGGGCATCCGCGAAACCTCCCTGCCGGGTCCACCCGGCACGATCTCGGGTAGCTTCTGGTACGGGACCCGCCGCCACGCGCGGAGCGGCAGGCCTGGGGGCCGGGCAGCGCCCGCGCGGCCACGCGCGGCTAGCGTTCGCCCAGGTAGGCCTTGCGAACCCGGGGGTCCTGCCTCAGTTCTTCCGCCGTACCTTCCAGGGCCAGCCTGCCCGTCTCCAGGACGTAGGCCCGGTGGGCCAGGCGGAGGGCCGCCCTAACGTTCTGTTCTACCAGCAGGATGGTAACTCCCTGCTCGTTGATCTCACGGATGGTCTGGAAGATGGCCCGCACCAGGAGGGGGGCGAGCCCCAGCGAGGGTTCATCCAGGAGAAGGAGGCGGGGCGAGGACATGAGGGCGCGCCCGATGGCCAGCATCTGCTGCTCACCCCCGGAAAGGGTCCCCGCCAGCTGGCGGCGCCGCTCGGCCAGGCGGGGGAAGAGGGCGAAGACACGCTCCTTGCTACGGGCCACGCCCTCCCTGTCGCGCCGCCTGGTATAGGCGCCCAGGTTGAGGTTCTCCTCCACGGTGAGGGTGCTGAACACCTTCCGCCCCTCGGGGGCGTGGGAAATCCCGCGGGCCACGATGGCGTGGGCGGAAACGTTGCGCAGCGAACGCCCCTGCCAGCGGATATCACCCTGCCGGGGCCGGATCAGCCCGGAGATGGCGCGCAGGGTGGTGGACTTTCCCGCCCCGTTGGCCCCCAGCAGGGTCACGATTTCACCCGGTCGGACCGTGAAGCTGATCCCCTTGAGGGCGTGCACCTGGCCGTAATAAACATGGAGGTTCTCCACTTCCAGAATGGCGTCAACCATGGAGCCCATCTTCTTCCTTCCCCAGGTATGCTTCAATCACGCGGGGATCGCCCTGCACCTCCGGAGGGGTGCCTTCCGCAATCTTCTCCCCGTTGTCCAGCACCACGATGCGGTCGCAGATGCCCATCACCACCGTCATGTCATGCTCGATCAGGAAGACGGTGATCCCGCTCTCCCGGATCTGCACCACCGAGTCCATCAGTTCGCGCGTTTCCTGCTCGTTCAGTCCCCCCGCCGGCTCGTCCAGCACCAGCAACCGGGGGCGGGTGGCCAGGGCCCGCGCGATCTCCAGGCGCCGCTGCAGCCCGTAGGGAAGGTTGCGGGCCAGTTCCTCGGCGAGGTGGGACAACCCCATGAACTCCAGCCGGGCCTCGGCCTCCTCCAGGATGGCGCGCTCCTCCCGGTGGTGCCGGCGGGTGCGGGCGAGGGCATCCCACACCCCCGCCTGCGTGCGGCAGAACTGCCCCGCCATCACGTTCTCCATGACGGTCAGGTTGGGGAACAGCCTGATGGTCTGGAAGGTGCGGGCAATGCCCAGGGCGGTGATGTCGTGGGGACGCAGCCCCACCAGATCGCGTCCCTCCAGCCTGATGCTCCCCTCGTCGGGGCGGTAGATCCCCGTGATCATGTTGAAGACGGTGGTCTTGCCCGCCCCGTTGGGCCCGATCATGCCCAGGATCTCCCCCGGTCTCACCTCGAAGGAAACCCGGTTGACAGCCACCAAACCGCCGAACCGTTTGGTAACCGAGTTGACTTCCAGCAAGCGCTCTCACCCACCCGTCCTCAACTGGAGGCCGGTCACTGCGCGGGGGAACCCGCGCTCGGCATGGGGGTCACCCCGGACTCCCGCTTCACCTGACGCCGCCAGTGGGCACTGGGCCACAGGCCCTGGGGCCGGAATATCATCATGAGCACCATGGCCAGGCCGAACACCAGCATGCGGGCGCGGGCGAACTCCCGGAAGAGTTCGGGGAGGGCCGCCATGCCGAGGGACGCAACTATCACGCCGGGGATGGAGCCGGTCCCGCCCAGCACCACGATGCAGAACATTACACAGGACTCCCAGAAGTTGAAACCTTCGGGGGCAACCAGGGTCATCTTGGTGGCATAGATGTTGCCCGCCAGGCCGGCGCCGGCCGCCCCCAGCACGAAGGCCAGCAGCTTCAGGGAGGCGGTATCGATGCCCATGGCTTCAGCGGCGGTTTCGTCCTCCCTGATGCAGGTCCACGCCCGCCCGATGCGGGACCTCTCCAGGCGGCCCATGCCCCACACGAAGAGTACGATGAAGAACAGGATGAAGTAGTAGTACTGGTCGACCGAACGGACAGTGAAGAGGCCCAGGTCCGGGCGGGGCACCCCGATGATCCCGTTCACCCCCCCGGTGAGGCCGCCGGGGTTGTTGATGAGGGCGATGCGTACGATTTCCCCGAACCCGATGGTCACCACGCACAGGTAATCTCCCCGCAGGTGGATGATGGGCCGGGAGATGACGTAGGCGAAGGCGGCCGCCGCCAGGGCGGACACGGGCAGGAGCCAAAGGGAGGGAATGCCGAAGCGGGTGGACAGGATGGCCGTGGTGTAGGCGCCCACGGCGTAGAAGGCGGCATGCCCCAAATTGAAGAGTCCCGCGTACCCCACGATGATGTTCAGGCTGAGGCCGAGCAGCATGTATATCCCGCAGAAGTTCATGACGTCCACCCAGTAGTCGTTCACCAGCCAGGGGTACGCCACCGCTGCCGCCAGGGCCAATCCCCGCCACAACCCGGGAGGCAACTTGCGCAAAGGTACTGCTCCCATCACAGCTTCTCCACCACCCGCTCGCCCAGCAGACCGGTGGGCCGCAGCACCAGGATGGCGATGAGCAACACGAAGGCGAAGGCGTCCTTCCAGGCCGAAGAGATGTACCCGGCGGCCAGGGTTTCGAACAGCCCCAGGATCATACCACCCACCATGGCGCCCGGGATGTTGCCGATACCGCCCAGGATGGCCGCCGTGAAGGCCTTCAACCCGTAGATCCACCCCATGGTGAAATACACCTGGCGGTAGTACAGGCCGATCATGATGCCCGACGCGGCCCCCAGCGCCGGTCCGATCAGGAAGACCAGCATGATGATGCGGTTAATATCTATCCCCATGAGACGAGCGGTGTCGTGGTCCAAAGAGGTGGCCCTGATGGCCGCCCCCACCGTGGTGCGCTGGATGAAGAGATAGAGAATGGCCATGAGGATGAGGGAAAGCACCAGCATGGCCACCCGCAGGACGGGTATGTTCATGCCCGCCACGATCCAGCGCGCCTCCGGCACCAGGCCCTCGGGGAAGACCTGGTAGTTGGCCCCGTATGCGAGCATCACCGCGTTCTGGATCACCACCGCCGCCCCCAGGGCCGACACCACCGGGGCCAGGTGCCCGGCGCCCCGCAGGGGGCGGTACGCCGTGCGCTCGATGAGTACCCCCGCCACACCGACCAGTCCCATAGAGGTCAGGAAAATGATGGGGAGCACTACCCAGGGGCTGGCCAGCCCGGCCCCGAGGCAACTCACCGCCATACTCACGGCCAGGTAGGTCCCCAGCATGAAAAGGTCGCCATGGGCGAAGTTGATCAGCTTGAGCACGCCGTACACCATGGTGTAACCCAGCGCCACCAGGGCATACCCGGAACCCACGGTGAGGCCGTTGAGCAACTGCTGCACAAACTCTTCCATGCTTCCCCCTGCCCCGCAGCGGGGCAGGGGACGGGGCAACCCGCCCCCTGCCCCCGGACTTACTTACCGTACGGGACGAACTCGCCCTTTTCGTTCACCACGTAGGCCTTGTGGATGGTGCCCTTGCGGTCACCCCGCTCATCGAACCCCAGGATGGGTCCGGTGATGCCGGGGAAGTCCTTCAGCTGGGTGTGCAGGTACTCCGCTATCTTGCCCGGGTCATCGGAGTTGGTCTGCCTGATCGCCTCCACGATCAGCCGGAAAGCGTCCGCGGCCATGAGGTGCCAGATGCTGCCGGGGTACTCGCCGTACTTGGTCTTGTAATCTTGCAGGAACTTCTTCGCCTCTGGATACTCCAGATCCGTAGGCAAGGGTTCCGTGGTGACGATGGTGCCCTTGGCGTACTCCACGCCCGCGAGCTTCACGAACTCGGGGTTGTTCACCGCGTTACCCGCTACGAACCGGGCCTTCAGCCCCACGTCGGCGGCCTGGCGCACCAGGAGCGCCGCCTCGGGGAAGTAACCGGTGTAGTACCACGCCTCGGGCTCTGCCTTCTTCAGACGGGTGAGTATGGCGCTGTAATCCTTCTCCTTGGGGGTAAGGGCGTCGAAGAACACCACCGTGGCCCCGGCGTCCTCCAGGTACTTCTTGGTCCACTCGGCCAGTCCCTTGGCGTAGGTGGTGTTGTCGTGGACCACGCCCACCTTCTTGCACCCGAGCGTCTCTACGATGAATTTGGCGGCGAAGAGTCCCTGGCGGTCGTCCAGGAAGCAGGTGCGGAAGAAGCGCTTGTACCCGT
This sequence comes from Bacillota bacterium, assembly GCA_014360055.1. Lineage (GTDB taxonomy): Bacteria > Bacillota > Sulfobacillia > JACIYH01 > JACIYH01 > JACIYH01. The sequence goes on along the minus strand of JACIYH010000005.1, from coordinate 5,433 downwards.
GCTCGGAAAGTTTGGTGGCCGTGGAAGACGGGGTGATCTGCACGATGCCCTTGTCGTTGTACAGCCCCTGAGACGCTTCGGTGAGGGTGGACGCATAGCTGCCCACCACCGCAATGACCCCGCTGTTGATGAGCTTCTGGGCGGCCAGGGCCGCCTCCTTGGCGTCGCTCTTGTCATCGGCGGGGATGACCTCGATCTTACGCCCGTCGAGCAGACCACCGGCGTTGTTGATCTGCTCGGCCAGCATGTTTATCCCGTTGAGCATCCCCTGGCCCTCGTACGCCCAGTCGCCGGTGAGGGGGACCTGCACTCCGATCTTGATGGGGGGCTTTTCCTTAACCTGGGGTTTCTGGGCACAGGCACCGAGAGAAATGGCGAGGACCAGGATCACCGCGACAGCGAGTACCTTCTTCACTGTGCTCCCCTCCTTCGGTCTTCACGCTTACCTCCGGCCTCATTCCCCTTGCGCCCTTCCTGTCTCCCGGGCACCCGGACCCTCTCCCGGGCACCGTGGAGCTTCCTTCTCACCCCCTTCGCGCCGCAAGCGGCTCGCATGGGAACCGCTGCCGCCAACTTGTACTAACCGCTACCTGCCTCCCTTGCCGGCCTTTGCCGGGGCCTACACGCAGGCCGGCTCAGGGATCAGTTCTCCTGCGGCAAAACGCCCCGGGCGAAAAGGACTCACGTCCACCAGAGGGCTCTGGTCCAGGATAAGCTGGGCGAGGATGAGGCCAATGCTGGGCGCAAACTGCAACCCGTGCCCGCTCCAGCCCAGGTCCAGCCACAAGCCCTCCAGAGGGGCGAGCCCCACGATGGCCTGGGAGTCCGGGGTGATGTCGTACAGTCCCGCCCACTGGCGCACCACGCGCACCCCCGCCAGGGCGGGCAGGTGACGCACGATGCGGGTGGCCATCTCCTCCAGGAAGTACCAGCTCGATCCCTGCCCGTAGCCCTTGGGCTCGAAGGGGCTCCCGATCCCCATGAGCAGGCTGCCGTGGGGTGTCTGCTTGAAGTAGCTACCGTCCTCGAAGCAGAGCACCATGGGGTCTAGGAAGTGGGCCACCGGCTCGGTGACCAGGATCTGGTGACGCTCGCCGTACACGGGTACGTCCACACCAGCCGCCCGCGCCAGTTCGGCACCTTCCGCTCCCGCACAGATCACCACCACCGGCGCCTCCACCCGTCCGGACGCCGTGTAGACCCCCCGCACCCGCGATCCATCCGAGACAATGGCGTGAACGGGGCAAAAGCAATGGATCTCAGCACCCAGCCGTTGCGCGGCGCGGGCGTATGCCCAGGTGAGGTGGAAGGGGTTGACGTGGCCATCCCTCGGGCAGAAGCTGGCGCCCAGCACCCCGTCCAGGTTAAGGGCAGGCGCCACGCGGGCCACCTCTTCCGGTGTGAGGATCTCCGACGGGATACCCAGGCTGCGCTGAAGGGCCACGTTGCGCTTAAACTGCTCCAGTTGACCTGGCGTGTACGCCAGCAACAGGTATCCGCCCTGGGTGAATTCCAGGTCGTGCGGGTATTCCAGCTCTTCCGCCAGGCCCTCCAGCAGGCGGATGTTCCAGATGGCCAGGCGACAATTGATCTCGGTACCGAACTGGTGGCGCACGCCGGCGGCGGACCGCCCGGTGGCACCGCCCGCCAGATAGCCTCGCTCGAACAGGGAAACCCTCAGGCCGCCCAGGCGGCAGAGGTGATAGGCGACGGCACAACCGTGCACCCCGCCTCCCACGATCACCACGTCGGCCGTGCGTGCGACCTGCTCCGCCACGCTCACACCTCGCGCTCGCCGCGCTCCTTGCTGGCGTTGTGCCTTCGTCAGCGCAGGGACGCTCCGCCGCAGCCCCCGGTGGCCCCTCCCGGGCCGCCCGGGGGAAAGCTCACACCACAGAGGGCTCCAGTATCAACTCACCCCGGGCGAACCGGGTTGGCCCCAGCCGGTCCACGGGGAGGTCAGGCTCCTCCCCCGTGATGAGTTGGGCCAGCAGCTTCCCCGTCATGGGGGCCAGCATGAAACCGTGGCCCGAGAACCCCACCGAGTAGTAGTAGCCCTCCACCTCAGGCGCCGGCCCCAGGATAGGCTGGGCATCCGGCGTCATGTCGTAAGACCCCGCCCACTGCCGCACTACCCGTAACTCGGCCAGCGGTGGCAACATCTTCGTGACGACAGCCGCCATTTCCTCCAGAAAGCGCCAGGTGGCCCCGCAGTCCAGGTTGCGGGGCTCGTGGGGATCACCCAGCCCCATGATGAAGCTCCCGTGCGGTGTCTGCTGGCAGTACAGGCCGTGGAAGAAGGAAATCACCATGGGCCCCTGCACGGGTCCCACCGGCTCCGTCACCAGGATCTGATGCCGCTGCGCGTAGGTGGGGATCTCCAGACCCGCCATGCGCGCCACCTGATCCGACCACGGACCCGCCGTGTTCACCACCACCGGGGTGGAAATGTCACCCCGGGTGGTGTGTACCGCCACCACCCGGCCACCTTCCACCACAATGCCCGTCACCCGGGTGAAGGTCCAGATCTCCGCACCCAGCCGCACTGCCGCCTGCGCGTAGGCCTCCACCGCCCGGAAGGGGTTGATGTGCCCGTCCTCGGGACAGAAGGTGGCGCCCACCACCCCTTCCACGTTGAGGTAGGGCACGATCTCCCGCGCCCCCTCCGGACTCAGCACCTCCACCGGCACCCCCAGGGAGCGCTGCAGGGCCACGTTGCGCAGGAACTGCTCCCACTGCCTCTCGTGGTACGCCAGGATGAGGTACCCGCGCTGCTTGAACTCAATCCCGCGGGGGTAGTCCAGTTCCTCCTCCATCCGCTCGAACATCTTGATGCTCGCCCGCGCCAGGAGCACGTTCATCTCCGTGCCCCACTGCTGCCTCACACCCGCCGCACACCGGCCCGTAGAGCCCGAGGCCAGGTACCCCTGCTCCACCAGAAGGGGCCGGAGACCCCGGGTCGCCAACTGGTAGGCCACCGCCACCCCCTGGATGCCGCCGCCCACCACCACCGCGTCGGCCGTCCTAGCCACGGCTCTCGCCCCCAACCGGAAGTGCCTCCCGCCCGGCGGCAGGGTGGGGCACGCCCGCGCCGGCATCCTGCCGTGCCCCTGCGGCGGCACGGGCGATAACGCCCAGCTTGACGGGACGGGTGGGAGGACGGAAGGTGGGCAGAGTCAGCTCCTCCACCGGGACTCCGGTCAGGCGCGATACCTCCTGCAGGATGAGGTGCCGGCAGGTACGGCCCTGGCAGAGACCCATCCCCGCCCGCGTCAGCCGTTTGATCTCATCCAGAGTGTGTACGCCCTCGCCGATCAGACGGCGGATCTCCCCCAGGGTCACGTCCTCGCAGCGGCAGATCACCGTCCGATCCTGGTCGGCGCCCGCCTGCTGACAGATCTTCTCCCGCTCCTGAGCCTCACTCACCGCGTTCACCCCCGGCCACGGCAATGTTCCGAACTACGTGGGCCAGGTCTCGCTCCACCTCAATCCACACCACCGGGGTGCCCACCTTCTCCCGCGGCTTCTGTACGCGCACCACGCGCGCCTCCCCCACCCGGGTCCCCTCCCGGTCAAGCGCCCCCACCACCTGCCCCACCTCTGGCAAGGGCAGGAACTCGTACGGGAGCTTGATGAGGGAAGTGGTGTCCGTGTAGCCCTCGTGCACCACGAATATGGCCAGACCCGGGCAGGCGGCCACGCACAGCCCGCAGCCGTTGCACCGCTCCCAGTCCACTTCGGGCAGGTCGTTGATGTCCCCGAAGGGTTTCACCGCCCCGCGCTTGCACGACCAGTAGCACGGGTCGCAGGGGATACGCTCAAAGCACTCAAAGACGGCCACCGGACCCCGGCGCCTCACCTCCTGGGGAGGTATCACCCGCGCCAGGTCCTCCACAGCAGGTAATCCCGTCCTCCTCAACTGCCCGGAAGCTGCGCCCGCCGGCGCCACCGTCCCCGCCACGGTATCACCCCGTCCTGCCGCCGCAACCCCCGCCGCGGATGCATCATCCGGCCCGAACACGGCGCCCCACCTCCTCCAGGCGGGTCAGGCCCCTGCGGATCTTCTCACCGGGAGGACCCGCCCGCAGGGCCTCAAGCTGGGCTCGGGCTTCGCCGGCCAGTTCCCGGTAGCGGGGACAGGCGCCCAGGGAAGCCGCCGCCGCCAGCCCGGCGATGCGCCCCGCCACCATGGCCGAGGAGGCCTCCTCCACCCCTGCGGCATCACCAGCCACGAATATACCCGGCACCGAGGTCTGCTGGTGCTCGTCGTGCCAGGGGACGTGACCTCCCAACTCGGGTACGTAGGCCATGCGGCAGCCCGCCTGCCACAGGAGTTCCGCCAGGGGCGAGAGGCCCACCGCCAGGCAGAGGACGTCGGCCTCGAAGCGGCGCTCCGTACCGGGAATCCCCTGCCACCTTTCGTCCACCCGCCACACCGTCACGGCCTCCAGCTCCCGCTCACCATGGGCCTCCTTCACCGAGTGCGAAGTCAGGATGGGGATACCCAGCCGCCGGATCTTGGAGGCGTGAACGGCATAACCTCCGATAACCGGAGCCGCTTCCACTACCGCGGCCACCTCCACTCCCGCCTGCCGCAACTGGTAGGAGATGATGAGCCCGATGTTCCCCGCCCCCACCATGACGGCCCGACGCCCGGGCATCACCCCGTGCACGTTCATCAGCGTCTGCACCGCCCCCGCCCCGTAGACGCCCGGCAGGTCGTTGCCGGGGAAGGCCAGCGGCTTCTCCGACGCCCCCGCACACACCACCAGGCGGCGGGGGCGGGCCTTCAGATACTCGGAATCGCCATCGACGCTGCGCTCCATGGTGAGCACCCCGTCAGGGTAGTACCCCAGCACCTGGGTATCAAGCAGCATCTCAATGTGGGGATGGGAACGCACCTTCTCACCCAGGATGCGGGCGATCTCGATCCCCCGCACCCCCGCATACTGCCCCCGCGAACCGAAAAACTTGTGGGTCTGCTTCACCAGCTGGCCGCCCGGCTGGGAGAAGAAGTCCACCAGCAGCACCTTCACCCCACAGTCGGCCGCCGCCAGGGCCGCCGACATCCCCGCCGGCCCGGCACCCACCACCATCACCTGGGGGTTAAGCACTGCCGCCACCCCCTCCGACCTCCGCGGGCCCCGCGCCGCCCGCATACCCATCCGGGCGGCACCCCTGCGGTCCCGGGATCGCCCCGCCGACGGCGGGCCGGCCCGTCTTTGCGGCCCCAATCCCGAGCAGGTCGCCCTTGCCCACCTGCCGCTCGACGCGCATGCCCTCCCGCAGCTTCTCCACGCACACCCGCACGTTGGGCACCCCGTCCACCACCATCAGGCAGGACGAACAGTTGCCCACCGCACAGAAGAAACCCCGCGGGCGCCCCAGCACCGGGCTCTCCCGCAGGACGCGGACGCCTGCCGCATGGAGCGC